>NZ_JBHMIV010000004.1:0-195571 GCF_048060475.1 Nocardiopsis sp. LOL_012 | reverse complement strand
GCGACCGCCTCTCCCAGTGGGACCCCCACGACGGCGCCAGCCAGATCTGGGACCTCATCGAGGTCGACGGCGGCACCGGCGGCGACGGCGAGTGCGGCACCGGCGACCACGACGCCGAAGCCGTGCGGAGCGGGTCCACCTGGACCGCGCGGGCCCACGGCAGCACCGTCTACACCGGTGGGAACATGCTCTCCGCGATGCGCGCCGCCGTGAACGGCCTCACCCCGGGCCGCACCTCGCAGGAGAGGGTGGTGGTCCGCGGCTCGGGGTCCATGCCCGCCAACACCTCCCTGGACCTGCCCAGCCACACCTCGCTGGAGGTGTGCGGCACGATCGACGTGACGGGCACGCCCACCGCCAACAACGCCGCCATACGCATCAGGCACGCCCAGGACGTGTCGGTCCCGCACCTGTCGCTGACCGGCGCCCCCTACTTCGGGGTCTGGGTCCGCACCTCCCAGGACGTCCACCTCGGCCAGCTCGACCTCCGGCTCTCCGGCGGCCTGGGCGTGCGCGTCGACAGCCGCGACAACGACGCGGTCCGCGAGGCCCGCGACATCCGTATCGACGACGTGTACGTTTCCGGCACCGACAAGCACGGCGTGGAGACCTACGGGGTGGACGGACTCACCGTGGGCACCGTGACCGCGCGCGACACCGGCCAGTCCGGCCTGCTGCTCAACGACACCGTCAACGCCACCGTCGACCGGGTCGACGGCGTGGGCGCCGGGACCGGAACGGGCTACGCGGCCTTCCGGATGGCCAACCGCAACGGGCGCGTGGGCTCCTCCTACCCGGTCAACATCCGGGTCGGCGAGGTGTACGCGCGCGGCGGCGGACGCGGCATCTTCTGCGTCTCCGAGAGCGGGGGCGCGGTGATCGAGCGGGTGGACATCGCCCAGACCGGCAGCAACGCGATGCTGATCGAGAACTGCCACAACGTCACGGTCGCCGAACAGGGCGGAACCGTGGCGGGGCCGGGCGACATCCGGATCGCGGCGCGGTCGGAGTTCGCCAACACCTCGAACATCACGTTCGCCAACCTGAGGCTGGTCGACACGGCGCTCAACGAGAACCCGTGCGCCTACGGCACGGTGGTTCGCAACATCACCTGGGACAACAGCCAGAACAACACCTGCTGACCGGACCCTTCGAGGTCCCGGGACCGTCCGAGCCGCCGCTCGGACGGTCCCGTCCGTGTGCCGCTACCCCTCGCCCCGAGCCGCCTCGTCCAGGTGTGCGCGCAGCCAATCGGGGGTGTGCCCGGCGTCGCGCGGGAAGAGTTCCACGTCCCGGGCGAAGTCTGCGGCACTGGGGTAGAACGTGAAGTCGGGGCGGCCGTCGTAGTCGTAGTCGGTCTTGAACCGTCCCGGGCGGCTGATGGTGTAGGTCAGGGTGAACCAGGTCCCCTTGCCGTCCTGGTACATTCCGGCCCGCAGTTCCCGGACCGGGTCGATCACGCCCAGCGGGGCCCGCATGCGCTCGGCCGTGCCGTCGGGCGCGGTCCGCTCCAGCCGGTCCGCCATCCGTCCGGCGAGGACCCACGCGGTGTAGGTGACGGTCTCCCATTCGTCGCCGACGGCCGAGAGCAGCTCCGTGCCGATCCTGCGGAGCAGTTCCTGCTGTTCTCGGGGGCCCAAGTGGCCGCGGCGGAAGCCATGGGTCGGCATGCTCTCCTCTCGATCCTCCCGGATCCGTGATCGGCTGACCGGAGGCCGTTGGTTTTTCTGTTCGGGATCAGAGGGGGAACTCGCCGTACCAGGAGCGTTCGACGATGTGCTTGGGCAGGTAGCCGGACTCCACCTCCAGCCGGAAGCCGGGCTCGAAGTGGCTGCGGTCGTAGGCCATGCACGCCAGAGCCAGCAGACCGAGAGGGACGGCGCCGTCGATCTTTGCGGCTCGCTCCTCGCTGGCGGTGTGGTAGTCGCGGAACAGGCGGAGCCCGTCGGCGAGGGCGTCGTTGAAGGCGTCCGAGTCGCCCTGGGCGAACTTCAGGAACGTGTTCATCTGCGGGAAGACGAGTTTGTCCAGCGTCTCCGCCGCGCCGATCTCCGCGCGTCCGGGTGCGGACAGCTCCATGGCGGCGGTGAGTTCGTCGACCAGTTCGGGCCGGTGGAGGATGAACGCCTGGAGGGCGGCGATCCAGTGGTAGAGGTAGGTGTTGTAGCGGGTGCCCTTGCTCTCCCCGGCCTCGCGCAGCAGGTCGACGGGGACGCGGCACAGCTCCTTCCAGCGTTCCTCCTCCCGGCAGGTCAGGGCGAGGAAGAACGCCTGGGTCCAGTGGCCGGCGTTGGTGAAGTAGCGGGGGCCGGTGGCGGTCAGGCGTCGGGGCCTGCGGTCGATGACGCACTCCACCCCGGTGCCCTCGGGTGCGGTGGAGAGGGCGAAGAGGGCGTGGGCGACCTGCATGGACGTGGTCCACGCCTGCCAGGTCTCCAACTGGGCGGCACGGGGGTCCAGCGCCAGGCTGATCCGCGCGTCCAGGTACAGGGAACTGAGTACCGAGTCGATGGAATTCGCGGTTCTCACGAGTCGGGCGACCTCTTCTTCCCTGTCCTTCGGGAAGTGCTCCGCGTGGACTGCGTACGCCGGTCGGTTCACATCGTGCCGTGGGATGTCGACTGCCATGTCTGCTTCCTACTTGGAGACGTCGAACGCGCCGAAGGTGTATCCACCGAATCGATTTCCATCCGGAACGCCCTTGACCTCCACGTAGTGGAGCTTCCCCTCGTCCAGGGCGGTCTGGATCTCGCGGGCGAGTGATAGTTCGTTATCAGTGGCGTTCAGGTCGTCTCGTCCGCGTTCGCGCATTTTTTCGAGAATATCCATCATGTACTCCCGAGTGCCCTGCTGGACTCGCTTGGGTTCGCCGTCTGCCCCGGTCACGGTGCGCTCGCCGAGACCGGTGTCGGTACTGCTCTTGGCCTCGACGACGACGATACCGCCGTCGTCGGTGCGCCAGATCTGGTCGAACTGGTGGTTGCCGTTGGCGGGCCTGGTCGAGTGCACGACGGGCCCGTCCTCGCTCAGGGCCGGGAGGTCCACCTCTTCGCCGTCGCTCAGCCTCATGGTGTGGTGGCCGTCGAACTGCTCGCGTACCGCGTGCTCGGCGATCGCCTCGCCGAAGTCCTCACTGGCCGTGGTCATCCGGTGGTGTTTGGGGGAGTGCTCGTTCTCGGCCCGGATGGCCTCGGGGGAGCCCTGGCCGTACTGTTCCCGCTGGTCCCGCAGGGTCTTCTCCGCCGCCTGGTCGGCGTCGATCGCCTGTCGGCGCTCTTCGGCGAGGTCGTTCAGGTGGCCGACCCTGGGGTCGTCGGGGTCGGCGTGGACGGTGATCCGCTCACCGGCGGTGAGGTAGTTCGGCCTGTCGGGGGTGGCGAGGCTGTCGCGGGGCACCCACGGGGAGGCGTCGTCGGCGCGGGTGAGGACCGGGATGGTGTGGTCCCCGACCTTGATCTCGGTGCTGCGCCTGGAGCCGCCGCGGTCGTAGAACTCGTTGAACAGGTCGGGACGTTCGTTGACGAGTTCGGTGAAGCGGGTGGAGAACTCCCGCCACGAGACGTTCCCGTCCTCCAGGCCCAGCCGGTCGACGACCTCCTGGGTCCGGACCTGCCGGGTGTAGGCGTCCCGGCGCTGGGGGTCCAGGGGCTCGGGTGCCCCGGTGTCGGCGCCGCCCGTGTCTCCGGTCGGTCCGTCGCCCCCGGCCGCTCCGCCGGGGCGGCCGGAGCCGCCCGGCGCGCCGTCCCCGCTGTCCGTACCGCCGCCCTGGCCGGGGCCGTCGCCGGTGGACACGGTGCCCGCAGGGGAGTCGCGGCTGGGCGCGTCGGCCTCGGGACGGACGTCGTTGTCCACACTGTCGACCACCTCGGGGCCGCGGTCGGCCGCCTCCACGCCGTCCCGGTCCTCGGTGTCGGGCTGGTCGTAGCGGTCGCCGTCGCTGCCGGACAGGTCGAGCGGACCGTCGGCGGGCACCTCCGGCACGGCCTCGGCGTCGCCGGTGTCGGCGCGCGGGCCGAGCAGGGCGGGTTCGCGGTCGCCCTCGGGGCCGTCGGTCTCGTAGCGGCTCACCGGGGTGTCGTTGACGGTGGAGACGTCGTCGGGCACCTGGGAGGCCACCCACGCGTCCTCCTCGGCGTCCAGGCCCGCCTCCACGTCGCGGCGCGAGTCCGGGTCGAGGCCGTCCAGGACGTCCTGGGCCGCGTCCAGCTCCTCGGCGGTCGGGTCGCGCCGCTCGCCGCCGTTCCCGCCGTTACCGGCGGGCCGGCCGTCGGCCTCGGGGCCGGGATCGGTGTCGGGGGTGCGCGGCGCGGCCGCCCCCGGCCCGCCGCCCGGCGTGTGCGGGTCGGGGGTGTTCTGGGCGCCGTCGAGCCGGGACAGGGCCTCGGTCATCCGGCCGAAGCCGTCCGCGTCCAGGTCCAGGCCGTCGAGGTCGCCCAGGTCGACCTGGGCCAGGGGACCGTCGCCGAAGCGCGGCACCCGCGCGAGCAGGGTCGGGTCGATCCCGCCGGGGAAGTCCGGCGTGTCGATGTCGGGGGTGCGGTCGCCGCCGCCCGCCGCGTTGAGGATCCTGGAGCCGCGCCAGGCCAGCAGTGGGGCGCCCACGACCGCGCCCACACCGGTGGCGGACAGCGCGACACCGCCGACCACGGCTCCGACGTTGAGCGCCGCGGTCCCGATGACGTACCAGGGCCGCTCGCCCCACTCCTCCCACGGCACGACGGCGTGGGCGGTGTCCCGCCAGGCCTCGCCCGCCCGGCCCCAGTCGTGCCCCCAGTTCCCGTTCTCGTCCCGGCCGAAGCCCGCCAGGGCGGCCGTGCCCTCCAGGGCGCCGCCGTAGTAGTCCCACAGGTTGTCGCCCCAGGAGCCGCCGGACCACAGCCAGCCCTGCTCGCCGTGGAGGCCGACCATCCCGCCGAGGTCCTCCAGGGCGCCCATGGTGAAGTCGCCCACGGCGTCGCCGACGTCGTTGTACCAGGCGTGGTCGGTCGCCTGGGGTGCGCCCCATTCCATGGCCACGCCTTCGAGGGGCTCGTCGAACCCGTACACGAACTCGCCCCCGCCCGCCTCGCGGGTGCCCTCGGTGTTCTGGGCGACGAAGCGGGTGCCGCCGACCAGGGCGGTGATGGCGTTGGCGCAGGTCCGCTCGGCCTCCTCGAACTCGTGGACGAGTCCGGCGGCCCGGTCGAGCAGCGCGTTGTGCTCGGTGACCTTGTCGCTCTCCTCCTTCCACCACAGGAAGCCGCCGCCCTCGTCCCAGCCCTCCTGGTTCCCGTAGTCGATGCTTTGGAGGAACGCGTAGGAGTCGCTGCGCAGTGCGGTCCAGCGCCGCTTGATCTCGGCCACGGCCTCCGCGAAGTCGATGAGGGCGTCGGCGGCGCTGGACAGGTCCGAGGACACGTCGGAGGCGTCGCCGGTGAGGGGGGACAGGGCGCCGTAGAGGTCCTCCGCCTCCGGCGCGGAGTACACGCCCTCCAGGCCGGACCAGGCGCCGGTGATGTCGCCGACCGAGTCGGTGAGGTCGGTGCCGTCGGTCTTGAGCTTGCCGGCCATCCACTCCAGGGAGGTGGCGTAGGTCTCGGGGATGGGGAACTGGCTGGGGTCGATCAGGTCGGTCAAGGGGAACCACCGTCTACCTGTGTGCGGGGCGGGGGCGCAGCGGCGTTTCCCGGCGTGCCGTGCCGGGGCCGGTCGGGGCAGGGGCAGCGCACCGCTCGGGGAGGGGAAGGGGGGTCAGTAGGGCTGGTTGGGGCCGTGGGGATAGGCGGGTTCGGGCTCCGGCTCGGGGACCACCCCGGCGCTGCGCTGGGCCTCCAGCGCCATCTCCGTGTTGCCGTTCACGTAGTGGGTGGTGGCCTCGCTGGTCTGGGTGACGGCGGAGACCGTCAGCCCCACCATCTCGCCCATGACCCCGAAGTGGTGCTCGGCGAACTCGCCCAGCGCCATGGCGACGATGCCGCTCTTGGACCACTCGGCGCAGTTGCCGAGGTGCTCCTCGATGTTCTCCATGACGCCGACGAGGCCCTCGCCGCCCTCCTCGCCGAGGTGTCCGGCCACGGAGTTCAGGACACCGCCGACCTCGGAGGGCTGGATGTTCCACGCGGGCACGCGCTCTCTCCTTCGACAGTCTGCTGTGGCACGGGACTTTCCACTCAGATGCACGTTCCGTGCCGATGGTTCTACCATGCGGGGTGTCGTGGCTGAAAGTCCCATGAAATGTGCATAGGGTCGCGATCGTTGGCTGGTACCGGCGAGAGGACACGCGATGGCCGACCCGGGAGACGTGCAGGGACAGGGGTCCGGGGAACCCGAGTCCAGGGCCGCTGCGGCGGACGAACCCCGCGGCCGCACGGCCGCTCCCGGCCGGGGGCACACCCTCGTGGTGGGCGCGGGCATGGCGGGTCTGGCCGCCGCCGACCGGCTCGCGGAGGCGGGCGAGCGCGTCACCGTGGTGGAGGCCCGCGGCCGCACGGGCGGACGCATCCACTCGGTCCGGCTCTGGGAGGGCTGCACGGTCGACGCCGGGGCCTCCTGGATGCGCGGCGAGGCCAACAACCCCCTCGCCGAACTGGTCCGTGCGTCGCAGGCGCCCACGGAGGTGTTCAACCGCGCCACCGAGACCGCCTACGACCCCAAGGGCCGCCGGCTCCTCTTCGACCGCCACCGCCGCAACATGGAGGACGTCCACCTCCTGCACGAGCACATGTACTGGGCCAAGGTCGGCACCGACTCCGGCGAGTCCATGGAGGAGGGCATCCGGCAGGCCCTCTACGACGCGAACCTGGTGCGCGCCCGCGCCCGGGACGCCGGGGAGATCGTCCACCGGATGGCCGAGGGCGACCACGGCGCCGACCCCACCGAGATCGCCTTCGGCGCTGTGGCCTCCCTGCACGAGTTCAGCGGCGACGACGTCGTGTTCCCCGACGGGATGCAGCGGCTCACCGACCACCTCGCCCGGGGGCTGGACGTGCGCCTGGAGCACGTGGTGCTCGGTGTCTCCCACGACGGCACCGGTGCCGCGGTCCGCGTGGACACGCCGGAGGGCGAGCAGACCCTGGTCGCCGACCGGGTCCTGGTGACCCTCCCGCTGGGGGTGCTCAAGGCGGGCCAGGTCGGGTTCGAACCGGAACTGCCCGAGGACAAGCACCGGGCCGTCGAGCGCCTGGGCAACGGCAGCATGGAGAAGCTGTTCCTGCTCTTCGACGAGGTCTTCTGGGGCGACTCCGAGGTCATCGTGCATCTGGGCACCGAGAAGGGCACCTGGTTCCACTGGTACGCGGGACAGCGCGTCCTGGGCCGGCCGGTCCTGGTCTGCCGCAACGGGGGCAACGCCGCCCGCTTCCTGGCGGCGATGGAGGAGGGCGACGTGGTCGAGCACGCGATGGCGTCGCTGCGCACCCTCTTCGGCAAGGCCCCCGACCCCGTCGACCACCACCTCACCCACTGGAGCGGCGACCCGTTCGCGCGCGGTGCCTTCTCCTACACCGCCGTGGGGTCCCACGACGGCGACCGCGAGGCCCTGCGGGAGCCGGTCGGCGACCGGCTGTACTTCGCCGGGGAGGCCACGGAGATCGAGCACACCGCCACCGTCCACGGCGCGCTGCTGTCCGGGCTGCGCGCGGCCGACGCCGTCCTGGGCTCCTGAGGCGGCCGTCAGCGGGCGAGGCGGCGTTCGGCGGCGGTGATGCCCGCTCGGCAGGCGCGGCGCACCTCGCGGTGGTTGCGCAGCCGCTCCAGCAGGGTGAAGGGGCGCGGGTCGGGCTCGGGCCCGCCGTCGGCCGCCGCCACCGTCAGCGTCTGTCCGCGCAGCCGACCGGTGCGCCTCCAGCACTCCCAGCGCTCGTAGTCCGGGCTGGCCTGGTGGCCCAGGACGAGGGCCGTTCCGTCACCGTCCAGACCGGACCCGTCGCGCGGCCACAGCTCCACCTCCCCGCCCGGTCCCGCGGACCAGTCCCGGGCGGTCACCGTGTCCACGCGCGCGTCCGCGCCGACCTGGCGGACCAGCAGGGCGTCGTCGGCCCGTGTGCGCGCGGGCAGCGGGCGCACGGCGTCCACCTCGACCATGCTCACCACGGCGCGCGGCATCCACCACCAGTTCTCCCGGCGCGCCATGAGGCTCCCGGCCCGCAGCCGGGTGGGCGGGTGCTTGACGGCCTCCTGCTCGACCAGGTCCCCGCCGAAGACCGACCCGTCCAGGTCGACGCGGACCCGGATCCGGCCGGTGGCGACCAGGGTCGGCTCCTGCGGCCCGGCCGCGGCCGACAGGCAGAACGCCGCCCGGTCGAGCAGGGAGTCGGCCTCGGACAGGTAGGCCAGCGGCAGGGCGACGCACGGGTGGTCGGCCATCAGCGGCACGACCGGCAGGGCGCGGGGGCCGTCGTCGGAGAGCCAGCACATCTCGCCGGACGGGGAACGGCGCCAGGCCGCTGCCAGGTCGTACACGGGCGAACCTTTTCTGTGACGTATGCCTCATGTTAATTTCTCGGGACTGTACACCACCCCCCGGAACGGGGTGCCCGCCGGCCACGAACCGGGGGCGCTCCGCGCATAGCGAAGGAAAACGCATGCCCGCCGTAGTCGTCCTCCTCGGGGCCCTGGCGCTGTTCGCGCTCGGCTACCGCTTCTACTCCGCCTATCTCGCCAAGCGGGTCTACCGGCTCGACCCGGCCTTCGTGACCCCCGCGCACGCCTACAGGGACGGCGTGGACTACCTGCCCACCAACAAGCACATCGTCTTCGCGCACCACTTCATCTCGGTCGCCGGAGCCGCCCCCATCGTCGGGCCCGCGATCGCCGTGTTCTGGGGGTGGGGTCCCGCGCTGCTGTGGGTCGTCCTGGGAACGGTCTTCGCCTCCGGAGCCCACGACTTCGGATCGATCGTCGTCTCGGTCCGGCACAAGGGCAAGGGCATCGGGGTCCTGGCCAGGGACGTGATCGGGGCGCGCGCCCGGATCCTGTTCCTGCTGATCATCTTCTTCCTGGTGACCCTGGTCAACGCAGTGTTCGCGGTGGTCATCGCCGGCCTGTTCATCAGCAACCCCGAGGCCGTGCTGCCGGTCCTGGTGACCGTCCCGCTGGCGATCGGGGTCGGCCAGATCGTCTACCGCCGCCGTACGGCGGCGCTGATCCCGTCCATCATCGCGCTGGTCGTCGTCTACGCCTGCATCCCGCTGGGCCAGATGGTGCCCGTCACGGTCGACCCGATCGCCGCCGCCCTGGGCGTGGAGGCCTCGGTCGTGTGGATCGCCCTGCTGTTCGCCTACACCTTCTTCGCCTCGCGGCTGCCGGTGTGGACGCTGCTCCAGCCGCGCGACTACATCAACCAGCACCAGATGGTGCTGGCGCTCGTGGTCATCATGGTCGGGGTGGTCGTCGGTATGGACACGATCGCCGCCCCCGCCTTCCGGGGCGACGTGCCCGAGGGGTCGCCGTCGATCTTCCCGCTCCTGTTCATCACCATCGCCTGCGGCGCCGTGTCCGGGTTCCACAGCCTGGTGGCCTCGGGCACCACGTCCAAGCAGCTCGACAAGGAGACCGACGCCAGGTACGTCGGCTACCTCAGCTCCCTGGGCGAGGGCACGCTCGCGGTCTGCTCCATCCTGGCCTGTACCGCCGGCATCATGGTGTTCTCCGCCAACGAGGGCACGGCCTGGGCCGACATCTACGTCGACTGGGAGGCCGCGGGCACCGGTGCGGGCGGCAAGTTCGTCCAGGGGGTCGCCGGGTTCGCCGCCAACATCGGCGTCCCCGAGGCCACCGGCCTGGTCTTCGCCAGTGTCGTCGTGGTGAGCTTCGCCGCCACCACACTGGACACGGCGGTGCGCCTCCAGCGGTACACGATCCAGGAGATCGCCACCATCGTGGCCGACAAGGCCGGCGGCGGGGCCCTCCACCGGTCGGCCACCTTCCTGGCCCGCAACATCACCGTCGCCACGCTGATCGCGGTCGCCTTCCCCCTCGCCCTGTCGCTGGTGCCCGGCGACTTCGCCCTGGGCACCCTGTGGCAGTTGTTCGGCACCACGAACCAGCTCACGGCGGCCCTGGCGCTGTCGGTGATCGCGGTGTGGGTGACCAAGCGCGGCCGCAACCCCGTCGCGATCCTGGTCCCGCTCGTCTTCCTGGCCGTCATGACCTCCTGGGCGCTCGTCATCCAGGCGGTGCGGTTCGCCTCCTCCGAGGAGGGCATCCAGCGGTTCCTGCTGGCACCGCTCGACGCGGTCATCTTCGGGCTCGCCCTGTGGATGATGGCCGAGGCCGGCATCGCCCTGCGCCGGGCCTACCGGGACCGGGGCACCGGCACCGCCGACCGGCCCGAGGCGGAAGCCGGGCGGGACGGGGACGAGACCCCGGAGCCCGCGGCCGAGGGCGCCGACTAGTGGAGGGCCGCGACGGCGCCGCCCGGCCCGGGCCCCTGGTCCGGGCCGGGCGGCGCGCCCTCACCGCCTGGCGCCGCGTCGAGGACTTCCACCAGGCGGTCTTCGAGGCGCGCTGGGGGCACGCCAGGCGGCGGGAGGCGCGCACCCAGCAGGACACCCTGCGCGCCCTGCTCATGCTGGAGGCGCTGGGGGTGGACGACCCCGCCGCCTACGAGACCCTCGACCTCATCCCGTACATGGTCGCCGACCTGCACGCATGGCACCGGCGGATGGGGCGCGAGGAGTTCGGATCCCCGGGAGGCTGCTGTTGACCACCGCACCGATCGTCTTCGTCGGCGGCAAGGGCGGTGTCGGCAAGACCACCCTGGCCGCCGCCCGGGCCCTGGCCCTGGCCGACGCCGGCCGCCGGGTCCTGGTGCTCTCCACCGACCCGGCCCACTCCCTGGGCGACGCACTGGAGGCGCCGCTGTCCGACGGTCCCGCCGCGGTGGCGCCGAACCTGTGGGCCGCCGAACCCGACGCGGAGGCCGCCGTGCGCCGCCGCGTCGCCCGGGTGGCCGAGGACGCGCGCCGGGCCGTGCCCCGCGAGGTCCTGCCCGCGGTGCACCGCCACCTGGACCGGGCGGCGGCCGCGCCCGGCATGGCCGAGTCCGCCCTGGCGGACCTGCTCATCGACCGCATGGACGAGGTCGGCCGCCTCTGGGACCACCTGGTGGTCGACAGCGCGCCCACCGGACACCTGCTGCGCCTGCTCGACCTGCCCGCCCTCCTGACGCCGTGGGTGGTGGGCCTGGCCCGCCAGCGCGAACGTGCCCGCAGGGCCGAGGCCTTCGCCGACGCCGTCGGCACCGGCGCGCCCGAGGGAGACCCCCTCCTGGAGCGCCTGCACGAACGCCGCCGCAGACTGGAGCGGGCCACGGCCCGGCTGCGCGAGGACGCGAGCGTCACACTCGTGACCCTGCCCCGGCGCGTGGTGCTCGCCGAGACCGCCCGCGCCGTCGAGCGGCTCACCGGTGCCGGGTTCCGGCTCGGGCCCGTCGTCGTCAACCAGATCCCCCGGGCACCCGGCCCGGACGGCGCCGCGTCCCTGTCGGCCACGCTGGAGCGCTTCGCGCACCTGGGGCTGGTGCGGATCCCGCTTCAGGACGCCGAACCGACCGGGGTCGGCCCCCTGCGCCGACTGGCGCCGCTGCTCGACACCGCGTCGGCTCCCGGATGAGGCACGGCGGTTCGGTGCGCGCGCCGTGGGACACGTCGTCGCAGGTGGTGGCCGTTCAAGGAAGGAAACGTTCCCGTCGGCGGCTATCGTGGGCGCCATGGTGAGATCCGGGGCGGACGAAGACGGCGAGTCGGGGGGCGGTACGGCCCCGCCAGCGGTCAGTGACCGGATCTGGACCGTTCCCAACATCCTGAGCATGCTCAGACTGCTCGGCGTGCCCCTGTTCCTGTGGCTCGTCCTGGGGCCGGAGGCCGACTGGTGGGCCCTGCTCGTCCTCGCCCTCGCCGGGGCCAGCGACTGGCTCGACGGCAAGATCGCCCGCGCCTGGAACCAGGCCTCGCGCCTGGGAACGGTCCTGGACCCCCTCGCCGACCGGCTCTACATCTTCGCCGCGCTCCTGGGGCTGGTCGTCAGGGGCATCATCCCGTGGTGGCTCATGGCCATCCTGGTGCTGCGCGACGTCCTCATCATCGGCGCGCTGCCGCTGCTGCGCCATTTCGGCTACGGCCCCCTCCCGGTCAACTTCGCCGGAAAGGCCGCCACGCTGTGCCTGCTCTACGCCTTTCCCCTGCTGTTCATCGCCGGGCACCAGTCCCTCGTGGGCGATGTGGCGAGAATTATGGGTTGGGCCTTCGCGCTGTGGGGAACGGCTCTGTATTGGTGGGCCGGACTGCTTTACGCCGTGCAGGGGCTGGGCTTGATCGCCCGGGCCCGGCGCGCGCGGGCGCGCTGATCACCCCGGTGGCCCCGTGGCCGCCGGAGACAGCGACCCCGTGCCGCGCACGGCACGGATCGGACCGATCCGACCGACCGGGACAGTGTTGACGGAGTCGATCCGGGGCGGGCCGCCGCACCGTGAGTCCTGTCGGATCGAAAGGGAGTGTCGTCTCCGCAATGAGAACATGTCCCACGGCGCGCGTGAGCGCGTGCTCCGAACTCCATCCCCACGCGGCCTCCGGCGCCGTTCCCGTACGGAGGTACGCGCGATGACCGCCCCCAGCACCCCCGGCGACGCCCCGCGGACGCCGGCGGCCCCGCCGATGAAGGCCGTCGTGATGGCGGGCGGTGAGGGGACCCGTCTGCGGCCGATGACCGCCAACCAGCCCAAACCCCTGCTCCCGGTGGTCAACAAGCCCATCATGGAGCACGTCCTGCGCCTGCTGCGCAAGCACGGCTTCACCGAGACGGTGGTGACCGTCCAGTTCCTGGCCACCCTCATCCGCAACTACTTCGGCGACGGTGAGGAACTGGGCATGAAGCTCGACTACGTCGCCGAGGAGGTCCCCCTCGGAACCGCGGGCAGTGTCAAGAACGCCGAGGAGCACCTGCGCGGCGAACCGTTCATCGTCATCTCCGGTGACGCGCTCACCGACATCGACCTCACCGACATGGTGCGCTTCCACCGCGAGAGCGGAGCCAAGGTCACCATCGCCCTCAAGCGGGTCCCCAACCCCCTGGAGTTCGGCATCATCATCGTGGACGACCAGGGCCGCATCCAGCGGTTCCTGGAGAAGCCCACGTGGGGCCAGGTCTTCTCGGACACGGTCAACACCGGCATCTACATCATGGAGCCGGAGGTCCTCGACCGGGTCGCCGCGGGCGAGGTGGTCGACTGGTCCGGTGACGTCTTCCCCGAACTGCTCAAGGAGGGCGAGCCCCTCTACGGCTACATCGCCGACGGCTACTGGGAGGACGTGGGCACCCACGAGAGCTACCTCAGCGCGCAGGGCGACGTGCTCTCGGGCAAGGTCGACGTGGACATCGACGGCTTCGAGATGTCACCGGGTGTGTGGGTGGGCGAGGGCGCCCAGGTGGACCCCAAGGCCGTCCTGAGGGGCCCGCTCTACATCGGTGACTACGCCAAGGTCGAGGCCGGGGCGGAACTGCGCGAGTTCACCGTGGTGGGCAGCAACGCCGTGGTGCGCGCCGACGCCTTCTGCCACCGCACGGTCCTGCACGACAACGTGTTCGTCGGCCGCGGCGCGAACCTGCGCGGCGCGGTCGTGGGCAAGAACACCGACGTCATGTCGGCGGTGCGGGTGGAGGAGGGCGCGGTCGTCGGCGAGGACTGCGTCATCGAGTCCGAGGCCTACGTCCACAACGACGTCAAGGTGTACCCGTTCAAGACCATCGAGGCCGGGGCGGTCGTCAACACCAACGTCGTGTGGGAGTCGCGCGGTCAGCGCTCCCTGTTCGGGCCCCGCGGGGTCTCCGGACTGATCAACGTGGAGATCACCCCGGAGCTGGCGGTACGCCTGGCCAATGCGTACGCGACCACGCTGAAGAAGGGTGCGATCGTCACGACCTCCCGCGACGTGTCGCGGGCGGCGCGCACGCTCAAGCGCGCAGTGATCAGCGCGCTCACCGCCGCGGCGATCGACGTGCGCGACCTGGAGGTCGTGCCCCTGCCGGTGGCGCGGCTGCACACCGCGCAGAGCGGTGTGAGCGGCGGCATCTTCCTGCGCACCAGCCCGGGGGACCCGGAGTCGGTCGACATCCTCTTCCTCGACGGGGAGGGCGCCGACCTGTCGCCCGGGGCGCAGCGCAAGCTGGACCGGGTCTTCTCCCGTGCGGAGTACCGGCGGGCCTTCCCCGGCGAGATCGGCGAGCTCACCTTCCCCTCCCGAGGGGTGGAGAACTACTCCCACGACCTGCTGCGCTCGGTGGATACCACCGGTATCGCCGAGGCCGGGCTCAAGGTCGTGGTGGACTGCGCCGGCGGTACGGGTTCGCTGATCCTCCCGTCCCTGCTGGGCCGGATCGGTGTGGACGTGCTCACGGTGAACAACCGCCTCGACGAGTTCTCGCCCACCGACACGGCCTCCAAGCGGATGCGCGACATGGAGCGGCTCGCCACACTGGTGTCCGGGTCCAACGCCGACTTCGGGGTGCGGTTCGACCCGGTGGGCGAGCGGCTGTCCATCGTGGACGAGACCGGTTCCCTGATCGACGACGACCGTGCGCTGCTGGTCTTCCTCGACCTGGTCGCCGCCGAGCGCGGCGGGGGCACCGTGGCGCTTCCGGTCACGACCACGCGGGTGGCCGAGCGGGTGGCCCAGGCGCACGGCGCCCGGGTGCGGTGGACGGCCACAGCGACCGACGAGCTGACCAAGGCCGTACGCGCGGCCGGGGACGAGACGGTCTTCGCCGGCGACAACCGCGGCGGGTTCATCGTCCCCGAGTTCAGCCCCACCAGTGACGGCATCGCCGCGTTCGTGCGGCTGCTGGGGCTGGTGGCGCGGGCGCAGCGCCCGGTGGGGCGGATCGACCGCGCCATCCCCCGGGCACACCTGCTGCGGCGCTCGGTTCCCACACCGTGGGCGGTCAAGGGCAGCGTCATGCGGGCCGTGGTGGAGGCCGCCGGGGACAGGGAGCTGGACACCACCGACGGCGTACGCGTCCTGGAGGAGGACGGCGGCTGGGCCCTGGTCCTGCCCGACACCTCCGAGGCCGTGACCCACCTGTGGGCCGAGGGCCCCGACTCCGACGCCGCCCACGCCCTTCTGGACGAGTGGGCGTCCGTGGTGGAGCGGGCCGAGGGATAGGTTCCCGGGGCGCGCGGCGGGTCCGCCGCGCGCCCCGCGTCCACAGCCCCCGGCCGTGGACGGGGCGCTCCGGCTAAACTGGACACGACGGCGCTTCGGGGCGGCCGGGAAACTTCTTTCGAATCCGTGGCCCCAGGGGCGAACCAAACCGGTCGGAGCGGCATCAGCACCAGAGCAGGTATCCATGTCCGGTGAGGTCCTGCGGAGACGGCGCCCCGGGCGTCGGGGCCGCGGATCCCCCTGCCGGGGCGGGCCCGGGTGTCCATGGCAGGCCGGGGAGGGCGCACGCGCCTTCCGGGGCACGGATATGGTTTAAAGTCGAGTGTTCCCCGGTGTACCGCGTCACCGGCCGGGTCGGTGATCCCGGCCGTGCGGACGCCTGGCCGGGGGTGACGAGGAGGACGACATGGGGGAAGAGACCTGACAGACCGACCACGTGAGGCGTACCGCTGCCGCGCGGCGCGTCGCCTCGCCGCTCCGGGCGGTGGGCGGGTGGGGAGCCCGTTCGGCGCCCGGAACGTGTCACCGATCAGCCGAATCAAGCACCGCCCCGTGCGGTAGGAGGCCGAGCCGACCTATGTCGAGCGTTTACTGCACGCAGTGCGGTCACGCCGTTGCGGATGATGCCCGTTTCTGCTCCCACTGTGGGACCCCGATCAGCAGGCCCCAGCAGGCGACCCCGCAACCGGGGGCGGCCGGGGAGTCAGTCGGCGACGTCACATCCACCATTTCGATCTCCGGAATACAGGCCCTGGAGGACGAGTCCACCGGCGACGATGCGTCGACCGATGACCCGAACAGCGCCGACGCCCTTCCCGTGGGGACCGCGCTTCTCGTGGTCAAGCGGGGGCCCAACGCCGGTAGCCGTTTCCTTCTGGACAGTGACGTGACGACCGCGGGCCGCCATCCCAACAGCGACATCTTCCTCGATGACGTCACGGTCTCCCGTCGGCACGTGGAGTTCTTCCGGCGCGGCGGAGGTTTCGGCGTCCGGGATGTGGGCAGCCTGAACGGCACCTATGTGAACCGTGAGCCTGTCGACGAGGCCGAGTTGGGCGGAGGAGACGAGATCCAGATCGGCAAGTTCCGCATGGTGCTGCTGACGAAGCCGCGCCGCTGAACGGTGCGAGAAGCCGGGGCGGGTGGGCCGACAAGGTTTGCGGGCCCCCGCCTCCGGAGAGCTTTGTAACGAAGGGTGCCGATTCAGCCCTCGGGTCCTGAATCCTACGGGGGAGCGGGGACGAGTGCCCATCCGGCAATACGACGTCGTGGGACGGAGCCGCTGTGAAGCACATGGAGGTCGTCGGCGTCCGGGTCGAGATGCCCTCGAACCAGCCGATTGTCCTGCTCAAGGAATCCGACGGAGAACGCTACCTGCCGATCTGGATCGGCAGTGTGGAGGCGACGGCGATCGCGCTCGCCCAGCAGGGGGTCGCCCCCGCACGGCCGCTGACCCACGACCTGTTCCGGGACGTGCTGGAGGCCCTGGACACGGGTCTGCGGACGGTGAACATCACGGGCCTGAACGACGGGATCTTCTACGCCGAACTGGTGTTCACCAACGGTGTCGAGGTCAGCGCGCGCCCTTCCGACTCGATCGCCCTCGCCCTGCGGACCGGCACGCCGATCTACGCGCACGAGGACGTGATCGAGGAGGCGGGGATGCCCATCCCCGACGAACAGGAGGACCAGGTGGAGGCGTTCCGGGAGTTCCTGGACAACATCTCACCGGAGGACTTCGGCCGACGCGCGGAGTAGCCCCGCTCCGGGGCGGGTCTACTCCGGCCCGGGCCGGAGCCCGCCGCGCGCACGGCAGGCGCGAGGGGCCCGGGCGTGTGGGGGCGGGGCACTTGGCGACGCGCCGGGTGCCTTCGTTGACGCTTACGGTCGGTCGTCCTACCGTCGGTGCTGTGGAACCCGCGGCGCACCCCCGTCCCTGAGTGGGCATCCCCTGTCGATACCGCCGTGGGACGAGAGGCCGGAGGTCGGCGTGGCGGTAGCGGGCAGCGAGCGGGAGACCCATGACAGGCGGTCCGCGCTGCGGCTGGCAGGACAGCGGGGCCTGCTGTGCGAAGAGGACGTGGTGGCGCTGCCGATGGACGCCGGGTACAGGGGGCCGGCGGCGTGTACCGCCGCCGGGATCACCTACCGACAGCTCGACTACTGGGCCAGAACCGGCCTGGTGCGGCCGAGCGTGCCCGCCGGAGTCCAGGGCGCACCGCTGTACAGCCTCCCCGACATCCTCCTGCTGAAGGTGGCCAAACGGCTCCTGGACACGGGCATCTCCCTCCAGCAGATCCGTACCGCCGTCGACCACCTGCGCGGCAGGCCGGCGCAGGACCTGGCCCGGATCACCCTGATGAGCGACGGCGCCAGCGTCTACGAGTGCACCTCCTCCGAGGAGGTCATCGACCTCATGCAGCGCGGGCAGGGCATGTTCGGCCTGGCTCTGGCCAACGTCTGGCGCGAACTGGAGGAGGCGCTGGGCGTGGTGCCCGCCGAGGAGCTGCCGGACGCCCCGCCGGTGGACGAGCTGGCCCGGCGCCGCAGGGAGCGCCGCACCGGCTGAGCGGGTCCGGGCGGAGTTGCGCGGAACACGCGCCCTGGGGCTCGGCTCTCGGCGGGCGATCGACTACCGTTGGCACAACAAGGGTGAAAAACGACATTCGTCCTGTCGTCGTATCCACATAGCGTCAACTGGCCGCCGATACCGCGTGGGAGAGACCCCGGCAGGGGCGCCGACGGGGCAATACTCCCCAGTAACCTCTCAGGCACCATGGACCGCGTGGAGGAGGCCGCTCTGAAACCCGGCCCGAGTGCCCGGTGACAGAGGGGGAGACCGCGAGGAACACGCCGATCCGCTCGGCCCTGTCACCAGGAGGTCTCCGTGCCAGCCCCGTCCGCACCGCACCCGCCGCCCGCACCCGCCACCGGCTTCGCCGACCGCCACATCGGCCCTACCCCCTCCGAGACCGCGCGGATGCTCGCCGCCGTCGGCTACGGATCCACCGCCCAGCTCATGGCGGCCGCCGTCCCCGACGCCCTCCTCGACGACCCCGGACGCGGGGCCCGCCTCGACCTGCCCGCGCCGGTCGGCGAGGCCGCGGCGCTGGCCGAACTGCGCGAACTGGCCTCCCGCAACCGGGTGCGCACGTCGCTGATCGGCCAGGGCTACTACGGCACCCACACCCCTCCCGTCATCCTCCGCAACATCCTGGAGAACCCCGCCTGGTACACGGCCTACACGCCTTACCAGCCCGAGATCTCCCAGGGCCGCCTGGAGGCCCTGCTCAACTTCCAGACGATGGTCTCCGACCTCACCGGCCTGCCCGTCTCCGGCGCCTCGCTGCTGGACGAGGCGACCGCGGCGGCTGAGGCCATGACACTGGCGCGCCGCGCCTCCAAGAGCCGCTCCGACACCTTCGCGGTCGACGCCGACGTCTTCCCCCAGACCCTCGACGTGCTGCGCACGCGCGCCGAGCCGCTGGGCATCGAGGTCGTGGCCGCCGACCTGTCCCGGGGCCTTCCGTGCGACGCCTTCGGCGTCCTGGTCCAGTACCCCGCGGCGAGCGGGCTCGTCCGCGACCCGAGCGCGGCCATCGCCGAGGCCCACGAGCGGGGCGCTCTGGCCGTCGTGGCCGCCGACATCCTCGCCCTCACCGTGCTGCGCGGCCCCGGCGACCTGGGCGCCGACATCGCGGTCGGCTCCACCCAGCGCTTCGGCGTCCCGCTCGGTTTCGGCGGGCCGCACGCGGGCTACATGGCGGTGGGGGAGAAGCTGCGGCGCCAGTTGCCCGGGCGGCTGGTCGGGGTGTCCCGGGACGGGACCGGGCGGCCCGCCTACCGCCTCGCCCTCCAGACCCGCGAGCAGCACATCCGCCGGGAGAGGGCCACGAGCAACATCTGCACCGCCCAGGTGCTGCTGGCCGTGATGGCCGGGATGTACGCGGTCCACCACGGGCCCCACGGCCTGCGGGCCATCGCCCAGCGGGTGCACGCCGGAGCCGCGGCGCTGGCCGGGGCCCTGGAGGCGCAGGGCCTGGAGACGGTGCACACCGCCTACTTCGACACCGTGCGCGTCCGGGTCCCCGACGCCGGGAAGGTGGTCCGCCGGGCGCTGGAGGCCGGCTACAACCTCCTGGCCGTGGACGAGACCACCGTCGGCGTCAGCGTGGACGAGACCACCACCCCCGACGACCTGGCCCGGGTGGCGGCGGCCTTCACCGAGGGCGGTCCCGAACCGCTCTCCGACGCCGGGGACCGGCTGCCCGAGGGGCTGAGGCGCGGGGTGGACTATCTCGCCCACCCGGTGTTCAACACCCACCGCAGCGAGACCTCCCTGCTGCGGTACATGCGCCGCCTGGCCGACCGCGACCTGGCGCTGGACCGCACGATGATCCCGCTGGGCTCGTGCACGATGAAGCTCAACGCCACGGCGGAGATGGAGCCGGTCACCTGGCCCGAGTTCGCCGACCTGCACCCCTTCGCCCCGGCCGACCAGGCGGCCGGGAGTCTGGCCCTGGCCCGCCAGTTGGAGGGCTGGCTGGCCGAGGCCACCGGCTACGACGCGGTGTCCCTCCAGCCCAACGCGGGCTCCCAGGGTGAACTCGCGGGCCTGCTGGCGATCCGCGCCCACCACCGCTCCCGTGGGGAGGGCCACCGCGACGTGTGCCTCATCCCCAGTTCGGCGCACGGCACCAACGCCGCCAGCGCGGTGATGGCCGGCATGCGCGTGGCCGTGGTGGCCTGTGACTCCGGGGGCAACATCGACCTGGCCGACCTGCGGGCCAAGACCGCCGAGCACGCGGGGGACCTGGCGGCCATCATGGTGACCTACCCCTCCACACACGGCGTGTACGAGGACACCGTCACCGAGGTGTGCCGCCTGGTCCACGAGGCGGGCGGCCAGGTGTACGTGGACGGGGCCAACCTCAACGCCCTCCTGGGCTGGGCCAAGCCCGGTGAGTTCGGCGCGGACGTCAGCCACCTGAACCTGCACAAGACCTTCTGCATCCCGCACGGCGGGGGCGGCCCGGGGGTGGGGCCGGTCGCGGTCCGCGCGCACCTGGCCGACTTCCTGCCGTCCCGGCCGGGCGAGGACGCGCGGGGCGCGGTGGGCGCGGTCTCGGCGGCCCCGCTGGGGTCGGCGGGCATCCTGCCGATCTCCTGGGCCTACATGCGGATGATGGGCGGGGAGGGGCTGCGCGCGGCCACCGAGACCGCCGTACTGTCGGCGAACTACCTGGCCAAGCGGCTGGAGCCGTACTATCCGGTGCTCTACACCGGTGCGGGCGGCCTGGTGGCGCACGAGTGCGTCATCGACATCCGCCCCCTCCAGAAGGCCACTGGGATCAGCAACGAGGACGTGGCCAAGCGGCTCATGGACTACGGCTTCCATGCGCCCACCATGTCGTTCCCGGTGGCGGGCACCCTGATGGTGGAGCCCACAGAGAGCGAGGACCTCGCCGAACTGGAGCGCTTCGTCGAGGCGATGGTCGCGATCCGCGCCGAGATCGACCGGGTGGCCTCGGGGGAGTGGGACGCCTCGGACAACCCGCTCAAGGGGGCGCCGCACACCGCGGAGTCGCTGCTCTCCTGGGACCGCGGCTACAGCCCGGAGGAGGCGGTCTACCCGCTGGAGTCGCTGCGTCGGGACAAGTACTGGCCGCCGGTGGCACGGATCGACCAGGCCTACGGCGACCGGAACCTGGTCTGCTCGTGCCCGCCGCCGGAGGCATTCGAGTCCTGACCGCCAGGGGGTACCGACACATGCTCAGGTACCCCCTTTTGTCCGTCATTTCGGAAATCTACGCCATAAAGGCTGTGGTTCGCTTGGGCGTGGAAAAGACAGCGCACAGGCCGACACGGCGCCTCCCGCGCTCCGCTCGCCCCTGAGCGCCACCGATCCGGCTACCGTGAGAGGGTCCGCCGCACAGGGACGGCGGGCCGTACCGCCCCACGCCCCCCGTCGAAAGCGATCCGCCCATGACCACCACGGCCGGCCGCGAGGCAGCCGACCTGTGCGCCCAGGCCCGCGACCTCGCGGAGAACGGACACCTGGAGCGCGCCGCCGAGCTCTTCAGCAGCGCCGTGGCGGCCGACCCCCCGGCCGAGGTCCTGGCCGGCGCCCTGCTCGGCCTGGCCGTGGTCCGGGACCGGCTCGGCGACCTGGCGGAGGCACGCGATGCCGCGCGCCGCGCCATGGACACCGGCGACCCCCGCTCCGCCCCGCGCGCCGCCCACCACCTGGCCCTGTCCCTGGAACAGGACGGGCGGTTCGAGGAGGCGGCCGACGTCTGGCGCCGCCTCCTCGACCTGGGTGGGCCGGCCCAGGCCGTGGCCGCCCACCACGCACTGGCACGCCTGGCCGAGGCGCGCGGGGACTCCGCGCGCGCACGGGAGCACTGGGAGAGGGCGCTCGACCCGCCCTCCGGGGCCGGGGAACCCGGCTCCCCGCACGCCGCCGCGGTCGCCGAGGCCGCCCGCGACCTCACCGGACGCCTCCTGGAACAGGGCGCCGCGGAGACCGCCGCCGCGGCCGCGGACCGCGGGCTGCGTGCCGCCCCCGACGACCCCGAACTGCGGGTGCTGCGCGCCGCGACCCGGATGGAGCAGGCCGTCGCCGACCTGGTCGGCGCCCTGGACGCCCAGCCCGCGCGGCCCGACACCTTCGGCACCGCGGTCGAACTCCTGGCGGGGCTGCTGGCCCTGCGCGGGGAACCGGACGCCGCGGCCGGGGTCTGGAGCGAGGGCACGCGCGGCGGCGCACCCGGGTTCGCCGAGGAGGTGCGCGGCCGCCTGCGGCGCGGCTTCGCACCGCAGGAGGACGACGGCGAAACGGACGGCGACGGGCGGGCCCCGTGGTGGGAGCCCTACCTGGAGGAGGCCGTGGCCACCTTCAGCGCGCCCCTCCTCGCGGGGGAGTTGTTCGCCGTCCTCACCCGGATGCACGCCCTGCTCGCCCTGCCCGTGGCGGAGGGCGAGGCGCGCCCAGACGTGTTGCGCCAGGTGATGGAGCAGGCCCTGCGCACCCCCGACGAGACGGTGTGGGGCGAGGGCGTGCACGCCGACTTCAGGGGCCGGCTGAGGCGGGCGGCGGGAGGGGTGGACGTCCTCCCCCCGGGGTGGCCCGGCCGCGGCGGGCCGGACGCCCCCTGACGGTTCGGGCCGGGATCAGGCCGCCACGCGGGGTCGGTGCGGAGCGATGGCGGCACCGTCGGGCAGGAGCTCACCGGTGTCGTCGAACAGGACGACGCCGTTGCACAGCAGACTCCACCCCTGCTCGGGGTGGCTGGCGAGCACCCGGGCGGCCTCGCGGTCGGTGTCCGAGGAGGAGGGACAGGGGGGCTGGTGGCTGCACGTGAACATGGATGGGCCCTTCGGTCGGACGCTCGGCTCTGAGCTGCCGCCAAGCGTAGTGGCTCACGTCACATCATGCTGCGGTTCGGGCGGAGGGCGGTGGCTCTCCGCCCCCGCGTCCGGTTCTCCGCATAGTGGGATACCCGGGGCGGGCGGATTCGTTCTGGCCGCTTCCGGCCACGTCGCCCTCAGTACCCGCCGCGTGTCCTGCGCGCCGCGGGCCGGCCCCGCATGCCCGCCCCGGCCAGGCCGCCGTGCTGGAAGGCCCGGACCAGCTCACCGCCGAGGTTGACCCCCGCGCCCAGAGCCAGGCCCACCATGACCGCCTCCACCATGCTGAGCATCCCGGAGATGGCCGTGCCCTGGGTGAGTTCGATCAGCCCCCGGTACAGGATGCTCCCCGGGAGCAGGGGGGCGATGGAGGGCACGAGGTAGGGCAGCACCGGCCGCCGGGTGCGCCGCGCCAGCCAGTGGCCCACGACGCCCACCGCGACCGCGCCCACGACGGTGCCCACCACCGGCGGCACCTCCAGAACCGAGCGCAGGCCCGCGTAGATCACCCAGATCATCACCCCGAGCGCGCCGATGGCGGGCAGCAGGCGGGGCGGCACGACCAGGGAGACGGCGAAGGCCATGGCGATGCCCGCGGCGCCGAGCAGTACCGGGACCTCCATGGAGATCCCCGCCGACGGCAGGGAGTCCAGGTCGATGTGCACGTCCAGGCGCATGGCGGTGTAGGCCACCGTGGCCACCCCGGCCACGATCGCGCCGAGGATGAAGAAGGTCTCCAGCAGGCGCGCCGCCGCCGACACGTAGCTGCCGTTGATACCGTCTTGGAGGCTGGCCACCAGTGGACGCCCCGGCAGCAGGGCCATGATGTTCCCGGTGATGATCGCGCCCGCGGCCAGTCCCAGGTCGAGTTCCACGCTCACCCACAGCAGCGCCACGCCGATGGTCGCGGCCACGACCGCGGCCGCCGTCATCTGGTAGAACTCCGCCACACCGCGCCGGGCCAGGAACACCGCGATCCGGTCGCCCAGGACCGTGGCCAGGAACGCGGCCGTCGCCACGATGAGGCCGCCGCCCATCATCACACTGGCGCTGGAGGCGATCAGGCCGAGGCCGACCGTGATGAACCAGTTCGGGTAGGGCGCGCGGGCCCGGCGGATCCGGTTGAACCGGGTGGTGGCCTCCTCCAGGTCGAGCAGGCCCAGAGCGGACTCCTCCACCAGCGTGTGCAGTTCGCCGACGCGGAAGTAGTCCAGGGTGCGGCGGCGCACCACGCGTTCACCGGTGACCGGCGGCTGCTCGCCGACCGGGTGGGTGGACAGCGTGATCGTGGTGAAGGTGACCGAGGCCTCCGTCCGGGGCAGGTCGAAGGCGACCGACAGGCTCAGCATGGCCTCGCTGACGACCTCGGTGCTCTCCCCGCTGGCCAGCATCAACTCACCCACGCGCAGCACCAGGTCGATGACGCGCGGGTCGGGGAGCGGCTCCTCCTGCTCGTCGTCGAGGCCGTCGGCCGTCAGCTCCCGCTCGTGTTCGGCCCGCCAGTCGCGCATCCTGCTGAGCAGGATCTCCTCGCTCGGCGGCCCACCGCGCTCCCGCTTCGGCATCTCGTGCTCTCCGTTCCCCCCGTTCGGACCAACGGTGACCGGATCGTTATCACCGCCCCCCAGTGGACGCCGTGATACGGAGGAGGGTTCGCCCGGACCGGGCACGAACACCGGTGAGCTCGATCA
Source organism: Nocardiopsis sp. LOL_012 (assembly GCF_048060475.1). Taxonomy (NCBI): domain Bacteria; kingdom Bacillati; phylum Actinomycetota; class Actinomycetes; order Streptosporangiales; family Nocardiopsidaceae; genus Nocardiopsis; species Nocardiopsis sp. LOL_012. Next base: position 171,333 of record NZ_JBHMIV010000004.1, on the reverse strand, counting down.
CCGGAACATCCTGCCAGGGCGGGCGCGGTGCCTCCGGCGGCGACGCGCCGGGCTCAGGCGGTCGGCAGCGGCGGAGGGGTCCCGCCGAACTCCGGGCAGATCGCCTGGTGCTCGCACCACCCGCACAGCTTGCTGCGTCGGGGCCGCCACACCCCCGAGCGGCCCGCCTCCTCGATGCGCTCCCAGATACCGGTGATCTCGTCCTCGGCGGCCCTCAGTTCGTCCTCGGTGGGGTCGTACCAGCGCACCGCCCCGTCCCCGCCCAGGTAGACGAGCTGGAGGCGGCTCGGCACGATCCCCAGATCGCGCCAGATCATCACGGCGTAGAAGAAGATCTGGAACCGGGCCTTGTCCTCGAACCGCGGATGGGGCGACTTGCCGGTCTTGTAGTCCACCACCCGGATCTGTCCCGAGGGCGCCACGTCGAGCCGGTCGACGTAGCCGCGCAGCCGCAGTCCGGTGGGCAGCGCCACCTCCAGGCGCATCTCGCGCTCCCTGGGCTCCAGCGCGGCGGGGTTCTCCAGGTCGAAGTAGCGCCGGACCAGGTGTCGCGCCGACTCCAGCCACGCGTCGACCTCAGCCTGGTCGGCGAACATCTCCCCGACCTCGGGCTTCTTGGTGCGCAGCCGCTCCCACTGGGGGTCGACGAGCCCGACCGCGGTGCGCGGGGTGCGCGTCTCGGAGGGGAGTTCGTACAGGCGCTCCAGGCAGGAGTGGACCAGGGTGCCCCGCAGCGCCTCGGGGCTGGGGGACTCGGGGAGCCGGTCCACGGCCCGGAACCGGAACAGCAGGGGGCACTGGAGGAAGTCGGCGGCCCGCGACGGCGACAGCGCGGACGGCAGGGGCGCGGTGGTCATGGAGACGAGCGTAGGGGAACGGCGCCGCGGCCGGGCCTCCTCCGACCCCGCGGGAGCCCTCGCCAACCCCCTGCGGTGCAGCCGGCGTTCAAAAACAGCTCCTAGTCTGGGGAGGTGACCGAGAGCAGTGATGACACCAGTACCGGGCCCCGGGGCCGCTCCTCCGGAGGGCAGGGCCTCGTCCTCGGACGACCCTTCGGCGTGCCCGTCCACCTGAGCGCCTCGTGGCTGATCGTGGCGGCGCTGATCACCGTGGTCTACGGTGGGATCGCCCAGGACCGCCTGGCGCTGGGCCCCGGCGCCTACCTGCTCGCGTTCGTCTTCGCGGTCCTGCTCTACGCCTCCGTCCTGGTACACGAACTCGCCCACGCGCTGGTGGCCCGGCGCTACGGGCTGCCGGTGCGGCGCATCGTCCTGTACGCCCTGGGCGGGGTCTCCGAGATCGAGCGCGAGGCGCCCACGCCCGGACGCGAGTTCTGGATCGCCTTCGCCGGGCCCGCGCTGTCGCTGGTGCTGGCGGGCCTGGGCTACCTGCTGTGGCTGCCGGTCGACCCGCTCACCGTGGTCGGGGAGCTGCTGTTGCAGTTGTGGGTGGCCAACCTGCTCGTGGGCGTGTTCAACCTGCTCCCCGGGCTTCCGCTGGACGGCGGCCGGCTCCTGCGCGCGGCGGTGTGGCGGATGACCGGCCGCCCCTACGCGGGCAGTGTCGCCGCGGCCTGGGGCGGCCGGGTGCTGGCGCTGGCGATCGTGGCGCTGCCGCTGGTACCGGCTCTGTGGTCCGGCGCGAGCCCCGACCCGTGGGCGCTCGTGTGGGGCCTGGTCCTGGGTGGGTTCATCTGGATGGGCTCGACGGAGGCGCTGGGCAACGCCCGGATGCGGGCACGTGTGCCGGGGCTGCGCGCTGGGGCGCTGGCCCGTCCCGCGGTGGCCGTGGCCGCCGACACCCCTTTGGCGGAGGCGGACCGGCGTGCGGCCGGGGCGGGGGCCGACGCGATCGTGGTCGTGGACCCGGAGGGCGCTCCCGTCTCGATCGTGCACCGGGCGGCCGCTGAGGCCATCCCGCGGGAGCGCCGCCCCTGGGTGCCCGTGTCGAGTGTGTCCCGCGGGGTGGGCCGTGAGGCGGTGGTCCCCGCCGCTCTGGAGGGCGAGGAACTGCTGGAGGCGCTCTCGGCCCACCCCCTCGCGGAGTACCCCGTGGTGGGGCTGGACGGGCGGGTGCACGGGGTGCTGCGCTCGGTTGACGTCAACCTGGCGATGCGGGGGCGCGGGGCGGGTTGAGCGCCCTCACCGCCGGGCCCCCTCGGGCCAGAGCACGGTCACCGGCCGCGAGAGGGAGCGGGCGTAGGCGACCACGTCCGCGGTGCCGCCGGGGCCGCGTGCGGGCAGGCCGTCCCAGACGGCGATGAGCCGGTCGCTGCGGTCCACGAGCAGTCGGCCCGCGGCCATGTGCGCTTCGGGTGAGGACGCCGTGTGCCCGAGGTCGTGGATGCGCGCGGCCCCGGCCAGCAGTCGGTCGTAGGTGTCGTGGTGCTCCGCGGGGAGCGAGGCCCGGTAGCCGCTCGCCGGGACGACCACCTCCAGCGGGGCGCCGGCACCGAGCACGGCCTCGGCGAAGGCGGTGTCGGCGCCGTCGGCGAGGCAGGACAGGCCGACCATGGCGCGGCCGTAGGGGGCCAGGTGGGCGCGGAGCAGATCGGCGACGTCCGCGTCCACGCCGGGCGGCAGTGCACGGTGTCCGGTGATGCCGATGCGGATCAAGAGACCTCCTTACGCTCCTGATGGACCGGTCGACGCGTGTGCACGCCGACCGGTCTGTACCTACCCAGTGGCCGGGAGGTCGGCCGCGAGCGCGGCCAGGCGTGCGTCCAGGGCGTCGACGCAGTCGGCCCGCGGCCCCCGGTAGCGGCGCCGGAACGAGCGCACCCGGCCCACCACGCGTTCGGACCCGTAGCGCAGCCCGGTGCTCAGGGCCTCCTGGAGGAGCCGGAACGCCTCGTCGACGTCGCCCGCGTCGGCGTGCGCGGAGGCCAGTTCCACCTGGAGGACCGCTGACTGCTTGGCGCTGGGCGGAGAGGACGCCACGGCGGTCTCTCCGAAGGCCGTGCGCGCCTGGTGCGGATCGCGCAGCCGCACCCCCACGAGCGCCCGGTACCCGGCCACCTTGGCCTGGTCGAAGGCGAACACCCAGGGCCAGGGCGGGTCGGCGTTGGCCGATCCGCCCGCGTCCCGTTCGGCCCTGTCGATGGCGCGCAGGGCCTCGGAGCGCTCGCCCAGGCCCGCGTGGGCGAGCGCCCCCACGCAGGCGAGCCAGGCGCGGGCGGTGGGGTGGGCGGAGGGTCCCAGGACGTGTTCGGCCTCCCGTACCAGCCCCAGACCGAGTTCGGGGTCCTCCGCCGTGTCGGTCTCGAAGGCGGCCAGGGAGCCGAGCATGTAGACGTCGAGCAGCCGCATGCCCGCCTGGCGGGCGCGGACGACCGCGGTGCGGTAGTGCGCCCGGGCCGACCCCATGTCGCCCTGGTCGGCGTGCAGCCACGCCGCGAAGCCCGAGGCCTCGCTGGCCGCGCCGCTCAGCGCTCCGAAGAAGGGTGTCCCGTGCGCGTGTCCGAGCATCTGCTCGCACAGGTGCACGTGCGCCATCGCGCTGGGCAGGAGGTGCCGGGCCGGGGCGGTGGCGTCCATCCGGCGCTGGCCGCCGGTGATCGCCCTCAGCGCGGCCGTGGTGGTCTCGTCCACCGAGTGGCGCGTTCCGGCGCGGGGGGGTTTCGCCGGCCCGCTGGGGGCGGGCGGGAAGAGGGTGTTCGCGGCGATCGGACGCCCCGGCCCGCGCCGCGGCGCGGGGCCGAACGGCTCCGGGCCGTCGGCGAACCGGATCAGGTGCAGGGGGATCTGGAGCCGCAGGGCGAGGTCATGGACCTGGGGGACGGTGAGCGACTGCTGCCCGTTGACCACCCGGGAGACCCAGCTCTGGGAGTAGTCGATGGCCCGGGCCAGGGCCCCCTGCGACCAGCCGCGGGCTTCGCGCACGCCCTCCAGGACGGCCGCCATGTCGCAGGAGGCCAGTGCGGCGGCCATGTCCGGCCGTGTCCACAGGTCCGTGGGGGGAACGCCGTGTGTTCGGTTCATGGGCACCCAGGGTAGGGATCCCTGCCGCCCCGGGTGGGCGGGTAGGAGAAAGAGACCCGAATGCGTGATCCGCATATCACCGTCCGGAGACCCTCCCGGTGCGGCAGAGTTCCGAGTGTCGCCGAGGCCGTTCGGCGGGCGGAGGCCACCAGGTCCGCGGAGCGGCCTCCGCCGGACATGCGCGAGCCCTCTCCTCGCGTACTGCGGGCGCGGGCCGTGCCCCGTGCCCTGGCGGGCGGCCCCGGGCCGCGCCCGCAACCCAGTCTCCCTCTGTGCGGGTGACGGGCCCGGGGCCGCCCGTCCGCGCTCTAGTGCCTCAGCTCTGCGGCGGACAGCGCCGCGCCCACGATCCCGGCTGTGTTGAGCAGGGCCGCGGGCACGATGGGCGTGCGGATGTCCAGGTGGGGCAGGAACCTCTCCGACTTGCGGCTCACCCCGCCGCCGACCACGATCAGGTCCGGCCACAGCAGCTCCTCCACCACCTGGTAGTAGCGGTTGAGCCGGGAGCGGGCCCACTCCTCGTAGGAGAGGTCGTCGCGTTGGCGTGCGGCCGAGGACGCCTGGGACTCCGCGTCGTGCCCGTCGATCTGCAGGTGGCCGAACTCGGTGTTGGGCACCAGGCGGCCGTCCACCACCAGGGCCGTTCCGATCCCCGTGCCCAGGGTGGTCAGCAGCACCACCCCGGAGACGCCCTTGGCGGCGCCGAAGCGGGCCTCGGCGACGGCGGCGGCGTCGGCGTCGTTGAGGATCCGTACTGGCCGTCCGGCGGCCTCGGAGAACAGTGCCTGGGCGTCGGTGCCGATCCATGCCTTGTCCACGTTGGCGGCGGTGCGCACCACGCCCTGCTGGACGACCCCGGGGAAGGTGATGCCCAGGCCCCCCTCCAGCGCCTCGGGGAAGTGCGCCACGATCTCGCCGATCACGAACGCCACCTCGGCGGGGCCCGAGTGCTCGGGGGTGGGCAGCCGCAGGCGGTCGGCGGTGAACTCTCCGGTTCCCAGGTCGACGGGAGCGCCCTTGATCCCGCTGCCGCCGATGTCGATTCCCAGTCCGGTGTCCGGATGTGGCATGGAGTGTGCTTCTTCCTGGTTCTGTGTCCTGTGCGGGCTCCGGGGCCGCAGTCCGATACTGCCCGATACGGGGGAGCGCGAACGCATGCGTGGTCGGCGCGGTGCCGTCGTGCCGATAATCTGGGCCACCGCCCTGACCATCGCCACGAGGGAAGACGAGAACGACAGTTGACCGGTATCCATGGCCGCCGCGGCCCCTTCGCCTACGGTGACACCGTGCAGTTGACCGACCCCAAGGGGCGCATGCACACCATCAGGCTGACCGAGGGCGGCGCCTTCCACTCGCACAAGGGCAAGATCGACCACTCCGACCTCGTCGACCGGCCCGAGGGCAGCGTGGTGCGCTCGGGGAACGGGACCGAGTACGTGGCGCTGCGGCCGCTGCTCATCGACTACACACTGTCGATGAAGCGCGGCGCGACCATCGTCTACCCCAAGGACGCGGCGCAGATCCTGGTGGAGGCCGACATCTTCCCAGGGGCCCGCGTGGTCGAGGCCGGCGCGGGGTCGGGCGCCATGTCCAACTGGCTGCTGCGCGCGGTCGGTGAGCGGGGCGCTGTGTACTCCTATGAGAGGCGTGCCGACTTCGCCGAGATCGCGCGCAGGAACGTGGAGCGCTTCTACGGTGGGCCGCATCCGGCGTGGAAGCTGACCGTGGGCGACCTGGTGGAGTCCCTGGAGGAGACCGGGGTCGACCGCGTGTTCCTGGACATGCTCGCCCCGTGGGAGTGCCTGGAGACGGTCGCGGGGGCGCTGATCCCCGGCGGGCTGGTGTGCTGCTACGTCGCCACCACCACGCAGTTGTCGCGGGTGGTCGAGGAGCTGCGCGATGACCCCAGGTTCTACGAGCCGCGCTCGTGGGAGACCATGCTGCGCACCTGGCACGTGGAGGGGCTGGCGGTGCGCCCGGACCACAGGATGATCGGGCACACCGGGTTCCTGGTGACCGCGCGGCGCCTGGCCGACGGTGTGGAGGCGCCCGGACGCCGGCGCAGGCCGGCCAAGGGGGCCTACGGCAAGGACTACGAGAGCGCGCGTGCCGCTGAGAGGGGAGCGGAGGGCTGAGTTCGCATATCGGCAGGAATCGGTTTTCCTTTGCTGGGAAAACCTTGCCCCCGACCGGCCGCAGAGGTTACTTTCTCATTACGTCGGATCATCCTCTAGTGCTCTGACCTGGGTCGATGCAAGAGGGTCCGATGAGGCCCACGACACTCTCCCAAGGTGGGAGGTTAGGAATTGGGCAGGGGTAGGTAGGTTCCGGAGTAGTCGTCCTTCTCATAGGGAGGTGGCGGACGTGGCCGAGCGCGACGACGAGCGGCAGAGCGACCGTGACCGTGAAGTTGCTGAACTCACGGCACAGGTCTCCTACATGGAAAAGGAACTCAGCGTGGTTCGGCGCAAGCTCGCCGATTCGCCCCGACATGTGCGCCTATTGGAGGAGCGGCTGCGGGAGGCCCAGGGCAACCTCGCGGCGGCCAACGGGCAGAACGAGCGCCTTGTCTCCACCCTCAAGGAGGCTCGGGAACAGATCGTGGCCCTCAAGGAGGAGGTCGACCGGCTGGCTCAACCGCCCTCCGGGTTCGGCGTCTACCTGGGCGCGCGCGAGGACGAGACGGTGGAGATCTTCACCAACGGACGCAAGATGCGGGTCAACGTCAGCCCTTCGGTGGACGTCGACGCGCTGCGACCGGGCCAGGAGGTGATGCTCAACGAGGCGTTCAACGTCGTCGAGGTGGAGTCCTTCGAGACGGTCGGCGAGGTCGTCATGCTCAAGGAGCTCCTTGAGGACGGCGAGCGCGCGCTGGTGATCTCCCACCACGACGAGGAGCGGATCGTCCGGCTGGCCGACCCGCTGCGCGACGAGCCGATCCGGCCGGGGGACTCCCTGTTGCTGGAGCCCAGGTCGGGGTACGTCTACGAGCGGATCCCCAAGTCCGAGGTCGAGGAGCTCATCCTCGAAGAGGTCCCCGACATCGCCTACACCGACATCGGCGGCCTGGCCGGGCAGATCGAGATGATCCGTGACGCGGTCGAGCTGCCCTACCTGTACAAGGACCTGTTCTACGAACACCAGTTGCGCCCGCCCAAGGGCGTGCTGCTCTACGGCCCGCCCGGCTGCGGCAAGACGCTCATCGCCAAGGCGGTGGCCAACTCGCTGGCCAAGCAGGTGGCCGAGCGGACCGGCCGCGACGTCGGCAAGAGCTTCTTCCTCAACATCAAGGGCCCGGAACTGCTCAACAAGTACGTCGGCGAGACCGAGCGGCACATCCGCCTGGTCTTCCAGCGGGCCCGGGAGAAGGCCTCCGAGGGTACGCCGGTCATCGTGTTCTTCGACGAGATGGACTCGATCTTCCGCACCCGCGGTTCGGGCGTGTCCTCCGACGTGGAGAACACGATCGTCCCGCAGTTGCTGAGCGAGATCGACGGTGTCGAGGGGCTGGAGAACGTCATCGTCATCGGCGCCTCCAACCGCGAGGACATGATCGACCCGGCGATCCTGCGGCCGGGCCGGCTGGACGTCAAGATCAAGATCGAGCGTCCCGACGCCGAGGCCGCCCGGGACATCTTCGCCAAGTACGTCACCGCGGAACTGCCGCTGCACGACGACGACCTCGCCGAGCACGGCGGTTCGACCAAGGCCACGGTGGACGCCATGATCCAGCGGGTCGTGGAGCGGATGTACACCGAGGGCGAGGAGAACCGGTTCCTGGAGGTCACCTACGCCAACGGGGACAAGGAGGTCCTGTACTTCAAGGACTTCAACTCCGGCGCGATGATCGAGAACATCGTCTCGCGGGCCAAGAAGATGGCCATCAAGGACTTCATCGACAACCAGTCCAAGGGCATCCGGGTCTCGCACCTGATGCAGGCCTGCGTCGACGAGTTCAGCGAGAACGAGGACCTGCCCAACACGACCAACCCCGACGACTGGGCCCGCATCTCCGGCAAGAAGGGCGAGCGCATCGTCTACATCCGCACCCTGGTGACCGGCAAGAAGGGCGCCGACTCCGGTCGGAGTATCGACACGGTGGCCAACACCGGCCAGTACCTGTGACGATACGGCTGTGAGAGCGTGGTGAGGGGCCGACCGGGTTTGACGGTCGGCCCCTTCTGTCGCCGGTTGTCTCCGGTCTCCGTGTTAGCAGAATGCGGGGGCCGGGCGCGGTGGGAACCGCCCTGAGGGTGGTCACACGAAGCGACGTCGGGGGAGGGGCGGCTGGGGTGTGCGGCGTCTGCTGGCGGCCATCGAACCCGCGGAGCGGGCCATTGAGACCCCTGGAGGGGGTGCGGTAGCCGGCGGTGACCGTGTTCGCCGTTGAGGCCGACCAGGCGTGCGTCGCCCACGACGCCCGTGATCAGCCCTTGACGTACTCGGCGCGGACCGCGTAGATGGCGGCTTCGGTGCGCGAGTGCACCTGGAGCTTGTCCAGGATGCTGCGTACGTGGTTCTTCACCGTGTTCTCGGTGATGAACAGCCGCTCACCGATCTCCCGGTTGTTGAGCGAGTGGGCGAGCAGTTTGAGCACCTCGGTCTCGCGGGGGGTGAGCTGGGGGAGGTCCGGGCCGCTGGGGGGAGTGCTCTCCTGCTTGGCCAGTTCCGCGAACTCGCCGATCAGCTTGGTGGCCATCGCCGAACTGACGAACGACTGCCCCCGGGCGATGTTGCGCACGGCCCCGGAGACGTCGGTCACCGAGATCTCCTTCAGCAGGTAGCCGGTGGCCCCCGCCTTGAGCGCGTCGAAGAGGTCGGACTCCTCGTCGCTCATGGTGAGCATGATGAACTTGGCGTCCGGCAGCGCCTCGCGGATACGCGAGCAGGCGTCGATACCACTGGTGTGCGGCATGCGCACGTCCATGAGGATGACGTCGGGGCGGTGTTCGACGGCCAGGCGGACGGCCTCCTCGCCGTTGGCCGCTTCGCTGACCACGTCGATGTCCTCGTCTAGGACCGAGACCAGGCCCCGGCGGAAGAGTGCGTGGTCGTCCACGACCATGACGCGGATGGCCGGTGCGGGTGGGGGAGAGGGCTGTTCCTTCGCCTGAGGGGGGAAGACCGGAGGGGCTGTGGGGTGTGGACTCACCGGAACTCCTTGCGTGTGGCCGGCCGGGGTGGGGCGTTCCGTTCCGTGGGGGAGCGGCGCCGTTCGCGCCGCCTCAGGCGGGGACAGGTTTATTCATTTTAGGCTGCTCTCTCCGCGGCGGGTGCGAATCCGGGAAACCTACCTCCGAGTATCTGAAAATTCCCTTGAAAAACGCCGTAAGGTCCGCGTTTCAACTGTTCGGAAGCGCTATTGGCCCTGCGCGGGGATGAAGGGGATATCCGTTTTCTGATCTGACCGAAACATGAAGCCGGGGCCTCGCCCCGTCCGGGCCGAGTTCCCGGCGCGGGGGCCTGCGGTCATCCCGGCCGGTCGGCACGGGGCCTGTGCCGACCGGGGATCCGGCTGCCGGTGGCGGGTGTCCCGGGACGGGGCCGCACACGCGCGCAGGACCTTCCCCGGTTCGGCTGAGAACCGTTTGCGCAGGCCGTCGCCTCCGGTCGGGGAATGGCCGCCGCACCCGTGCGGTTCGGGAGGCGGGGGAGGGAATCGCCCGGTCGGACGAGAGCGGGGAGAACGCCGGGGAGAACCGCCGGAGGAGGTCCCCCGCGCCCACCCGACGGGACACCGACGCGGTTATCCGATCTCTTTTCCGTCCGGTCCGCCCGCCGATCACCCCGCACGCGCGGGCGGCCCCGGTGCCCGGTGCCGTCCCCGCCGCCCCGCAGGGGCATGGAAGAGGGCCGGGAGGGTCCGGGCCGGACCCTGGGTGCGGTGCCGGACCGCCGGGCCGTCTCCGTGCGGATCGGGCGCCTGTCCGCAACGCCCGGGAACACGGCACTTGGGGCACGATTGGCGCGGAAGCGTTCAAGAGACGGTCCCGGTGGATAACCTCTGATCATGAGTGTGCGGCGGATTATGGGTATCGAGACCGAGTACGGGATCTCCGTCCCAGGAAACCCCGGGGCCAACGCGATGGTCACCTCCACCCAGGTGGTCAACGCCTACCTGGCCGCTTCGGCGGCCCGGGCCAGGCGTGCCCGGTGGGACTTCGAGGAGGAGAATCCGCTGCGTGACGCGCGTGGGTTCGACCTGGCGCGGGAGGTGGCCGACCCCACCCAGCTCACCGACGAGGACCTGGGGCTGGCCAACGTGATCCTCACCAACGGGGCCAGGCTCTACGTCGACCACGCCCACCCCGAGTACTCGGCCCCCGAGGTCACCAACCCGCGCGACGCGGTGCTGTGGGACAAGGCGGGCGAGCGCGTGATGGCCGACGCCGCGGCGCGGGCGGCGGCCACCCCGGGCATCGAGCCGATCCAGTTGTACAAGAACAACACCGACAACAAGGGCGCCTCCTACGGGTGCCACGAGAACTACCTCATGAACCGGTCGACGCCCTTCGGTGACATCGTCCGGCACCTCATCCCGTTCTTCGTCTCCCGGCAGGTGGTGTGCGGGGCGGGCAAGGTCGGCATCGGTGCGGACGGCCAGGGGAGCGGTTTCCAGCTCTCCCAGCGCGCCGACTTCTTCGAGGTCGAGGTCGGCCTGGAGACCACCCTGAAGCGTCCCATCATCAACACGCGGGACGAGCCGCACGCCGACCCGGACCGCTACCGGCGGCTGCACGTCATCATCGGCGACGCCAACATGAGCGAGATCTCCACGTACCTGAAGCTGGGGACGACCGCCCTGGTGCTGGCGATGGTCGAGGACGGCTTCCTCAGCGTGGACCTGTCCCTGGAGACCCCCGTGGCCGATCTGCGGGAGATCTCGCACGATCCGACGCTGACGCACCGGGTGCAGCTCAAGGACGGGCGGCGCATGACCGCGCTGGAGCTCCAGGCGGAGTACCTGGACCAGGCGCGCAAGTACGTCGAGGACCGCTTCGGCCCGGACGTGGACCCCGACACCGCCGACGTCCTCGACCGCTGGGCCTCGGTGCTGGAGCGCCTGGGCCGCGACCCCATGGACCTGGCCGCGGAACTGGACTGGGTAGCCAAGCTCAAGGTGCTGGAGGGGTACCGCTCGCGCGACGGTCTGGAGTGGTCGCACCCGCGACTGCAACTGGTCGACCTTCAGTACTCGGACGTGCGGCCGGACAAGGGCATCTACAACCGCCTCGCGGCCCGGGGGCGGATGCGGCGCCTGCTGGAGGAGCCGGAGGTGCTCCGGGCGGTCACCGAGCCGCCCGAGGACACCCGCGCCTACTTCCGCGGCCGCTGCCTGGCCAAGTACGCCGACTCGGTGGCCGCGGCCTCGTGGGACTCGGTGATCTTCGACCTGCCCGGCCACGACTCGCTGCAGAGGGTGCCCACCCTGGAGCCGCGCAGGGGCACCAGGGAGCACGTGGGCGCGCTGCTGGACGCCTCGGACACGGCCGCCGATCTGGTCGCGGTCCTCACCGGAGGCCGCGGCTGAGGGCGTTTCCGGACATCCGCGGCTTTGTGGCGGACCCGGCCGCACCAGGTGCGGCCGGCCCCTGACGTGTCCGTTCGGGCGCGGCGACCCGAGGTAACTAGCGAGTATCGGGCCTCGGGAAGGGGGTTGAGCCGCGCGCTGTTGGGCCAAGATAAGGGCGAGAGCTCCGAAAGGGAGGTAGCCAGCTATGGCGACGAAGGACACCGGCGGCCAGAAGCACGCCTCGCGCCGGGAGGCGGAGGTCGAGGAGACCGAGGCGACGGCGGACGCCCAGGAGAACAAGGAGAAGCTCGACGAGGAGGTCGACGACATCCTCGACGAGATCGACGACGTGCTGGAGAGCAACGCCGAGGACTTCGTCCGGCAGTTCGTCCAGAAGGGCGGCCAGTAGCCCCGCCTCGGCGGTTCGCTGACAGCGCACTCCGGTGCCGTCGGTGCCGCCGGGCGCACGGCTAGGGTCGGTTCCATCGGCCGGGAGACTCCGGCCCCAGAGCAATCGAGACAACGGCCGTCCCATCCGCCCCCATGGGTGGGACGCGAGTGGAGGGAGTCGCGTGTTCGAAGGGTTCGAGGGCGGACGGTTGCCCGCCGCGTTCATGAGTGCGGGGACCTCGTCCTTCACGGAGTTCGTCCGGTCCGTCAGCCCCGAGCTGCTGCCCGGACGGGACCTGTCCGCGGGCGGAGGGACCGAGCACCTCACCCCCGACGCGACGACCATCGTCGCCCTGACCTTTCCCGGGGGTGTGGTCATGGCCGGCGACCGGCGTGCCACCCAGGGCAACGTCATCGCCAACCGGGACATGGAGAAGCTGTTCCGCGCCGACGAGTTCTCCGCGGTCGCCATCGCCGGCTCCGCGGGGATCGGTATCGAGCTGGCCCGCCTCTACCAGGTGGAGCTGGAGCACTACGAGAAGATGGAGGGCCGCGCGCTCTCCCTTGAGGGCAAGGCCAACAAGCTGGCCCAGATGGTGCGGGGCAACCTCGGCATGGCCCTCCAGGGCTTCGTCGTGGTCCCCCTCCTGGTGGGCTACGACGAGACCGCCGAGGTCGGCCGGGTGTTCAGCTACGACGCCGTGGGCGGGCGCTACGAGGAGCACCGCTACCACTCCATCGGCTCGGGCTCGGTCTACGCCAAGGGGTCCCTCAAGAAGCTGTTCCGCGACGACATGGACGAGACCACCGCGATCAAGGCCGCGCTGGAGTCCCTCTACGACGCCGCCGACGACGACTCCGCCACCGGCGGGCCCGACCTGCACCGCAAGATCTTCCCCCTCGTCGACGTCGTCACCGAGGACGGCCACCGCCGTGTCCCCACCGACGACATCGCCCGTCTGGCCACGGAGGTGGTCGAGGGCCGGGCCGCCCGGCCCGACGGTCCGACCGCCGCGCTGAGCTGACCGGGGCCGCGGGCCCACACGAGACCTCTTCCGACTAGGTAAGGAACGATCAGCGGTGTCGATGCCGTTCTACGTCGCCCCCGAACAGCAGATGAAGGACAAGGCGGACTACGCGCGCAAGGGTATCGCGCGCGGCCGCAGCGCCGTCGTCCTGCAGTACGAGGGCGGCATCCTCATGGTGGCGGACAACGTGTCCCGCACCCTGCACAAGATCAGCGAGCTCTACGACCGCATCGGCTTCGCCGCGGTGGGCCGGTACCCCGAGTTCGAGAACCTGCGCCTGATGGGGGTGCGGTTCGCGGACGTGCGCGGCTACCAGTACGACCGCCGTGACGTCAGCGGACGCCAGCTCGCCAACATCTACGCCCAGACCCTGGGTACGGTCTTCAGCGAGAGCCTCAAGCCCTGGGAAGTGGAGATCGTCGTCGCCGAGGTGGGCGAGGTCGCAGACGAGGACGAGATCTACCGGATCACCTTCGACGGCTCGATCGTCGACGAGCAGGGACACGTGGCGGTGGGCGGCTCCTCCGAGCAGGTGGCCACCGTCCTCAAGGACCGCTTCGTCGCCGACGCCCCGCTCTCCGCGGCCCTGGACACCGCCGTCCACGCCCTGGCCAAGGAGAACGGGGAGGAGCGCGAACTGGAGGCGGGCAACCTGGAGGTGGCCGTCCTGGAGCGCTCGCGCGAGCACAGGAAGTTCCGCCGCATCCACGGACGGCGCCTGAGCACCCTGCTGGAGGAGGGCCGGACCCGGAGCGGCGCGAGCAGCCAGGTCACCGCGGACAGCGGCGACGAGACCGACGAGTGACGTGAGTGACGACCGCGGTGTGGCGTGCCGGGCGCGCCCCACCGGCCGGGCGGGTGCGGACGGCGAGGCCCCGTCGTCCGCACCCCGGTGACGGAAGTGGGTGAGGCCGCGTGGAACGACGGATCTTCGGGCTGGAGAACGAGTACGGGGTCACGTGCACCTTCCGGGGACAGCGCCGCCTGTCGCCCGACGAAGTCGCCAGGTACCTCTTCCGCAGGGTGGTCTCCTGGGGGCGCAGCAGCAACGTGTTCCTGCGCAACGGGGCCCGCCTGTACCTGGACGTGGGCAGCCACCCCGAGTACGCGACCCCCGAGTGCGACAGCCTCGTGGACCTGGTGGCCCACGACAAGGCCGGGGAGCGCATCCTGGAGGGGCTGCAGATCGACGCCGAGCAGCGCCTGCACGAGGAGGGCATCGCCGGCGACATCTACCTGTTCAAGAACAACACCGACTCGGCCGGGAACTCCTACGGCTGCCACGAGAACTACCTCGTCGGCAGGCACGGCGAGTTCGGCCGCCTGGCCGACGTGCTGATCCCCTTCCTCGTCACCCGGCAGATCATCTGCGGTGCGGGCAAGGTCCTCCAGACCCCCCGCGGAGCGCTCTTCTGCGTCAGCCAGCGCGCCGAGCACATCTGGGAGGGCGTCTCCTCGGCGACCACGCGCTCGCGCCCCATCATCAACACCCGCGACGAGCCCCACGCCGACGCCGAGCGCTTCCGCCGGCTCCACGTCATCGTCGGCGACTCCAACATGAGCGAGACCACCACCCTGCTCAAGCTCGGCTCGACCGACCTCGTCCTGCGGATGATCGAGGCCGGTGTGGTCATGCGCGACTACACCCTGGAGAACCCCATCCGGGCGATCCGGGAGGTCAGCCACGACATGACCGGCCGCCGCAAGGTGCGGCTGGCCAACGGGCGCGAGGCCAGCGCCTTGGAGATCCAGCGCGAGTACCTGGAGAAGGTGCAGGGCTACGTCGACCGCCACGGCACCGACGCTGTCGGCAAGCGGGTCCTGGACCTGTGGCAGCGCACCCTGGAGGCGGTGGAGACGCAGAACCTGGAGCTCATCTCCCGGGAGATCGACTGGGCCGCCAAGTACCTTCTGCTGGAGCGCTACAGGAGCAAGCACGACCTGTCGCTGTCCTCCCCGAGGGTGGCCCAGCTCGACCTCACCTACCACGACATCCACCGCGACCGCGGACTGTTCTATCTGATGCAGAACCGCGGCCAGATGGAGCGGGTGGTGGAGGACCTGAGGATCTTCGAGGCCAAGTCGGTGCCGCCGCAGACCACGCGCGCCCGGCTGCGCGGAGAGTTCATCCGCCGCGCCCAGGAGCAGCGCCGCGACTTCACCGTCGACTGGGTGCACCTGAAACTCAACGACCAGGCACAGCGCACCGTCCTGTGCAAGGACCCGTTCAAGTCGGTGGACGAGAGGGTGGAGAAGCTGATCGCCGGGATGTGAGGGTCGGGGGCTTCCGGGGGTGGCCGGTTCGGTGTCATTCGGTAGTGTGACCCTGTCCTAAGCCGGAAACCAGAGGTTGTGACCCATGCACCGACGTGCCGCCGCCCTCGCGGTGCCCCTGACCGCGCTCGCCCTGGCGGTCTCGAGCTGCGGATCCATCCCCGAGGAGTGGCGCACCCCCGCCTTCCTCCGCATGGGAGAGGAACAGCTCGACCCCCGCCTTCCCACCGTCACCGGTGAGGTCGGCGAGGAGCCCGAGATCACCTTCCCCGACGAGGAGCTCCCCGACGAGGAGATCTCCGGGGTCGTGGCCACGGGCGAGGGCGAGGGGGAGCTGGTGCGAGCCGACGACCTCCTCGTCGCCAACGTGGTCCAGTACGAGTGGACCGGCCCCGGCGAGGGCGAGCCCGTCGAGGGCCAGTCCAGCTACGAGACCGGCGCCCCCGACCTGGTCCGGATGAACCAGATGCCGGAGTACATCACCGATGTACTGCTCAGCCAGTCCGTCGGCAGCCGCGCCGTCTACGTCTTCCCGCCCCTGAGCGAGCAGGAGGTCGCGCAGGCCGAGGCGCAGGGCCAGCAGGTTCCCGAGGGCGCCAGCGTCCTGGTCGTCGACGTGATGCAGCGCTTCGGCCAAGGCCAGACCGTGCCCGGCGAGCAGACCACCGACGGAGGCGGCGACCTGCCCACCGTCACCCAGGAGGACGCGGCCGCCCCGGTGATCGAGATCCCCGACACCGACCCGCCCGAGGAACTGGAGGCCGTTCCGCTGATCGAGGGCAGCGGACCCGAGGTCGAGGAGGGCCAGCAGTTCATCGCGCAGTACACCGGGATCCGCTGGGAGGCCGAGGAGGACGGCACCCACGAGCCGTTCGACTCCACCTGGAGCCGCGGCGGGGAGCCCTCCGACTTCACGATCGCCGAGGGTGCCGTGATCGACGGCTGGGTCGAGGGGATCGTCGGCCAGCGCGTGGGAAGCCGCCTGTTGGTGGTCATCCCCGGCGACCTGGCCTACGGCGAGACCGCCGAGGAGGCCGGCGGCGGCCCCGCGGGCACCCTGGTCTTCGTCGTCGACCTCCTGGGCGCCGTGGACAACCCGCCCCCCGCCGAGCCCGAGGCCGCCGAGGAGCCCTCCGAGGAGGCCAGCCCCGAGGAGGAGGCCGACGAGGAGGAGCCGACCGGGGAGGCCACCGACGGCGAGGAGTGAGCAGCACCCTGTATCCCGTGGAACGCCCCCGCGCCCGGCGCGGGGGCGTCCGCTTTGTCCCGGGGCTGACACTCCCGGGACGCGCGTGGTCCCCGGGCAGCCGCTCCCGCCTGCGTAGAGTCGGTCCTGATCGGTCCGCGGCCGATGGGAGGGGCCATGACAGAACGACGGCGCTACTGCTACGTGTCCGGGTTGCGCCTGGGCGTCCCGGCACTGGAGGAACTGTGCGCCCAGGGGCGTCCGCCGGACCTGGTGGTGTCCTACCCGGTGGAACTGGCGCACCGCTGCGGGTACACCGACTTCGAACCCCTGACCAGCCGCCACGGCATCCCGCACCTGCGCGCCGCCGACATCAACTCCGACGAGGTGCGCGACGCCCTGTCCACCCACCGCATCGACCTCATGGTGGTGGCGGGCTGGTCGCAGCTCGTCCACGAACAACTGCTGACCGCACTGCCCCTGGGCGGGGTCGGACTCCACCCCTCCCCGCTGCCGGTCGGCCGGGGCCGCGCCCCCATCCCCTGGACCATCCTGCGTGACATGCGCTCCAGCGCCGTCACCCTCTTCCACCTGGACCGGGAGGCCGACACGGGGGACATCGTCGACCAGCTCTGGTTCGACATCCCCTCCGACACGACCGCCACGGGGCTCTACGAGCGCGTCGCCCACCTCCAGAGCGAACTGCTCGTCCGCCGCCTGGACGCCCTCCTGGCGGGCAGCGCGCCGCGCCGCCCCCAGACCGGGCACGTGTCGGTGTGGCCGCGCCGCCGCCCCTGCGACGGCCTGCTGGACTTCACCGCCTCCGGCGCCGACGTCGACCGGATGGTGCGGGCGCTCGCCGACCCCTATCCGGGGGCCTTCGCCAGGTTCGGCGGAGCCCACATCACCCTGTGCGGGGGATCCGTCGACGAGACGGTCCAGGGGGGAGCACCGGGACAGATCGTGGCGGCGGGCCCCCACCGTCGGTGGGGTGTCACCTGCGGGGACGGAAGCGTGTTCGTTCCGGACTCCCTGCGTGTGGACGAAGGGGTGCGCGCCGAGCCCACCTCGCTGGCCATGTTCCGCCCGGGGGCGTCCTTCGACGTGCCCTCACCGCACATGCTCGTGGCCAGCCGCTCGGACGCCGTCCCGCGCCAGGCCTTCGACAGCGACGCGCTGCTGCGGGCCTGACGGCCCACCCGTCACCCGCCGCCACCCTCAACGGACGGCCTCCGGCCGTGGTCCTTTTGTCTGTCACCCGCCGCCACCCTCAACGGACGGCCTCCGGCCACGGTCCTCTGATTCACGCCTCGCCGCCGGCCAGCTGGGCGGCGCGGCGCCCGGCCGCGGCGGCGCTCAGGAAGGCGGCGCGGTCCTCGTCCAGCCCGCGGCCCATGGTCGAGACCTTGACCGGCAGCGACCGCAGTGCCTCCTCCAGGCCCTCCACCCCCACCTCCACGAGCGTGTGCCGCCGGGCCAGGGGGGCGGCCTGACCCCGCACGAGAGCCCCGAGGTCCCCGGGCAGGCGCGGGACCACCACGTCCGCGCGGGCCAGGGCCACCTTCCCGTAGGCGGTGCTGCTGTGGTGCGACACGCCCCGGTGACGCGGTCTGGGATCGGCCTCGCTCACCCTGAGCGAGGCCACCGGTCGGCCACCGAGCACCGCCGCCGCGTTCACCGCCTCACCGCACGCCACCCCGGAGAAGCCCCACGGCGTTCCCGTCCCCAGGTTCCCCGGCCCCTGGCACACCACCGCCACGTCCGCGTCCAGCACGTGCCGGGCCGTGAGCAGCCCCGAGTGGACGGTGACCGCCTCCAGGTCGCCGCCGAACGCCTGCCCGGTGGTCACACAGCCCACCAGCAGGCCCTCCTCGCGCAGCACCCCGGTGATCCGGGAGAACGCCGCCGGCAGCGCGCCCCCGTCCAGCATCACGTAGGCGATCCGTGCCCCGGGGAGGTCGGCGCGCACCCCCGCCACCACGGCGGGCAGGGCGGAGTGCAGGTCGGCGACCACGACCGGCATCGTGTCGACCCCGGTCGCCCCGCGCAGGGCCTCGTGGTGGGGCGAGCCCTGTTCGTCGGCGCCCAGGACGGTGGCCTGGAGCGGGGTGTAGCGGGCCTTGACGAGGTGACCTGGCCCCTCGGTGTCGGCGGGCGGACGGTCGGGCAGGGCCACGATCATCGCGTACCCGCCCGTCCCCAGCCCCAGGTCCAGCGCCCCGGTGTTGAGCAGGACCGTGTCGCCCACCTCCGGGCGGCCCACCAGGTCGGTGTAGGCCAGAGCCCGGCAGGTGACGGTGTCCCCCTGCCCACAGCCGGGGGCCAGCGCCACCACACAGGGGGCCACGCCGTCCCAGGACGGCAGGAGTCTACGGACTTCACCACGGCGCCACCGGATCATGATCGGCACGGTACCTTCGTTGCTGAAACCGGGACCGCAGCGACGCGCACGCGCCGCGGGTCCGACGATGCACACGGGGCGGAGAGGTGCGGACGATGTCGCGCAGGAAAACGGAACGGCAGTTGAACCTGGTCATCTGCCTGCTGTCCACGCGCCGCCACCTCACCGCCCAGGAGATCCGAGCGACGGTGTACGGCTACGCGGAGGCCGAGAGCGAGTCCGCGTTCAAGCGCATGTTCGAGCGCGACAAGCGCGAGCTGCGCGACAACGGCATCCCCATCCAGGTCGGGACCGGGGACGCGGTCAGCGGCGAGGAGGGCTACCGCATCTCGCGCACCGACTACGAGCTGCCCGAGATCGAGCTGCTGCCCGACGAGGCCCTCGTCCTGGGGCTGGCCGCCCGCGCCTGGCGGCACGCCTCCCTCGGGGAGGCGGCGGCCAACGCCCTGTTCAAGCTGCGCTCCGCCGGTGTCCCCGTGGACGGGGAGGCCGCGCCCGGCCTGACCCCGGCGATGCGCACCGACGAGCCCGCCTTCGGCCCGGTCTGGCAGGCCGTGCGCGACCGGCGGCCGATCCGCTTCGACTACCGCAAACCCGGCCAGGCGGAGGCCGAGCGGCGCGAGATCGAGCCGTGGGGGATCGTCAACCTGCGTGGCCACTGGTACGTGGTGGGCCACGACCGGGTGCGCGGCGCCCGCCGCGTCTTCCGGCTCGGCCGGATCCGCGGCGAGGTGAGCGTCCTGCGGACGGGGCCCGGTGTGGTCGTGCCCGAAGGGGTGGACCTGAGGTCGGTGGTGGCCGGGCACAGGGCCGAGCCCGAACGCGCCGCCACGGTGCGGGTGCGTACCGGTGCCGCCCATGAGCTGCGGCGGGGTGCCCTGCGCGTGGTCGCGGGCGAGCGTGAGGGATCCGACGGCTGGGACACCCTCACCCTGCCCTACACCGACACCCCCGACCTGGTGCGGCGGGTGGCCTCCTTCGGGGCGCGGGCGGTCGTGGTGGAACCGGAGGACGCCCGCGCGGCGATCCGCGCGCACCTGGCGTCCGCCGCCGAGCGGCAGGGCGCCGAACCGGACGGAGAGGGTGCGCCCTGCGGCGGCGCCCCCTCCGTACCGTCCCGCGGGCCGCGCTCGGCGGACCAGTTGCGCCGTCTGCTGATGCTCGTGCCCTACGCCCTGGGCCGCGACGTGCGCGTGCCCGAGGTGGCCGCCCACTTCGGGCTCAGCGAGAAGCAGGTGGTCTCCGACCTGAGCCTGCTGTGGATGTGCGGCCTGCCCGGGTACACCCCCGGCGACCTCATCGACGTGGACCTGGACGCCGCCAGGGAGACCGGCGAGATCATCATCGGCAACGCCGAGACCCTGGCCCAGCCCCTGCGGCTCACCGCGGACGAGGCGGCCAGCCTGGTCGTGGGCCTGTCGCTGCTGGAGGCGCTGCCCGAGGCCGAGGGGCTGGAGGGCAGCGCCCTGAAGCGGGTGGGGGAGAAGCTGCGGTCGGCGGCCGGGGCGGCGGTGGCGTCCCTGGCCGACGCGGTCCAGGTGCGGGTCGAGACCGACGAGGCGGTCGCCGAGACCCAGCGCCGCTGCGCCGACGCCCTGGAGGCCGGCCAGCGCCTGCACCTGCGGTACCTGTCCGGGTACCGGGACCAGGTCACCGAGCGCGACGTCGATCCGATGGGGCTGGTGGTCCAGGACGGCCACTGCTTCCTGGAGGGCTACTGCCACCTGCGGGGGGACGTGCGCCTGTTCCGGCTGGACCGCGTGCTGGACCTGGTGGTCCTGCCCTACGCCGCCGAGGTCCCCGAGGGGGTGGGGCGCCGCGACCTGTCCTCCGGGGTGCTCCAGCGCTCCGAACGCGACGTGCTCGTCACCCTGGACCTGGAGCCGTCGGCCCGCTGGGTGACGGAGGACTACGTGTGCGAGTCGGTGGTCGAACGCTCCGGCGGAGGCGTCCGTGCGACGCTGCGCACCCCCGCACCCGAGTGGGTGCTGCGGCTGGTGCTGCGGCTGGGGCCGGAGTGCCGGGTGGTGGCACCGACCACGCTGGCCGAGGAGGCTGCCGCGGAGGCGGGCCGGGCACTGGCCCACTACGCGCCGGACGGGGAGGGCGTGGGTGCCCGGTCGGCGCGGTGAGCCGCTGCCGTTCACCCAGGTGTGAGTCGAGTGTCACAGCCCACCCGTTAGGGTGGTGTGCATGATCGCCCTCGCTGTCCTTGTGGGTGTGGTTCTGACCGGGACCTCCGTGATCGGGACCCTCGCCGTTCGCACGGTCCGGCGTGCCCGGGTGCTCTCCCGGGAACTGGACCGGACCTCCGCCGCGTACCGGGCGGGCAGGGTCGGCATGGACGAACGCGTCAACCGGAGTGGAATGCGAACGTGACCCTTCGGAACCGGACACCGCGTACGATCGAAGGCGATCGTTCGCGCCCCACAGAGAGGTAGAACCATGGGAGCCCTCAACGGACCCACCATCGCGATCCTGGTGGTCTTGGCCCTGCTGCTCTTCGGAGCCAAGAAGCTTCCCGATCTCGCGCGTTCCGTGGGCCGCAGCGCACGCATCCTCAAGGCCGAGAGCAAGGGTCTGATCGACGACGACAACACCAAGGGCACCGAGGACTCCGACGAGTCGAGCCGGTCGCAGACCGCCCAGCGCCACAACACCGACGCCCCGCAGCAGCAGGGCTACCCGCAGCTTCCCGCGGGGCAGCGCATCGTCAACGAGTCGGGCGAGCCCCAGTCCCGCACCTACGGGAACTAGTAACGGCGGGCGGCGCGCCTTCGGCCCGGCACCCTCGGGGCGCCGGCCGGCGCGGCGACGCTGTGACCGTGTCGAGGGGCTCGCGTCCGCGGGGCGCGGGCCGGTGGAGAGAGAGTGACCGTACAGATGAGGGCACGAGGCCGGGGGGCCGACCCGGAGGGCCGTATGCCGCTCATGGACCATCTGCGCGAGCTGCGCGGCCGCCTGTTCAAGTCGCTGATCGGCCTGGCGCTGGGGGCCGTCGTCGGCTACGCGTTCTACCAGCCGGTGTGGGACTTCCTCACGGCGCCCTACTGTTCGCTGCCGGAGTCGGCCTCGGTCGACCCCGAGGGCTGCACCCTCATCGTGACGGGCCCCTTCGACCCGATCTTCGCCGCCTTCAAGGTGTGGGTGTTCGTCGGCGCGCTGGTCTCCGCCCCCGTCTGGCTGTACCAGCTCTGGGCGTTCGTCGCCCCGGCGCTGCACAGCCGGGAGAAGAAGTACGTCTACATCTTCGTGCCCCTGGCCGCGCTGCTGTTCTTCGGCGGCGCGGCGCTGGCCTACCAGATCACCGCGCTGGCCCTGACCGTGCTGTTCGGGTTCCTTCCCGAGGACGCCGCGCCGTTCCTGACCGTGGGCGAGTACCTGGACTACATGGTCATCATGATGGCCATGTTCGGCCTGGGCTTCGTGATGCCCCTGCTGGTCGTCCTGCTCAACCTCGCCGGGATCCTGCCGCACGCCGCGCTGGCCAAGTGGCGCCGCGCCATCATCTTCGGGGCGTTCGCGATCTCCGCCGTGATCACCCCCGCCGAGCCGATCTCGATGCTCGCGCTCGCCGTGCCGCTGGTGGTGCTGTTCGAGATCGCCGAGCTGGTCGCCTTCCTCAACGACCGCCGCAAGAGGCGCGACGACCCCCTGGCCGGGCTGGACGACGACGAGATCTCCGACCTGGACGAGACGCCCTCGGACCTGGAGGCCACCGACAGCGAGGGCGAATCCGCCGAGCGTCGGTGAGCGCGGGCGCCAACCGCTAGGGTCTGGCGGTGGGGCCGCCGCGGGCGCCCCACCCGCCCCGGGACCGGCTCGGGGCACCGCAGGTGAGACGTGAAGGGTGCGATCGATGAGTGAGCAGTCCGGGGGCGCGCGTGAACTGCCCCCCGAGGCCATGGGCAACGAGAAGTGGCACGACACCACCCATGCGGTGTGGATGCGCTCGTCCCTGTCCAAGGAGACCTCCGAGGCCATCGTGGAGGTCGCCACGTTCGACGACGGCTTCCGCGCGGTCAGGGACGGCAAGTCGCCGGAGAAGGGCACCCTGTTCTTCACTCCGGCCGAGTGGGAGGCCTTCGTGCTGGGCGCCCGCGACGGCGAGTTCGACATCCCCGAGGAGTACCTCACCGAGGAGGAGCGCCGTATCCAGAACCGGGAGGTCGAGGTGGAGGCGGCGTGGGTGCCCTCACCGCTGAACACCCCCGAGGCGATGGAGGAGTACCGCCGCCGCGAGGAGGCCGAGCGGGCCGACGCCGAGGCCTGAGCCCGTCCCGGCGCGCAGCCGCACCGCCCCGGTGGAGGACACGAAGAGATGCCTGCCGACATCGCCCTGCTGGTGGACCCCGGCCGGGGGCGCGCCGCTCTCACCGCCGTGCGCCTGGTGGAGCGCCTGCGCGCCCGCGGCGCCCGGGTGCGCGTCCTGGCGGGGCGCTCGGGCGCCGACAGCGCCCGACTGGCGCTGCGGGCCGCCGCCGAACGTCCGGACGCCCTCGTGGCCGTGGGCGGCGACGGCCTGGTCCACCAGGCCCTCCAGGGGGTCGTGGGGACCGGGGTGGCGCTGGCGATCGTTCCGGCCGGCACCGGCAACGACATCGCCCGGGCGCTCGGGTGCCCCGCCGGGCGGCCCGACCGCACGGCCGCGGCCGTCCTGGCCGGGAGGACCCGGCCGGTGGACGCGGTCCGCCTGACCCTGGCCGACGGCACCGGGCGCCACTACCTCAGCGTCCTGGCGTGCGGGTTCGACGCACGGGTCAACGAGCGCGTCAACGGCTTCCGGTTCAGCGCGGGGCGGGCGGACTACCTGCTGGGCCTGGTCGCCGAACTGGGCTCCTTCGCCGCCGCCGACTACTCCCTCGACGTGGACGGGACACGGATCGAGGAGCCGGGCCTGCTGGTCGCGGTGGGCAACACCGCTGCCTACGGCGGGGGCATCCCCATGTGCCCCGGTGCGGTCCCCGACGACGGCCTGCTCGACGTGGTGCTCCTGCGGGCGGCGCCCCTGGCGCACTACCTGCCGCTGCTGCCGAGGATCCTCACCGGGCGCCACACATCCGACGCCAAGGTGGTGTCCCTGCGGGGGCGCAGGGTCGCGATCCGGGCCGGGGCGGGTGCGGCCTACGCCGACGGCGAGCGGATGGGTCCGGGCCCACTGGTGTGCGAGGCGGTGCCGAAATCGGTCGAGGTCCTGGACACGACCTCATAGTCTGGGGGCGATATGAGTAGCCACGCCGAGCGGTACGCCGCCTTCCAACGGCGCAAGAGCGCCTCCAGCGCTGCCATCGACGCCTTCCAGGCGCTGTACGGGTTCGACTTCGACCCGTTCCAGATCAGGGCGTGCAAGGAGCTGGAGTATGGGCACGGGGTGCTGGTGGCCGCGCCCACCGGATCGGGCAAGACCGTGGTCGGGGAGTTCGCCGTCCACCTCGCCCTGAGCCAGGGGACCAAGTGCTTCTACACGACCCCCATCAAGGCGCTGTCCAACCAGAAGTACAACGACCTCGTCGCGCGCTACGGAAGCGACCGGGTCGGCCTGCTCACCGGTGACAACAGTGTCAACGGCGAGGCGCCGGTGGTGGTCATGACCACCGAGGTGCTGCGCAACATGCTCTACGAGGGGTCGGCCACGCTGGGCGGGCTGGCCTACGTGGTGATGGACGAGGTCCACTACCTCGCCGACCGGTTCCGCGGCGCGGTGTGGGAGGAGGTGATCATCCACCTCCCGGAGTCGGTGCAGATGGTCGCCCTCTCGGCCACGGTCAGCAACGCCGAGGAGTTCGGCGAGTGGCTCCAGCAGGTGCGCGGCGACACCACCGTCATCGTCGACGAGAAGCGGCCGGTCCCCCTGTGGCAGCACGTCATGGTCGGCCACCGGATGCACGACCTGTTCGCCGAACCGGTGGAGGAGGCCGACAGCGGGCGGGAGGACGGCGGCGGCTCGGCGTCCAAGCGCAAGCGCGAGCGCCGCCGCGACCGGTCGTGGAAGCCGCGCGAGATCGTGGTCGGCGGCCGGAGGCTGGCGATCAACCCGCGGCTGACCCGCATCGCCGAGGAGGACAGCCGCGTCACCCAGCTCGCGCACCGGCGCCGCTCCCCGCAGTCGCGGGCCCGGGGCAGTGCGCGGCCCCGCTCCAGGTACGCGCCGCCCTCGCGTCCCACCGTCATCACCGAGCTCGACGACGAGGGCCTGCTGCCCGCGATCACCTTCATCTTCAGCCGCGCGGGCTGCGACGACGCCGTGCGCCAGTGCGTGGCCTCGGGTCTGGTGCTCACCACACCCGAGGAGGCCGACGAGATCCGCGCGTTCGCCCAGGAGTGGTGCGCCGACATCCCGCCCGCCGACCTGGCGGTCCTGGGGTTCTCACAGTGGCTGAGCGCCCTGGAGGCGGGGATCGCGGCGCACCACGCGGGGATGCTGCCGACCTTCAAGGAGGTCGTGGAGAAGCTCTTCTCCCGGGGGCTGATCCGCGCGGTCTTCGCCACCGAGACCCTCGCGCTGGGCATCAACATGCCCGCGCGCACCGTGGTCATCGAGAAGCTCGACAAGTGGAACGGCGAGACCCACGCCCAGCTCACGCCCGGACAGTACACCCAGCTCACGGGGCGCGCGGGGAGGCGCGGCATCGACGTCGAGGGCCACGCGGTCGTGATTTGGCAGGCGGGGACCGACCCCGAGTCGGTGGCGAGCCTGGCGGGTACGCGCACCTATCCTCTCGACTCCAGCTTCCAGCCCTCCTACAACATGGCCGTGAACCTCGTCGCCCAGGTGGGCCGCCGCCGCAGCCGCACCATGCTGGAGGCCTCCTTCGCCCAGTTCCAGGCGGACCGGGCCGTGGTGGGCCTGGTCAAGCAGTTGCGCAAGCACGAGGAGGCGCTGGAGGGCTACGCGGCCTCCGCCGAGTGCCACCTGGGCGACTTCATGGAGTACGCCGGGCTGCGCCGCGCCCTCGGCGACCGGGAGTCGGAACTGTCCAGGACCCGTTCGCTGCGCCGCCGCGACGAGGCGATGGAGAGCCTGCTGGGGCTGCGCCGGGGCGACATCATCCGCATCCCCTCGGGGCGCTTCTCCGGGCACGCCGTCGTCCTGGACCCGGGGCTCAAGCTGGATGTGCCCGCCCCGCTGGTGCTCACCGTCGGCAAGCAGGTCAAACGGGTCAACGCCACCGACTTCACCGTCCCGGTGCACCCCTCCGGCCGCATCCGCATCCCCAAGTCGTTCTCGGCCCGCTCGGCGCGCTCGCGCCAGGACCTGGCCTCGACGCTGCGCAACAAGCTCAGGGAGCAGGGCGACGAGCCGGCCGTTGAGCGCGGGAGGGGCGGGCGCGGATCGGGCGGCGGCGCCGAGGACGCCGAGGTGGTCCGGCTGCGTGCCGAACTGCGCCGGCACCCCTGCCACGGGTGCGACCAGCGCGAGGACCACGCCCGCTGGGCGGAGCGGTACTTCCGGCTGCGCAAGGAGACCGAGGGGCTGCGACGCCGGGTGGAGGGGCGCTCGAACGTCATCGCGCGCACCTTCGACCGGGTGTGCGGCGTCCTGGAGGATCTGGACTACCTCACTGGCGAAACGGTGTCCGGGGACGGCTCACGGCTGGCCAAGGTCTACTCCGACCTGGACCTGCTGGTGGCCGAGTGCCTGCGCCGCGGTGTGTGGCGGGACCTGGCGCCGGTGGAGTTGGCCGCCTGCGCGGCCGCCCTGGTCTACGAGCCGCGCCGTGACGACGACGCGTTCCCCCGGGTGCCGCAGGGGCCGATCGAGGAGGCCCTGGCGGAGATGGTGCGGCTGTGGGGCGACCTCCACGAGGTGGAGTCGCGGCACCGGGTGTCGTTCCTGCGCCAGCCCGACTTCGGGTTCGTGTGGACGGCCCACCGGTGGGCGCGGGGCGACCGCCTGGACGCCATCCTGCGGCAGGCCGACATGCCCGCCGGCGACTTCGTGCGTACCACCAAGATGCTGGTGGACATGCTCAGCCAGATCGCGGGCGCGAGCGGTGACGAGCAGGTGCGCAGGAACGCGCGCAAGGCCGTCGACCTGGTCCGGCGCGGCGTGGTCGCCTACTCCTCGCTGAACTGAGCGGGGGCCGCCGCCCGGGGAACAAGTCGGACCCGGGCGGCGTTGGCCGCAAAGTGGGACCCCGCGGGCACACCGTGCACCCGGCGGGGCCATCATGGGAGGGCACGGGACCCCGCCAGGGGCCTGTAGTCCGTACGTCTTCTGAAACGGGGATCAGGCAGTGCTGCGCACCCTCATCAACGGCAAGATCCACAGGGCCACCGTCACCCAGGCCGACCTGCACTACGTCGGCTCGGTCACGATCGACGCCGACCTGATGGACGCCGCCGACATCGTGGACGGTGAGCAGGTCCACATCGTCGACATCGACAACGGCAGTCGGCTGGTGACCTACGCGATCACTGGTGAGCGCGGCAGCGGCGTCATCGGGATCAACGGCGCGGCGGCGCGGCTGGTCAGCCCGGGCGACCTGGTGATCATCATCTCCTACGCCCAGGTGGTCGAGGCCGAGCGGGCCGAGCACGTCCAGCACATCGTGCACGTGGACGCCGACAACAGGGTGATCGCCTTGGGCAACGACCCGGCCGAGCCGATCCCGGGCAGCGAACTCGTCTCCGGGCGCCGCTGACGCCCGGCCCCGCGCGGGCCGCCGGACCTCCGCGGTCCGGCGGCCCGCACGTTTTCGTGGCCGGTTCCGGCCGGATCGGTCGCGCCCGGGGCCGGGTATGCCCGTTCTCGGAATGGATGACGGTGACGAGGAACAGCGCCGGGTGGCGGAGCACGTCGAGTGGCAGAAGCAGGGGGCGTGGGTGGTCCTGTGGGGCCCCTACACCCGCCGCTTCTGGGCTTTCGCGTGCTGGCCGGTGGTCCCCGAGGAGGGTGTGGTGGTCTCCTCGGCCGATCCCAACGTCCTGTACACGCACATGCGGCAGGTTGAGCGCGAGCACCGGTATTTAGAGTGGCGCTATAAAAATCCTCGGTGAGGCGCTACGATTCATCCGTTATGAGGATGAATCGAAAGGTCGGCGGCGTGTCCACACAAACATCCCCCCACAGATCCGCGCTCCCGGCAGAGGGCCGCGCCCGCGTGCAGCGCCGCACCGTGGCGGCCCTCATGCTCGCCCAGGTGGTGGGGGGTCTGGGGATGGGCGCCATGCTGGCGGTGGGGGCGCTGATCGCCCTCGACCTGTCCGGTTCGCGGGCCTGGTCCGGGATGGCCACCACCATGATCACCCTGGGCGCCGCCGTCTTCGCCCTGCCGCTGGCCTCGCTGGCCGCGCGGCGCGGCCGCCGTCCGGGGCTCGCGCTCGGATGGGTGCTGGGGGCACTGGGCGGCCTGGTCGTCATCGGCGCCGCCGTGGCCGGGTGGTTCCCCCTCTTCCTTGCCGGCATGGTGCTGATCGGCGCGGGTACCGCGACCAATCTCCAGGCCCGGCACGCCGCCGCCGACCTGGCGGAGGAGGACACGAGGGCCCGGGACCTGTCCCTGGTGGTGTGGGCGACCACTGTCGGTTCGGTGGCCGGGCCCAACCTCATCGGGGTCGGCGGGGGCCTCGCCGCCGGGCTGGGGCTGCCCGAACTCCTGGGACCGGTGCTGTTGACCACGGCGGGGTTCGCCCTCGGCGCGGCGGCCACCTTCGCCCTGCTGCGCCCGGACCCCCTCGTGATCGCCTCGCCCCCTGACCGGCGCCCGGAGGGGGGGCGTTCCGCGCCGCGCCGCTCACCCCTGGACGCGCTGCGCACCGTGGCGCGCAGGCCCCGCGCCCTGCTGGCGATCACCGCGATCGTCTCCGCCCACACCGTGATGGTGGGCGTGATGACGATGACCCCCGTGCACATGAGCGCCCACGGGGCGGCCCTCACCGCGGTCGGACTGACCATCTCCCTGCACATCCTCGGCATGTACGCCTTCTCCCCGCTGGTGGGGTGGCTCGCCGACCGTCTGGGGCGTGTCCCCGTGCTGCTGGCCGGACAGGCGGTCCTGTTGGTGTCGGTGGCCTTCTCGGCGGGGGCCGGACACGACGAGGTGCTGGTGACGGTCGGGCTCGTCCTGCTCGGTCTGGGCTGGTCGCTGTGTCTGGTGTCCGGATCGGCGCTGCTGGCCGAGTCGGTTCCCGCCGAGGAGCGGCCCCGGGTGCAGGGGGTCGGTGACCTGGTCATGAACCTGGGAGGGGCCTGCGCGGGCGCTCTGTCGGGCGTGGCGCTGTCCCTGACCGGGTTCGCGGGGCTCAATCTCTTCGCCGCCCTGTTCACCGTCCCGGTGTTCGTGCTCGCGGCGCGGGTTCTCCGGAACCCAACCCAGGCATGATCTTTACCTGAAAAGCCCTGGTATTGGGACGATCGTCAGTACCTGTCTGGTTACGGTGCAGTCTGAGGCGTCCATTGGGCGCGGGCACCGGAGCGGACCGAGGGGTGTTCTCATGACCGATCGAGAGCCCGAGGAGGGACCCGGGGAGCGGCCCGGACCGCCCACCTCCGGCGAGGACGCCCGCCCGGAGGGCGCCACTCCCGGCGAGAGCCCCGGGGGCGCGTCCCACGAACCCGGTCCGGGCGAGGTCTCCGAGGGGCCCAGCGGGCGCGGGCAGGCCGGTTTCGAGCACGCCGGGTACGCCCCCGGCTACGGGGAGACGGACCTTCCCGCGGCGGGGGCGGGCAGCCACCCGGGCGGCCCGCCCCCGCCCGGTGCGCCGACGCCCCCGCCGGGCACCTACGGCCCGCCGCCGCCCGCACCCACACCGTGGGGCAAGATCATCGGCATCGGCTGCGCCGTACTCCTGTTCGTTCTGCTGCTCATGGGCGGGTGCACCGCCCTGCTGCTGGTCACGGCGGGCGGGAACGGGGAGTCGGCGCAGGAGGGCGCGGACCCGGAGGCGGATGCCCCGAGCGAGCCGGTGGAGGAGGAGATCACCGCGATGGAGACGGAGTTCGAGCCCAGCTCCCTCTACACCGAGGGGGAGTTCACGAGCGTGGAGGTGTCGGTCACCAACACCGGTGAGGAGGACATCGACATCAACCCCCTGTACTTCTCCGTGGTGGACGCCCAGGGGCGCACGCACGGCGTCGGCGACGCCATCGCGCTGGACGAGAACGAACTGGAGGCGGGGGCGGTGGCCCCGGGGGAGACGGTCACCGGGACGATCACGGTCCCCGGCGAGGTGGAGACCGCCAAGCTCGTGTTCGACCCCTTCTACCACGAGGCGGTCGAGGTTCCTGTGGAGGAGCCGTAGGGCCGAGCCGGTCAGGGGGCGAGCGCGGGGTCGCGCAGCCACTCCGACAGGTCCTCCCGGCGCTCGGAGTCGCATTTGAGCGGGCAGGTGGTGCAGAAGCCGTGCTCGGGGTCGGCCTTGTAGTCGAAGCAGCAGGTGCCGCGCACCGCCCACGTGCCGCGCGGGTCCTGGGGGGCGAACGGGAACAGGCGCGGGCGCCGGCGCGTCACCGCGCCCGCCCCGACCACGGCGTCGCCCAGCCGACCGGCCAGGTCCCACGCCTGCTCGGCGTCCCGGCCCAGGTAGCGGGCCGGGTTGAGCATGTAGAAGTGCAGGGTGTCCACGACCCATCCCCACAGGGTGCGCAGCCCCGCGCGAGAGTGGGCGTGCAGGTCCTCCAGGAGGGGGCCGAAGGTGGCGACCACGCCTTCGGCGGCCGCGCGCACCAGGGCGTCCTCGTCGGCGACGGTGACCGTGTCCGGCCTGCCGGAGGCGGCGTCACCGGGGAGGACGGCCCAGCGCGCGCCCGCCACGGCCGGGGTGGCGAAGCGCGAGGCGACCGTGTCCCAGGGCAGGTACAGGGTGTCGGGCCTCAGCAGCGGCGCCCGGCCGGTCAGGTACAGCGACGCCGACACCAGGAAGATCGGCTCGCGCAGGGTCACCCGCAGGAAGTTGGTGGCGGCGGGCAGGCGGTGGCCGGGTCCGTGCTCGGTGCGCAGCTTGTCGTGCAGGATGCGCAGGGCGCCCTCCTCCACCAGGTGGTCGGAGCGGTACCAGTGGGCGGCGGTGCCGTGGGGGCGCTCCGGGGCGGCGGAGTCCGTGATCCGGGGCAGGGGTGCGAACTTCAGTGGTGCACACGCGTCACACAGTGCACCGAGCGGATCTTGGGTCACCGCGGAACCTGCCCTTCCTCACATGACGGCCGTTGCAGGGGTGCCCGCAGCGGTCACCGGGGACGGTCCATCTGCGCCTGTGAAGTGAGGCTACCCTAACAGTTCGTTGCGGGCAATCCTCGGTCGGGTTGCCGCGGGGAAAGAAAGTACAGGTCACGGCACGGCCCGCGGCGGGTTCAGGACACGGCATCGGTGCGTGGCCGGGCGGGGGCGCTGCCGCGGGGGCGGCGGTAGGCGAGCCACCACTCCACGGCCAGCAGCGGGACGATCCAGGAGAGGAACCCGGCGGCGGGGGAGATCGCCAGGGTCAGGGCCTGGGCGTCCCCGCCGAAGCGGGTGTCGATCTGCGGCAGCGCGATCAGGACCAGGACCAGCACGACGACCCTGTTGAAGGCGATCCCGAAGACGAGCGCGGTACTGCGCAGCATCCACTCCCGGTGGCGGGCGACCGCTCCGAGGGGAGGGGCCGGTCGCCGGGCTCTCCTACGGCATCCGCAGGCTCATCGACGGCATCGACGCCTACGTCCGCGCCGGGGGCTCCGCCGCTAGCGGATGAGGACCAGGTGGTGCCGCGACAGCGCGCGGACCACGGAGGCGGTCGCACCGGTGTCCCCGCCGACGCGCCCGGCCAGCTCGGCCACGGTCAGGGTCCGCTCCCGCGCCAGCGCCTCCAGCACGGGTTCGGCCACGGCCGGGAGCCGGTAGCGGCGCCCGGCCACCGTGACGCTCACCCGGTCGCCCTCCCGCTCCAGCGGCGGGGGCAGGATCGGCGCGAACTCCACCACCGCCTCCGGTGCGGGGTCGGCCTCCTCCACCGGCCACGGCAGCGAGAACGAGGTGCGCCGCGGGAAACGGGCGTCCCGCTCGGCCAGGAACGCGTCCAGGCCGTGCTCCTCGGCCAGCTCCGCCAGCCGCGCCAGGAGCGCGTGCAGGTGCTTGCCGCGCTCGTCGCCGTCGGCGAACCTCGGCAGGTCGCGGCGGAACAGCTCCTCGTCGAACAGGCGCCGCACCAGCGCGTCGGCCCAGTCCACACCGGTGGCACGGGTGAACCCGAACGTCAGGTGCATGCTCACCTCGCCCGTCCCGGTCACCGTGTGCCACCAGCCGCGCGGCACGTGGATCACCTGGCCGGGCCGCAGCACGCCCTCCCAGACCACCTGGAGCTCCCCGTCCGCGCCGTGGGGCGGCGTGTGGGAGTGGTCGGTGTCGTTCTTCATGGGGTGCGGCCGCGAACCGGGCCCGTGCACCTGCCAGTGCTTGGTCCCCTCCACCTGGACGATGACGGTGTCGTGGTCGTCCCAGTGGGTGTCGAATCCGCGCGACTCCCCCCAGATGAGGTACAGGTTGGCCTGTACCCGCTCGCGGACCAGCCGCATGAGGTCGTCGGCGGCCGCCGCGATCGGCGGGTGCATGCGGTCGATGCCGTCCAGGACCAGGCTCGCCCCGGATCGCAGTTCGCTGTAGAGCCCCTCGGGGCGGATCACCCTGCGGGCGGTGCGCGAGGCGGTCCCCTGCTCGGTGTACCGCTCGACGGGGACCGGGGATCCGTCCCGGTGCAGGCGCAGGCGCGGCGGCTCGGGCGCGCACGAGGCGATCATGGCGTTGAGGTCGTCGAAGGTCAGCAGCGAGCGGACGGTGCCCGCGCCTATGTCGGTCAGGAGGAACCCCTCGGACAGGCGCGAGGTGAAGGTCTCGCGGCCCGTGGTGTCACACAGGGCCCGGGTGAACAGCTCTCCCGTGTCGGTCACGTGGTGCCCTCTCATGAGAGGTGGAGCCCGCCGGGCACGCCGTGCAGGCGCGCCCGGCGGGGCCTGATCAGATGAAGTCGGAGCTGGAGTCGGTTCCGTCGCTGTCGCCGCCCGCGGTGATGTCGCGGGAGGTCACCTCGGCCAGGTCCTCGACCTCGATCTCGAACGGGTCCATCGCACACCTCGTCATTTCGTGTGGGTTCCTCATTCTCTGTTCGGGACGGCACCGGGTCGCCCCGGCACCAGCCCCGTCTCGTGGGCCGCGAACGCGTGCGCGTCGGCGGCCAGTGCCACCGCACGGCCGACCGCGCGCGGGCCGTGCCCCACGTCGCGCTCGTACCGCAGCAGGGCACGCGGGGCATCCTCGCCCCGGTCCCGCGCCGCCGCGAGCAGCGCGGCGCACATCTTGCGCGGGTGGGCCGCGTCGGTGCGGGTGTCACCGTGGAAACCGGTGAGCAGGACTCTGGGGAATCGGGGGGCCGGGCCGTCGGAGGAGCGGTCCAGCGCCCGGTGGTAGGGCGAGTAGGACATCAGGGCGGCGAAGTCGCCGGGGTCGGCGGCGGTGCCGAACTCCCGGGTCCACATCCGGCCCAGCCCCAGGCGCTCGAAGCGGGCCATGTCCGCCAGCGGCGCGGAGGCGATGACCGCCGCGCACAGGTCCGGTCGGGACGTGGCGGCGGCCAGGACGAGCAG
The DNA here is from genome assembly GCF_048060475.1 of Nocardiopsis sp. LOL_012. NCBI lineage: Bacteria > Bacillati > Actinomycetota > Actinomycetes > Streptosporangiales > Nocardiopsidaceae > Nocardiopsis > Nocardiopsis sp. LOL_012. The sequence goes on along the minus strand of NZ_JBHMIV010000004.1, from coordinate 138,004 downwards.
GCCCCCGGCGGAGCCGCCCGACAGGCACAGTTGAGCGCGGGTGCACAGCCCGCGGCCGACGAGGGCGTCGGCGGCGGCTACCAGGTCCTCGACGGCGCGCGGCTTGCTCCGGCCCGAGCCCGCCAGGTGCCAGTCGCGTCCGGCGTCGCCGCCGCCGCGCACGTGCGCCACCGCGTAGCGCCCGCCCGCCAGCAGCCAGGCCAGGACGGTCGCGCTGAACCCGAACTGGCGGGGCCGCCCGAACCCGCCGTAGGCGTGCAGGAGGGTCGGCCCCGGTTCGGGGGTGCCGGGGGCGGCGAAGACGGTGATCCGGACCCGGGTGCCGTCGGCCGACCGGCAGTCGGTGGGTGTCCGGGCGATCTTGGGCGGTGGCGGGGCCGCGCGCTCCTGGGGCGGCCAGGGCAGGGCGCGGGAGGAGCCGGGGGGCAGGCGCAGGACGCGCTGCTGCTCCGAGACGTCGGCGTAGGCCAGGTACACCGATCCGTCGGGGGCCGCCTGGAGGGCGGAGGCCATCCCTTCGCCCGGCAGGTCCACCCCGGCCAGGAGGGCGCCCGAACGCGCGTCGTAGCGGGACGCCTCGCTGATCCCCCACCGGGTGCGCACCGTCAGCAGTTCCGGCCGCTCGGCGGTGCCGCAGGGGGCGAAGGCGTCCAGCGTCGCGCCGTCGTCCTCGGGGACCACCTCGCGCCAGTGCTCCACACCGGGGTCCTCGGGGGAGACCGCCATGACGCGGCGGCGGGGTGCGTCGAGGGTGGTGCGCAGGTACAGCAGGCCGTCTGGGCCCGCCAGCGCCTCGGTCTCGGCCTCCAGGCCCACCTGGACGGGGCGCGGACGGGGGTCGGCGAGGTCGGCCAGCCACAGGTCGGTGCGGTGCCCCGTGCCGTGGCTCTCGCTGATGAGCAGCCACCGGCCGTCCAGGGCGCGGACGCCGGGGACGCTCGCGGGAGCGGTGCAGGCGTGCACCAGGCGCTCGGAGCCGTCGGCGACCCGGCGCAGCCACACGCCGCGCAACCCCCGCACGCCGTCGCGGCGCACGTAGTGGAAGGCGGGTTCGGGGCCGGGCACCCAGGCCACGTGGGAGTAGCGCACGCCCTCCACGGCCGGGCCGGCCTGCGTCCCCGAAGCCGTGTCCAGGACGCGCATCCGGCCGTGCTCCACGCCGCCCACGGAGGTCTGGACGGCGACCAGCGCGCCGTCGGGGCTCGGCTCCCAGGAGTCGAGCGTGGTGCCGCCGCCCGGGTCCTCCTCGGCGGGGTCGTAGACGGTGCGGGCCGGGCCCCAGCCGCGGGCGGGCAGGGCGACCAGCGCCGGGTGCTCGCGCCGGGCGCGGCGCACGGTGGCCAGCAGCAGCGGGCCCCGCTGCCGGGGCGGGGTCCACAGGTCGGTGTCCACCAGGGCGCGGATGCGTTCGGCCAGGGGTGCGCGCAGCGGCCAGGCGGCGGCTTGCCGCTCGTACTCGCGGTCGCGGTCGCGCAGCCAGAGCGAGGTCCGGGGGGAGTCGGCCTCCTCCAGCCAGCGGTAGGGGTCGGTGACGCGGCGGCCGGGCGGGAGGTCCGCGGCCGTTCCTCGGGGGGCGGCTCCGTGGGGTCGGTTGAGCACCCCCACATCGTTGGGTCCGGGCCGGAGACCGGTCAAGGCAGAACTGTCTTACCCTGGGTGACGCGAATATGACGTCCGGGTCAGGTTTGGTGACGGGAACGGTGCAGCCCCGGCCGTGCGGGCCGGGGCTGCACCGGTCGGCGGAGTCAGCGGTCGAGCGGGGAGCCGATCGCCAGGCCGCTGACGCGGTCGAAGAAGTGGAGCTGGTCCACGTCCACGGACAGGCTGATCGTGCTGCCGGGCCGGACCTGGCTGCGCGGGCTGACGCGGGCGGTGAACATCGAGCGGTCCGCACCCAGAGGGAGGCCGGCCTCGGAGTCGTCCTCCTCGCCCGCGGCGTCCTTGGCCAGGGCGGCGGCGTCCTCGTGGCGGACCGGGGGGGCGTCGATACCGAAGATGACGTTGATCTCGGTGCCCAGCTCCTCGGTCACCTCGGCGGTGACGTCGAGGGTGGGGCCGCCGTCGCCGCCCGCCTCGGCGTCGCTGAAGTCGGAGGGGCGGATGCCCAGGATGACCCGCTGGCCCAGGTAGTCGCGCAGCTCCTTGCGGGACTCCAGGAGGGACGCGGGCACCGGGATCTTGTGGTCGGCGAAGGCCAGGAGCGCGCCGTCGCCGTCGGCGGACAGGTCGGCCTCGACGAAGTTCATGGCGGGGGAGCCGATGAAGCCGGCCACGAAGAGGTTGACGGGGGCGTCGAACAGCCGCTTGGGGGTGTCGACCTGCTGGAGGCGGCCGTCGCGCAGCACGGCGACCCGGTCGCCGAGGGTCATCGCCTCGGTCTGGTCGTGGGTGACGTAGACGGTGGTCACGCCCAAGCGCTCGTGGAGCTGGTTGAGGGAGGCGCGCATCTGTACGCGCAGCTTGGCGTCGAGGTTGGACAGCGGCTCGTCCATGAGGAAGGCGCGGGGCTCGCGCACGATGGCGCGGCCCATCGCCACGCGCTGGCGCTGGCCGCCCGACAGAGCGCCCGGCTTGCGCTTGAGGTAGGGCTCCAGGCCCAGCATCCCGGCGGCCTCGTTGACACGGCGGGCGATCTCGGCCTTGGAGACCTTGCGCAGCTTCAGGCCGAAGGCGAGGTTCTGCTCGACCGTCATGTGGGGGTAGAGCGCGTAGTTCTGGAAGACCATCGCGATGTCGCGGTCCTTGGGGGCGCGGTCGTTGACGATCTCGCCACCGATCTCCAGGGTGCCCTCGGAGATCTCCTCCAGGCCGGCGATCATGCGCAGCGCGGTGGACTTGCCGCAACCGGAGGGGCCGACGAGCACCATGAACTCGCCGTCCTCGATCCGCAGGTTCAGGTCGTCGACGGCCTTGACGTCGCCCCCGTAGATCTTGTCGACGCCTTTGAGTTCGATCTCCGCCATGGTCTCGCGCTCCCGGTCCGGTTCGTGGCTGTGCGGGGAAGACCCCCGATGTTTCGAATCTGATCGAAACAGGATCTTTGTTGATCACATGACACACGAATCTGACTGAAATGTCCAGAGCTGACAGAAAATCGATCAGGTGTGAACGCCGCACCGGACCCTTCCGGTCAACTGGCACGGGCGACCCCATGTGCGTTAGCCTGTCCGACGGTCACCCCCTCCCCGCGCGCGTGCTCGGCCCGCCGGTCCCACGACACGGCTGACCGGGTTGAGCCACCGGGTCGGGGAGTCTGGGTAACCTAACGACCAGTCCAGCACTGGACGGACCGGTCGCACGTCCCCCACTCGTCCGATCGGACGCTGCATCACGCGCCAGGTGCAGCCGGGATCGGGTGAAGGGCGGTTCGACGCGGCCGGGCGGGGGGTTGGACCCGGAAAAGGCCCGAACATCCAGTAGACAACGGTTTTCCGAGCTCGCCGCCGACGGGACGGAGCCGGTCCGAAGGGTGGCTCGGGCCTTTTCCGCGTCCCCCCATATCCTGGGCCGCGAGCACGCACCTCCCCGCAGCCGAAAGCGAGCAGCCCACGTGGTCGCCGAGCACACCGAACGCGCCCCGGACACCGACGGACCCGCACCCGGGCGCTCGCAGGCGCCCCCGAACCGGTGGCCCTCCGCGGTCGCCCTCGGCCACCGCTGGGGCGGATACGACCTGCTCTGGCGCTTCCTGGCCGCCGTGGCCTCCGGCCTGGCCCAGCTCTTCGCCCTGCCGCCCTACGGATGGTGGTGGCTGGGGCCGCTGAGCGCCGCCCTGCTCGCCTTCGCCGTCGCCGGAACCCGGCTGCGCCGTGCCGCCTGGCTGGGCGGCCTGGCCGCGGCCGTGCTCATGGTGCCGCTGGTGAGCTGGCAGGACATCTTCGGCATCGACGTGTGGCTGCTCATCGCCGCCGCCGAGTGCGTGTACTTCGTCCCCATGGCCATGGGGCTGTCCCTGGCCCTGCGGATGCCCCTGTGGCCCGCCACGACCGCCGCCCTGTGGGTGGCCCAGGAGGCCCTGCGCGCCCGCTGGCCGCTGGGCGGCTTCCCCTGGGGCAAACTCGCCTTCGCCCAGCCCGACACCCCCTTCGCCGGCTACGCCGCCCTGGGCTCCTCCCCCCTGGTGACCTTCGCGGTCGCCCTCACCGGCGGCCTGGCGCTGTGGAGCGTGCTGCGCGCGGTGCCCGCCCCGCGCGCAGCGGGGCCGGGCCGGGGCCGCTCCCCCGCCCTGGCCGGGGCCGCGCTCGCCGCCGCCGCGGCGGTCGTCGCGGGCGGCACCCTGGCCCCGGCGGTCGGCCGCCCCGCCGAGTCCGGGACCGTCACGGTCGCCATGGTGCAGGGCAACGTGCCCGGCGTCGGCCAGGTGAGCGTCACCGGTGAGCGCGCCCAGGTGCTGCGCAACCACGTCGACGGCGTCCACGAGCTCGCCGACGCCGTCCGCGCGGGCACCTACCCCCAGCCGGACGTGGTTCTGCTGCCGGAGAACGCCAGCGACATCGACCCCTTCCGCGACCCCGAGGCCGAACGCCTCATCTCCGGGGCCGCGCGCGACATCGGCGCACCCCTGCTGTGGGGCCTGAGCCGGTTCAACGACGACGGCACCCGCTACATCCAGAGCGTGGTGTGGGACCCCCGGACCGGTCCGGGGCAGGCCTACGACAAGCGCTTCCTCGTGCCCTTCGGCGAGTACATCCCCTACCGCGACTTCTTCACCCGGTTCGTGGCCCGGCTCGAACAGGTGGGCTCCGACGCGGTCCCGGGCACCGAACCCGGTGCGCTGGAGGTGGGCGGGACCACCCTGGCCGTGGCCATCTGCTTCGACGTGGCCTTCGACCGGCCGGTGCGCGAGTCCGTCGCCGCCGGCGGACAGGTCATCGTGGTCCCCACCAACAACGCCAACTACAACTTCACCGGCCAGTCCGAGCAGCAGTTGGCCATCACCCGGTTGCGCGCCGTCGAACACGGCCGGACCGCCGTCGTCGTCTCCACCAGCGGCATCAGCGCGGTGGTGGAGTCCGACGGCAGCGCCGTCTACACCTCGCCCGAGGCCGAGGCCGACCTGCACGTGGCCGAGATCACCACCGTCGAGGGGTCCACGCCCGCCACCCGGCTGGGTGCACTCCCCGAGGCCCTGCTGAGCGCGGTGGGCCTCGCGGCCGCCGTCGCCGCCGCGGTCGTCGGCCGCCGCGCCCGCAGCCGGTAGCGGACGAGCCAGGGGCCGGTGCCTCGGCCGCCGCGGGAACCACGGGCCGCGGGCGCGCGTTGACCCTGACAGGGACGAGTGCCGAGATGGGATGGTGTCCGATGGCGCTGCTGGTTCTGCTGGCGCTCATGGCGCTTCCGTTCGTGGAAGTGTGGCTGATGATCGTGGTCGGCGGGTGGATCGGGGTGCCGTGGACGATCGCCGCGCTGGTCTCCCTCACCGTGCTCGGCGGCGGTGTGCTGCGCCGTGCGGGCACGAAGGCGTTCCGCGACGCGGACGAGGCCATGCGCTCCGGTGAGCCGCCGCGCGGCGGCCTGCTCGACCCGCTCATGGTCATGGTCGGCGGGCTCCTGCTCGTCGTGCCCGGCTTCCTCACCGCCCTCCTGGGCGTGCTGATGGTCCTGCCCTTCACCCGGCCCGCCCTGCGGTGGGCCTTCAGCGGCTGGACCCGGCGCCGCATGAGCCGTATGCAGGAGCGCATGGACCGTCGGTTCACACCTCCGGAGGGCGGCGTTCCCGGCCAGGGCGGCCCGTTCGGCCCCCGCCCCGGCGGCGGCTCCGGGGGAGGCGCCGACAGCGCCGGTCCGTCCCGAGGCCGCGTCATCCAGGGCCACTTCGAGCCGGTGGACGACGACGGGCGCTGACGGCACGGTGCCGCCCGCTCCCACGGGAACCGGACGGGTCCGCACCGGGCCGTGACCGGGCGCGGGGCTCAGCGGTTCGGGCGCCGCCCCGCCGCCAGCACCAGCAGGCCCAGGGCGGCCGAGCCGAACAGCACCGCCCCCATGGGCACCGCGCTCTGACCGCCCAGACCCACCAGCGGCGCGGCCAGGGCGCCGACGAGCATCGGGAAGGCGCCGATCAGAGCGCTGGCCGATCCCGCCCGCCCCTCCTGGCCGCGCATCGCCAGAGCCGAGCCCGACGCCAGCAGCGCCCCCATCGAGGCCATGTACACGACCGAGGACAGTGCCAGGGCGGCCAGCGGAGCGTGCACGAGCGCGGCGGCCAGGATCGCCCCCGCCGCCGCCGTCGCGGTGGAGGAGGCGGCCCACAGCAGGGAGCGCTCCGTGAACCGCTCGCCGAGCCGGCCCACGGACGCGCTGCCCGCGACCATGGCCAGGCCGCCCGAGGCGAAGAGCACCCCGAACCCCTGGGCGGACAGCCCGTACAGCTCCTGATAGACGAACGGCGTCCCCGCCACGTAGGCGAAGCTTCCGCCGTGCAGCAGCCCCAGGACCAGCGCGTAGACGAGAAAGGTCCGGTCGAGCAGCAGCGCCCCCATCGAACGCAGGGCGCCCCCGAGGCTGCCGGGCACACGCCGAAGCGCGGGCAGGGTCTCCGCCAGACGGGCGAAGGCGATCGCGGCGACGACCGCACCGAGCGCGGCGAGGAAGACGAAGACCACCCGCCAGCCGCCGAAGGGCAGTGCCAGGATCCCGCTGCCCACCAGCGGCGCCACCAGTGGGGTCACCGCGATGATCGCGGTCAGGGTCGCGAAGAACCGCGTCATGTCCGTGCCGCCGAACACGTCGCGCACCACCGCACGCGAGAGCACCACCCCGGCCGAGGCGGTGAAGCCCTGGAGGAAGCGTGTGAGGGCCAGGGCGCCGATCCCCGGCGCCAGGGCGCACAGCAGTGACGAGGCGACGAACAGCGCCAGGCACACCAGCAGCGGCCCGCGCCGCCCCAGGGCGTCGCTCAGGGGGCCGACCACCACCTGGCCCGCGGCCAGGCCCATCATGCACGTGGTCAGGCTCGCCTGCACACCGGACTCCGACGTCTCCAGTTCGGCGGCGATGGCGGGGAAGCCCGGCAGATAGGTGTCGATGGACAGTGGACCCAGCGCCGACAGCAGACCCAGGAGCAGCGCCAGCCCCGCACGGGCCCACCCCGTCGGAGCACCCGGTGGCGCGGCCGGGGGCCGCGGCAGGCCGCCCGTCGACGCGTCCCCCGCCCCGGTCACGATGCGGCCCCGCGGCCCGACCGCTTCGGTTCGGGCCCCGCCTCACGGGCCGTCATCCGGTCGTCCACGACGCGGATGAGGGTGATCGCCGCGATCGCGCACCCGGCCACCGCCAGGCCGGTGAGCACCTTGGCCGGGTCGCTCACGTCCAGGTCGAAGAACCACTGCCCCAGCGGCGTGACCAGGGCTAGCACCAGCAGGCCCGCCATGGCCGCCACCAGCACGACCTTCCACCACACGTAGGGCCGGGCCACCAGCAGCAGTACCCACAGGGTGGTCGCGCACAGCGTGATCACCACGGCGGTCCGGTCGGCGGGCTCGGGGACGGTCCGCCCGCCCAGCACCAGCAGGTAGGTCGTCACGGCCGCCACACCCGCCACCATCCCCGCGGGGGCCGCCAGCCGCAGCGTCCGCAGTACGAACCCGGGGCGGACGATGTCGGTGTTGGGCGCCAGCGCCAGGAAGAACGAGGGGATGCCGAAGGTCACCGCGTTGATCAGGGTGGCGTGCCGGGGGAAGAACGGGTAGGCCACCGCCAGCAGGCCCACGGTCACGGCCAGCACCATCGTGTACACGGTCTTGGTCAGGAACAGCCCCGCCACCCGTTCGATGTTGCCGATCACGCGGCGGCCCTCGGCCACCACCCTCGGCAGCACCGCGAACCGGTCGTCCAGCAGCACCAACTGCGCGACCGAGCGCGAGGCCGGGCTGCCCGAGCCCATCGCCACGCCGATGTCGGCCTCCTTCAGCGCCAGCACGTCGTTGACGCCGTCGCCGGTCATGGCCACCGTGCGGCCGCGGTCGCGCAGTCCCCGCACCATGTCGCGTTTGCGCTCGGGGCTCACCCGACCGAACGAGGAGCGGCGCTCCACGGCCTCGGCCAGGTCGTCGCGGTCCTCGGGCAGGTTCCGGGCGTCCACCGGGTGGTCGGATCCGGCCAGCCCCACCTCACGCCCCACCGCACCCACGGCCGCCGCGTGGTCGCCGGAGACGATCTTGACGTCCACCCCCTGTGCGCCGAAATAGTCCAGGGTGGGTCCGGCGTCCTCGCGCACCCTCTGGTCCAGCACCACCAGGGCCGCGGGCCGCAGCCCGCCGGGGAGCCCGTCGGCGTCCACGCGCTCGGCGGCCCGTGCCAGGAGCAGGACCCGGTGCCCCTGGCCGCCCAGCCGGGCGGCCTCGGCCGCGGCGGGGTCGTCGGCGGGCACCAGGACGTCGGCGGCGCCCAACACCCAGTGCTGCTCCCCGTCCGGCGTCAGCAGGCTCGCGCCGCTCCACTTGCGGGCCGAGGAGAAGGGGGCCAGCGCCGTCACCGGCCAGTCCGGGGCCTGCCGTCCGGCCGCGGCGCAGCCCCGGGCGATCGCCGCCATGCTCGGGTTGGGGTCGGGGTCGCCGGCGGCCAGCGCGGCGAGCACCCGGGCGGGGGAGTCCTCCGGGCCGCCCCCGCCGCCCAGTTCGCGGACGGCGGACAGCCGCATCCCGGACTCGGTCAGGGTGCCCGTCTTGTCGGTGCACACCACGTCCACCCGGGCCAGGCCCTCGATCGCGGGCAGCTCCTGGACCAGGCACTTGTGGCGGCCCAGCCGGACCACCCCCACCGCGAACGCGATGCTGGTGAGCAGGATCAGCCCTTCGGGGATCATCGACACCAGAGCCGCCACCATGCCGCGCAGCGCGTCGGCGAGGGGCCCGGAGACCCGGCCGCCCGCCGAGGCCTCCTCCAGGGCGACGCCTCCGCCCAGGAACAACTGGCTGTAGACCAGCAGGCCCCCGACGGGGAAGAGCGCGTAGGTGATCCATTTCAGGATCCGGTCGATCCCCGACCGCAGTTCGGAGCGCACCAGGGAGAACCGGCTCGCCTCCTCGGCCAGGCGCGCGGCGTAGGCGTGCCGTCCCACCTTCGTCGCCCGGAACCGCCCCTGGCCCGCCACCACGAAGCTGCCCGACATGACGGTGTCACCGACCGCCTTGGCCACGGGGTCGGCCTCACCGGTCAGCAGTGACTCGTCGACCTCCAGGGCGCCCGAGAAGGTCACCGTGCCGTCCACGACGACCTGGTCTCCGGTGCCCACCTCCAGCACCTCGTCCAGGACGATCTCCTGGGCGGCCACGCGCTCCACGGCTCCCTCGCGCACCACACGGGGGCGTGCCGCGTTCACGATCGCCAACCGGTCCAGGGTCCGTTTGGCCCGCACCTCCTGCACGATGCCGATGAGGGTGTTGCACAGGACCACCATCGCGAACAGCCCGTCCTGAACGGGCCCGATGACGGCGATGACGGTGAACAGCACGGCGATCATCGCGTTGATGCGCGTGAACACGTTGCCCCGGATGATCTGTCCGACGCTGCGGCCGCCCCGGACCGGGACGTCGTTGGTCCGTCCCGAGGCCACCCGCTCGGCGACCTGCGCCCGGCTCAGCCCGGGTTCGTCGGGAGGCGCGGCCGGGCCGACCCGGTCGGGTGCGGCCAGCGCCGCACGGGCCGCACCGCTGCCCGCACCGCCGTCGGGGGGATCGGGATGTTCGGGCACGCGGCTCTCCTGCAGGGGTCTCGGGGCGGGGAGGACGGTGCCGCGGCCGCCCGGGACACGGACCGCCGGACACCGGCGCTGTCAAGACTAGGAGCTGTTCCCGGATCGTGGTGCCGAACCAAGGGGGCGTTCGCGCGTCCGCGGGGTCGCCGTGCCCCGGGCCTCCGAGCGCGCACCGGTGAGAACCGCAGTCCCCTTGCGGAGACGAAGCACACCTCGCGGTCGGCGGCCCGTCCGCAATACCCTTTTCGGGCATACGGTTGTGGTGAGGGCGCAACCGTTCCGAGACCACGTGAAGGACACCATGTGCACCGTCATCGTCGGATTCGACCCCGGCGCGGACACGCCGCTGGTCATCGCAGCGGTCCGGGACGAGATGCGGGACCGCCCCTGGGACGGGCCCGGCCGGCACTGGCCCGACCACCCTGACGCCGTCGGAGGCCGTGACCGGAGCGCAGGCGGCACCTGGCTGGCCGTGGACACGGCGCGTGCGCGCACGGCCGCGCTGCTCAACGGGTGGCCGTGGGACGGCCGCATGCCCTGGGAGGGCGCCTACCCGGCGAGCCGCGGCGACCTGCCGCTGCACGCCCTCGCCCAGCACGGCCGGGACGCCCTGGCCGAGGTCGACGCCGGCAGGTACGCGCCCTTCCACCTCCTGGACGCCGACGCCCACCGGGCGGTGCTGCACAGTTGGGACGGGCGCCGCCTGGACACCCGTCCTCTGTCCGCCGGGGTGAGCGTCATCGTCAACACCGGGCTCGACCCGGCCGCTCCGCGCTCGGTCCGCCACCGCCCCGAGTTCGCGCGCACCCGCCCCGACCCCGCGTGCCTGGCCGCGGCCCCGGACGCGGGTGGGATCTGGGGGGACTGGGTGGATCTGCTCGCCGCGGCCGCACGCGACACCCCTCGCTCGGTGGGCACCGACGGCGCGGGGGATCCCTCGGGCCTGATCGCCCACGCCGAACTCGGCGACGGCAAGGTCTGGGCGACGGGGTCGGTGACCCTCGTCGCCGCCGACGCCGGAACCGTCCGACACGCCTTCACCACCGACCCCGCTGATTCCCGGTCCTGGCGACTGGTCGACGTGTGACGCGTCGGCCGGGGCACCTCGCCATCACGTGTCGGCACAGGTACGCGAGGCCTCCGGCCGGGTATGTAGAAGGATCCGAAACCGCGCTATAAGCGGCGTACTGGACCGTGGCCTCGATGCCCGAAACCGGTCGGCGGCCCGGCCGACGTGCCACCGCACGGCCCCGGGCACCCACCAGCCCCCTCTCGGAAGGACTCTCGGATGAACGCCAGCCCCGCCCACCAGGAATTCTCCCGCCCCGCCCACGAACTCCCGCACGACCCCGCCGACCTCGTCGGCCGGTGGACGCGCGTCCACAGCGGCCACCACGACCGGGTCGGTGTCCTTGTGCACGCCACGAGGAGCATCGACGCCGGGACGCAGGGCTGGGACTGGTCGCTGCGCACCCCCACCGGTGTGGTCAGCGGCCGTGGGGAGCTGCGGGCGGCACCTCTCGGGGACCACGACGGCGGCCGGGTGCGCGCCGCCCGCCGCAGACTCCGCGCCACGCGCGCGGACCTGGCCGAGTTCGCCCCCCGCGACACCGCCGCCGAGGAGGTGGAGGCCGACCTCGAACTCCTGGAGTGGGAGATGGCGGCCCGGCCGTGAACCGCCTCGACCTGAGCGGTGGTGCGCTCCGCTTCCGGTGCCCGACACCGGGTGAACACACCGGTAAACCGGCAGCGCGCCCGGGGCGTCTCTGTGTGCAGACGGCGCGGACGCCGTGGTCCACACGCGTACACACCGCGTTCAGGTCAGGGGGACGGGCCCTATGGGCGGATATGGCGGGCAACTGGAGAGAAGCTCCTACTGGCTGTTCTACGTGGTCTCCGTGATCGGTGCCCTCGTGCACTGGCGGCAGGGCGGCGTGCTGCTGGCCGCCGCCTGCGCCGTGTCCGCCGTCCTGGGAGCCTTCCTCATCGTCCGGGCCAGGCCACGCCTGGGCGGCTGAGGGCCGGCTCGAACGAGTCCCTACCGTCTTCCGCGCACCCCGACCCACCTGCGGCGAAAGGTCGACGGAGGACGTCGGCCACCGGTGTGTCGCTGCGCACACACCAGGACATACCAGGCCATCCCGCAGCGCTTACCGCACCAGTGTCGCGTAGTCTTCCGGGTATGCGTTCCTGGTCTGCGCCTGACATCGTCCCCCTCCCGGGCACCGGCGGCCCGCTCCGCGTCCACGACACCGCCACCGGTCGGATACGGGAGACGGCACCGGGCCCCCGGGCCGGGATGTACGTCTGCGGGATCACCCCCTACGACGCCGCCCACCTCGGCCACGCCTTCACCTACCTGACCTTCGACCTGGTCAACCGGGTCTGGCGCGACGCCGGGCACGAGGTGGACTACGTGCAGAACACCACCGACATCGACGACCCGCTCCTGGAGCGCGCCCAGGCCACCGGCGTCGACTGGCGCGACCTCGCCCACCGCGAGATCGACGTGTTCCGCGACGACATGGCCGCCCTGCGCGTCATCCCGCCAGCCTCCTACGTGGGGGTCGTGGAGTCGGTCGACCTCATCAGCGCGCTGGCCGAGCGCATCCGCGCCACCGGCGCCGCCTACGACCTGGACGGCGACCTGTACTTCTCCGCCGCCGAGGCCCCCAAGTTCGGCGAGGTCGGCGGGCTGGACCGCGAGGAGATGCTCGCCCTGTTCGGCGAGCGCGGCGGCGACCCCGACCGCGCGGGCAAGCGGGACCCCCTCGACTGGCTGCTCTGGCGCGCCGAGCGCCCCGGCGAACCCGCCTGGGACAGCCCCCTGGGCCGCGGGCGCCCCGGATGGCACATCGAGTGCAGCGCCATCGCCCTGGACCGGCTCGGCCCCGGATTCGACCTCAACGGCGGCGGCAGCGACCTCGTCTTCCCCCACCACGAGATGGGCGCGGCCGAGATCCGCTGCGTGACCGGCGGCCCGGGCGCCCACCATTACGTGCACGTGGGCATGGTCGGCCTCGACGGCGAGAAGATGTCCAAGTCCCGGGGCAACCTCGTCTTCGTCTCCAAGCTCCGCGAGGAGGGCGTGGAGCCCGCCGTGATCCGCACCGCCATGCTCGCCCACCACTACCGCACCCCGTGGGAGTGGACCGGCGCCGAACTCCCCGCCGCCCGCGCGCGGGTGGAGCGCTGGCGCACCGCCACCGCCCTGGGATCGGCGCCCGACGCCGTGCCGCTGATGTCCGCGGTGCGCGCCGCACTGGCCGAGGACCTGGACTCGCCCGCGGCCCTGGCCGCGATCGACGCCTGGGCCGAGGCCGCCCTCACCGAGGGCGGCACCGACACCGGCGCGCCCGCACTGGCCCGCGCCGTGCTGGACACCCTCCTGGGCGTGGAGCTCTAGGGTTCGCCCCGCTCGGGCGCGAGGCGGACGACGGGGACACCCTCGACCGGGTCCGTCCCCAGACCCCGGTAGGACTCCGGGGTGCCGTCCACCTCGCGGCCCAGAGCGCGCGTCAGCGCCCGGGCCGTCTCTGGGCGGGCCTGGGCGTAGTGGGCGAGAGCGTCCCCCGAGTCGCCCGGCGGCAGCGGCTCGGCCCTGCCGCGCAGGCGGCGCCCGCCCACCTGGAACAGCACCCGTGGTTCGTGCAGGATGTTGCGGTACCACTGGGCGCGGGGCCCGTAGGCGGCGGCGACCAGCACCGCCCCGGTGGCGCTGTTGCGCCCCACGACCTCCAGGACGGCCTGCCGGGCCTGTCCGCTGGAGCGCCCCCTGTGGGTGATCAGGACGAACCTCCTGCCCAGGAGCGGACCCAGGCCCAGCCGGTAGAGCCAGATCGGCGCGCGGAACAGGGCGCGCCTGAGCGGTGTGGCGGGTGGAGCGGACAGCGTCATGGCGGCGGGCCTCCCAAGGCGGTGTCGGGGCGGCACGAGTGTACGCACGCGGCGGCCGCGCGGCCCGGTGCCACGCGGCCGGATTTCGCCGTTTCCCGGACGCGGAGGGCACGGAGATGGTGGGATATGCGGCTATGACCACTCCCACACGGCTCAGTACCGCCGCCGCGCTCGTCACCGACTTCGCCTCCACCGGTGCCCGGCTCACCGACCGGGCCGACCTTGCCCGCTTCCTGCGCCGCCACCACCTGGCCTCCGAGGGCTCCATGCCCATCACCCTGGGCGACCTGGAGGAGGCCCTGTCCCTGCGCGAGGCCATCCGGGCCGTCCTCACCGGTGGGGCCGACCCCGAGGTGCTCGCGCGCGGTCAGCGCGTCCTGGACGGGCTGCGCGTCACCGTGCGCCTGGAACCGGACGGCTCCCCGGTCCCGCTCGCGCCGGCCGTGGTCGACGAGGTGCGCCGCGGCCTGGCCCGGATCGCGGGGGCCTGGGCGGTGGTGCGGGCCACGGGGGAGTGGCGCGAACTGCGGGTGTGAGGCGCCCTCACCGCCGGTCGACCGCACAGGACGCCGCCCCGCCCGGCAGCCGGTAGCGGTGGGCGGCCACCCACCGGTAGGCGGCGCGGTTCACCGCACGCAGCAGCGGAAGCCGCATCAGCCGTCCCACGGGCCGGGCGATGGCGCGGCCGTGGACGAGCACCTCGGCCACCGCGTCCCCGCCCGCGAAGCGGCGCCCGTCCGGGTAGACCACCCACGCCTGGGCGCGGGCCCGCTCCGGGGTGAGGCCGACGGTGGCCAGGTCGGCCTCCTGCCAGGCGGTGAACGCGGTGCGGGTGCGCACCCGCACGCGCGCGAAGACCACCGCGCGCTGGCAGAACCCGCAGTCCTGGTCGTAGAGGAAGGTTCCGGCTCCGGGCGCAGAAGGTGTCATAGCGCCATCATGCCCGGAGCGGGGGCCGCCGACGCGGCGGGGAGCCGTCGGCCTGGGTTCAGCCGTCCTCGCGGCGGCGCAGGTAGCGCTCGAACTCGCGGGCGATCGCGTCGCCGGTCGCCTCCGGGAGTTCGGCGGTGTCCTTGGCCTCCTCCAGGCCGCGCACGTAGGCGGAGATGTCCTCGTCCTCGGCGGTGAGCTCGCTGACGTTGGCCTCCCAGGCCACCGCGTCCTCGGGCAGCTCGCCCAGCGGAACGGCCGCCTCCACCAGGTCCTCCACCCAGCCCAGCAGGGCCAGGGCCGCCTTCGGGCAGGGCGGCTGCGCCACGTAGTGGGGGATGGCCGCCCACAGCGACACCGTGTCCACGTCCGCCTCGGCGAGGGCCTCGTGCAGCACGCCCACGATGCCGGTCGGGCCCGTGTAGGTGGTGGGCTCCAAGCCGTACCCGGCGCCCAGCTCCACGGGTGAGGCGATCCCCGTCACCGGGATCGGCCGGGTGTGCGGTGCGTCGGCCAGCAGCGAGCCCAGCATCACCGCCCGCTTCACGCCCAGCTCCCGGGCGACCGCCATGAGGTCGGCGGTGTAGGAGCGCCACCGCATGTTGGGCTCGGGGCCGCTCACCAGCACCACGTCGCGTCCGACACCGGGCGGGGTGGCCACCGCCACACGTGTGGTCGGCCACTCCACCTTGCCGGGCAGGCCGTTGACCACGGACATGCGCGGCCGCGTCACCTGGAAGTCGTAGTAGTCGTCGGGGGTGAGCGCGCACAGCTCGCGTGCGTCCCACACCTTCGCCAGGTGCTCCACCGCGAGGGTCGCCGCCTCTCCGGCGTCGTTCCACCCCTCGAACGCGGCCACCATGACAGGATCGACCAGCTCCCGGGTGAGCTTGACCATCCGCGGCCCCTTCCTGCACTCGACGCCGTCCACCCTATGGGGTGGGACCCCGCTCGGGAAACCGTGTTCCCGGACCGATGGGGCCACACAGCGCCATCCGCCGGGTGCCGTCGGCCACAGGACCGGCCACGGGGTCGCCGGTGCGCGGGCCCGCCCCCGCCAGCGGAACGCAAACGGACGGAAAAACGTCCGATTACCCTCTTTTCAGGTGCGCCCTCCAGGGGCGGGAGCCTATCGTGAGACCGGCGTCTCACAGGGTGGAACACCTGATGGGATAACCTCGCTAGTCAGCGGCCGGACGCGGCCGTCCCCGAACCCACCCGACCCGGGGGCGTCGTGCCGCGCGGGCCGCCGCGCCGCCCCACGAGATACGTAGATGTGGATCTGATGAACGCTCGCCCGACCTTCCGTGAAGCACTGTCCCAGCGCGTGATCGTCGCGGACGGGGCCATGGGCACCATGCTCCAGGCGCACGATCTCGACCTCGACCAGTTCGAGGGCCACGAGGGCTGCAACGACATCCTCAACATCACGCGCCCCGACATCGTCCGCGACACCCACGCCGCCTTCCTCGAAGTGGGCTCGGACTGCGTCGAGACCAACACCTTCTCCGCCAACTACGCCGGCCTGGCCGAGTACGGCATCGAGGAGCGCACCTACGAGATCGCCGAGGCGGGCGCGCGCGTGGCCCGCGAGGCCGCCGACGCCTACTCCACCGATGAGCGGCCCCGCTACGTCCTGGGGTCGGTCGGCCCCGGCACCAAGCTGCCCACGCTGGGACACGCCCCCTACCGCCTGTTGCGCGACTACTACGAACAGTGCCACCGCGGCCTCATCGCCGGCGGCGCCGACGCGATCCTCATCGAGACCAGCCAGGACCTGCTCCAGGTCAAGGCCGCCGTGACCGCCGCCCGCAGCGCCCGTGAGGCGGCCGGGCGCGACGTGCCGATCATCGCCCAGGTGAGCATCGAGACCAATGGCACCATGCTCCTGGGTTCGGAGATCGGCGCCGCGCTGACCTCCCTGGCCCCGCTGGGCATCGACGTCATCGGCCTCAACTGCTCCACCGGCCCGGCCGAGATGAGCGAGCACCTGCGCTACCTGTCGCACCACTCACCCATCCCCATCTCCTGCATGCCCAACGCCGGTCTGCCCGAACTGGGCCCCGACGGCGCGGTGTACAACCTCTCGCCCGAGGAACTGGCCGACGCCCACGACACCTTCACCTCCGAGTTCGGCCTGGCCCTGGTCGGCGGCTGCTGCGGCACCACCCCCGAGCACCTGCGCCAGGTGGTCGAGCGGGTGCGCGGGCGTGCCGTCAAGCAGCGCAAGCCGATGGTCGAGCGGGCCGCCTCCTCGCTCTACCAGAGCGTGCCCTTCCGCCAGGACGCCAGCTACCTGGCCATCGGCGAGCGCACCAACGCCAACGGCTCCAAGAAGTTCCGCACGGCGATGCTGGAGGAGCGCTGGGACGACTGCGTGGAGATGGCGCGCGACCAGATCGCCGACGGCGCCCACCTGCTCGACCTCAACGTCGACTACGTGGGCCGCGACGGCGTCCGCGACATGCGTGAACTGGCCTCCCGCTTCGCCACCGCCTCCACGCTGCCGGTCATGCTCGACTCCACCGAGCCCCCCGTGCTGGAGGCCGGACTGGAGGCGCTCGGCGGGCGCGCCGTCATCAACTCGGTCAACTACGAGGACGGCGACGGCCCCGACTCCCGCTTCACCCGCATCATGAAGCTGGTCGCCGAGCACGGCGCGGCCGTCGTCGGGCTGTGCATCGACGAGGAGGGCCAGGCCCGCACCGCCGAGTGGAAGGTGCGCGTGGCCACCCGCCTGATCGAGGAGATCACCGGCCAGTGGGGCCTGGCCACCGGCGACATCATCATCGACTGCCTCACCTTCCCCATCACCACGGGGCAGGAGGAGACGCGCCGTGACGGCATCGAGACCCTGGACGCGATCCGCGAGCTCAAGCGCCGCTACCCGGAGGTGCAGACCACCCTGGGCCTGTCCAACCTGTCCTTCGGTGTCAACCCCGCCGCCCGCATCGTGCTGAACTCGGTGTTCCTGCACGAGGCGGTCGAGGCGGGCCTGGACTCGGCGATCGTGCACGCCTCCAAGATCGTGCCGATCAACCAGATCCCCGAGGAGCAGCGCAAGGTCGCCCTGGACCTGGTCTACGACCGGCGCGCGGACGACTACGACCCCCTGTCCGTGTTCATCGACATGTTCCAGGGCGTGGACGCCAAGTCCATGAAGGCCTCCCGCGCCGAGGAACTGGCCGCCCTGCCCCTGTGGGAGCGCCTGGAGCGGCGCATCATCGACGGCGAGATGAACGGTATCGAGGTCGACCTGGACGCGGCCCTCGCGCAGAAGTCCGCCCTGGCCATCGTCAACGACACCCTGCTCTCCGGTATGAAGGTCGTCGGTGAGCTGTTCGGCTCCGGCCAGATGCAGCTTCCGTTCGTACTCAAGTCCGCCGAGGTCATGAAGGGCGCGGTCGCCTACCTCGAACCGCACATGGAGAAGACCGACGACGACGGCAAGGGGCGCATCGTCCTGGCCACCGTCAAGGGCGACGTCCACGACATCGGCAAGAACCTCGTCGACATCATCCTGTCCAACAACGGCTACGACGTCGTCAACATCGGTATCAAGCAGCCCGTCTCGGCCATCCTGGAGGCGGCCGAGCGCGAGCGCGCCGACATCATCGGCATGTCCGGCCTGCTGGTCAAGTCCACGGTCATCATGAAGGAGAACCTCCAGGAGATGAACTCCCGAGGGCTCTCCGAGCGCTTCCCGGTGCTGCTCGGCGGCGCCGCGCTCACCCGCTCCTACGTGGAGCAGGACCTGGCGGAGATGTTCGAGGGCGAGGTGCGCTACGCCAAGGACGCCTTCGAGGGCCTGCGCCTGATGGACACCTTCATGGCGGTCAAACGCGGCGATGAGGGCGCCGAACTGCCCGCGCTGCGCAAGCGCCGGGTCCGTACCGGCCCTGGCCTGAAGGTCACCGAACCCGAGGACATGCCCGCGCGCAGCGACGTGGCCACCGACAACCGGGTGCCGGTCCCGCCGTTCTGGGGCGACCGGATCAGCAAGGGCATCCCCCTGGCCGACTACGCCGCCTTCCTCGACGAGCGCGCCACGTTCATGGGCCAGTGGGGGCTCAAGGCCGCCCGCGGCGGCAACGGCCCCACCTACGAGGAGCTGGTGGAGACCGAGGGCCGCCCGCGACTGCGCCGCTGGCTGGACCGCATCCAGACCGACGGCCTGCTGGAGGCGGCGGTGGTGCACGGCCACTTCCCCTGCTACAGCGAGGGCGACGACCTCGTGGTGCTGGACGATGACGGCGTGGCCGAGCGCACCCGGTTCACGTTCCCGCGCCAGCGCCGGGACCGCCACCTGTGCCTGTCCGACTTCTTCCGGCCCAAGGAGTCCGGCGAGCTGGACGTGGTGTCCTTCCAGGTGGTGACCGTGGGCTCGGCGATCAGCCGCGCCACCGCCGAACTGTTCGAGCGGAACGCCTACCGCGACTACCTGGAGCTGCACGGCCTGTCGGTGCAGTTGACCGAGGCCCTGGCCGAGTACTGGCACACCCGCGTGCGCGCCGAACTGGGCTTCGCGGGCGAGGACCCGGCCGAGCTGGACGCGTTCTTCAAGCTCGGCTACCGGGGCGCGCGGTTCTCCCTGGGCTACGGTGCCTGCCCGGACCTGGAGGACCGGGCCAAGATCATGCGGCTGCTGGAGCCCGAGCGGGTGGGGGTGACGCTGTCGGAGGAGTTCCAGCTCGTGCCCGAGCAGGCCACCGACGCCATCGTCATCCACCACCCGGAGGCCACCTACTTCAACGTGTGAACGGCCGGTCTCGTGAAGTTCGCCGGGTGTACCGTGCGCGGACAGGTGCCCTTCACACACGTGGGACGCCTGGTCCGCGACGATGTCAGGCCCCGGTGCGACCGGGGACGGGGAGTCCGACGAGACAGGCGAGGGGAGTGCGCGGCGTGTCCGACGCCAGGGCGCGGACGGCGCCGCCGGGATTCATGACTGACACGAACACGGTGGAAGCGCCCGGGAGGACGGCGGCCGGGCAGCGGCGCCTCCAGGCGGTGCTGCTGGACATGGACGGGACCCTCATCGAGAGTGAGGACCTGTGGAACGAGTCCGAGAGCGAGCTCACCGCCGAGCTGGGCGGGCGGTGGACCGACCACGACCATGAGGTCAACCTCGGCAACGCCGCCGAGCCGGTGGGCCGCTACATCATGGAGCTGACCGGGACGACGCACCTGACGCCGCGCCAGATCGCCGACCGCCTCTACGCCAAGTTCCGGCGCAAGCTGGAGGAGGGCCGGGCCCGGCTGCGGCCCGGCGCCAAGGAGCTGGTGGGGCTGCTCACCGGCGCCGGGGTGCCGGTGTCGCTGGTGACCTCCACCGAGCGCAGCCTGGTGCGGATGGCGATCGGCGGGATCGGCCTGGAGAACTTCGACGACTCCGTGGCCGGGGACGAGGTCGCCGCGAACAAGCCCGCGCCCGACCCCTACCTCACGGCGGCC
Organism: Nocardiopsis sp. LOL_012; assembly: GCF_048060475.1. NCBI lineage: Bacteria > Bacillati > Actinomycetota > Actinomycetes > Streptosporangiales > Nocardiopsidaceae > Nocardiopsis > Nocardiopsis sp. LOL_012. The sequence goes on along the minus strand of NZ_JBHMIV010000004.1, from coordinate 118,026 downwards.
CGGCGGCTGGGTGTCGACCCCCGGCGGTGCGTGGCCTTCGAGGACTCGGTGATCGGCTCTGCCTCGGCGGCCGCCGCCGGGTGCGTGACGGTCGCCGTGCCGATCCACGCGCAGATCCCCCCGCGTGAGGGCGTGCTCGTGCGCGACTCCCTGGTGGGCGTGGACCTGGAGTGGCTGGAGTCGCTGGTCGCCGACCGCTGAGCACGCCGGATCGGTGGGACTCCCTAGGGACTCCACCCGATGTGCGCGGCGCCTTTCGGTGCGAGACTGGTGTCATGTTGGAGCTGCCTGAGAACCTGCCCGTCTCCGACCTGGCCGTGGGCGCCGTGCTCTCGGCGGTCGGACTGATCGTCTCCTTCGTGCTGTGGCGCCGACGCGGCGCGGCCTCGGGCCTGCGGGGCCTGGCGTGGTCCCTGGTTCCCCTGGCCGTCGCATTGCTGGGGCTGATGGGCGTGGTCTGGGAGTTCGTCCGGGGCGTGGCGGGCGTGCTCACCGGGCTGCTGTTCAGCCCCCTGGTGTGGGCGGGAGTGGTCCTCACCGGGCTGGCGGTGGTGCTCTACGTCGTCTCGGGCGTCATGCGTGCGCGGGGCACGGGCACCGGGCGCGGCGGCTCCAAGGAGGTCGAGGGCTCCGAGGGCGGCGGTTCGGCCGCCGCGGGCCGGGTGGGGCCGGCCGAGCCGAAGGGCGAGCGGGGGTCCGCGGCCGACGACCTCTCCGACTTCGGCGACATCGAGGAACTGCTGCGCAAGCGCGGTATCGACTGAGCGGGGCCCTTCCGGGACGGCCCGGAGGGACGGATCCATGGACGCGGCGCACGGCTTTCGGCCGGCGCCGCGTCGCCGTGTGCGCTGTGTCCTCCGTCACGGAACCCCGCCCGCCTGCCGCCGGACGGAGGGCGGCGGCTGGGTGGCCGGAGGCCGACCGTGTACCGGGTGAAGGCCTGCTTGGGGAGGGTCTGGGGCGGTACCGCAGCTTGTGTCAATAAATGGGATTACTTTTCCTGTTTGTTACGATCTAGTCAAAGAGGTTAAAGCTGGACGATACTGCCCTTACCTGCGAGTAGGTTAGTCGTCATGTAGCGAACCGGGCGACAAGACGTCGCGTGTGTCTCACCCCACGCGGATGTGGGGGTAAGGTGCACGCGGTCGGATGTGACCGGTACGGGGACGTACCTTCTCCCGCGTGCCAGGTTCCGCCCTTGCCAGCCAGTGTCGAGACCCGACCGGCCCCACCATGAGGACCCCGAGGGGAACCCCTGAGGCGTGTCCCCGTCCTCATGCGCGGGATCAGTCCTCCCTCGGCCAGAAGCGATGAGTGGAGAGTGGTGTCCCGATGAGCGCGCCCTCGCAAGCCCCCGAGTCGGCGGATTCCGCCGCCGACCGGGACGCCGCCGCGGAGCCCGGCTCGAAGGCCGCCCACGGGGGAGGGGACAACCGGTCCCTGCGTCAGATCGCGTGGCAGCGGCTGAGGAGCGACAGGGTCGCGATGGTCTCGGGCGTGGTCGTGGTCCTGCTCATCCTCGCCGCGATCCTCGCCCCGCTGCTGGTCAAGTGGTTCGGCTACCCGCCCACCCAGTTCCACCAGGACCTCATCGACCCCGCCACCCGGCTTCCCTTCAAGGACCCGGAGAACCCCTACGACCCGGACACCGGGTTCGCGGTCACCGACCCGTGGGGTGGCATCAGCGCCGACCACCTGCTCGGCCTGGAGCCCACCACCGGGCGGGACCTGTTCAGTCGCCTGCTCTACGGGGCGCAGATCTCCCTGCTCGTGGCCTTCCTGTCCACGCTGCTGTGCGTCGTGATCGGCACCGTCCTGGGCATCATCGCCGGGTACAAGGGCGGCTGGGTCGACACCGTCATCAGTCGGGCCATGGACATCTTCCTGGCCTTCCCGTTGATGCTCTTCGCCATCGCCCTCGTCGGCGTCATCCCCGAAGGCGTCTTCGGGCTGACCGGCAACGGGCTGCGTGTCGGCGTCATCGTCTTCATCATCGGCTTCTTCAACTGGCCCTACATCGCCCGCATCGTCCGAGGACAGACGCTCTCCCTGCGCGAACGCGAGTTCGTGGAGGCGGCACGCAGCCTGGGCGCCGGCAACCGGCACATCCTCCTCAAGGAGATCCTGCCGAACCTGGTGACGCCCATCATCGTCTACTCGACCCTGCTGATCCCCACGAACATCCTGTTCGAGGCGGCCCTCAGCTTCCTGGGTGTGGGCATCAACCCGCCCACCCCCAGTTGGGGCAAGATGCTCTCCGAGGCCGTGGACTTCTACCAGAACGGCCCCTACTTCATCGTCTTCCCCGGCCTGGCCATCTTCATCACCGTGCTGGCGTTCAACCTGTTCGGTGACGGCCTCCGCGACGCTTTCGACCCCAAGACCTCCGACTGACCCCGGTCCCCGTGCGGACCGGCTATCCGGTTTGCGTAGACATGGGATCACCCAGTGGTCACCCCAATTCCCCGATCGGTTCAGTAGAAAGGCAGTTCCTTGAGGAAACGCACCCTCGGCTTCGTCGCGCTCGGCGCGGCGGCATCCATCTTCCTGTCCGCCTGCGGCGGCGAAAGCGGCTCCGACGGCGGCCAGAACGCCGGCGCGGGTTTCAACGCCGCCGAGTCGGAGATCGTCAACCCCTCCGACGCCACCGGCGGCACCCTGCGCTACGCGATGTCGTCCGACATCGACTCCCCCGACCCCGGTAACACCTACTACGGGTACAACTGGAACTTCTCGCGCTACTACGCGCGCACCCTGCTCGCCTACAACCCCGAGCCGGGCGAGAACGCCACCGACCTGGTCCCCGACGTGGCTGAGGCCCTGCCCGAGTCCAACGAGGACTTCACCGAGTGGACCATCAAGATCAAGCAGGGCCTGCTCTTCGAGGACGGCTCCGAGATCACCGCCCAGGACGTCAAGTACGGCATCATCCGCGGTGACTTCAACGGCGGAGCCCTGGCCAAGGGCCCGAGCTACTTCGCGCAAAAGCTCGACGCCGACCCCGAGTTCAACGTCTACGAGTCCTCCGACCCGCTCGGCGAGTTCGACGCGATCGAGACCCCGGACGACCACACCCTGGTCTTCCACCTCAAGGAGAGCTTCTCGGAGTTCCCCAACATCCTCATCACGCCGCAGACCGCCCCGGTACCGGTCGACGCCGACCGCGGTGAGCTCTACGAGCAGCACCCCGTCTCCTCGGGCCCCTACAAGTTCGACGGTGACTACGAGGCCGGTGTCGGGCTCGACCTCGTGCGCAACGAGAACTGGGACGCCGACACCGACCCGATCCGCCGCGCCCTGCCCGACAGCGTCGAGGTCGAGCTCAACGTCAACCAGGAGGAGATCGACGAGCGCCTCCTCAGCGGCGAACTCGACGTCGACCTCGGCGGCACCGGCGTGGGACCGGCCATGCACAGCCGCCTGGCCAACGACGAGTCCGCACGGCCCAACATGGACAACCTGTTCTCCGGTGCGCTGCGCTACGTGAACATCCACACCCCGGTCATCGAGGACGTGGCCTGCCGCCAGGCGATCATGTACGCGGCCAACCGCGACAGCATGCACCGCGCCTGGGGCGGAACGCTGGGCGGCGACATCGCCACCAACTTCCTCCCGCCGGCCATCCCCGGCTCCGACCCGGAGTTGGACCTGTACCCCTCCGAGGACAACACCGGTGACCTCGAAGCCGCCCAGGGCAAGCTCGAAGAGTGCGGCATGCCCGAGGGCTTCGAGACCACCATCGCCGCGCGCGAGGGCCGCGACAACGACATCCAGACCGCGGAGGCTCTCCAGGAGGCCCTCTCCCGTGTGGGTATCGAGGCCGACATCGAGACCTACCCGGCCGGCGACTTCTTCGCCCAGTACGCCGGCTCCCAGGACTTCGTCCGGGACAACAACATCGGCATGAGCGTCTCCGGGTGGATTCCGGACTGGCCCACCGGCTACGGCTTCGGTCAGGCCATCACCGACGGCCGCGCCATCACCGAGACCGGCAACTACAACACCGCCGAACTCGACGACCCCGAGATCAACGCCCTGTGGGACCGGGCGCTGGAGACCGAGGACCCGGAGGAGCGCGCCGCCATCTACGGCGACATCGAGCGCATGGTCCTCGAACAGGCCGCCATCCTGCCGGTGGTCTTCGACCGCGCGATGTTCTACCGCTCCGCCGAGCTGACCAACGTCTACTTCCAGCCGGGCTACGCCATGTACGACTACATGGCCCTGGGCGTGGACCGCGGCTAGTACCCGACCGGCCTGAACTAGTACGAGAAGGCAGGTGAAAGCGGCGGGGCGCCCCCGGCTCCGAGGGTCGCCCCGCCGCCGACCGCGATGCTGAACTACATTCTCCGCCGCCTCGGCGCGGGCGTGCTGCTGCTCGCCATCGTCACGATGGTGACCTTCTGGATCTTCTACGTCTTGCCCAGGTGGGCCGGGGTCACCCCGGAGGGCATGGCCGCCATGTACGTGGGCAAGGCGCCCACTCCGGAGGCCATCGCGGCCACGGTCGACCGCCTCGGCCTGGACCAGCCGATCGCCGTCCAGTTCCTCGACTTCCTCAGAACGCTCCTGCTGGGCACCGAGTACACGTTCGGCCGGGAGACGGTGGAGTGCGCCGCGCCGTGCCTGGGCTACTCGTTCACCACCAACACCCCGGTCCTCGAACAGCTCCTCAACCGCCTGCCCGTCACGGTCTCCCTCGGCTTCGGCGCGGCCGTCATCTGGCTGATCGGCGGGGTCGCGGTCGGCGTGCTCTCGGCGGTCAGAAAGGGCAGCGTCTTCGACCGGATCGCCATGTCCCTGGCCCTGGTCGGCGTCTCCCTGCCCATCTACTTCACCGGCCTGCTCTCCCTGGCCTTCCTGGTGCACACCTGGGACCTCTTCCCGATCCCGCGCTATGTGCCCCTCACCGAGGACCCGGCGGGCTGGTTCCAGGTGATGATCCTGCCCTGGGTCACCCTCGCCTTCCTGCACGCCGCGCAGTACGCCCGGCAGACCCGGGCGGGCATGCTGGAGACCCTGGGTGAGGACTACATCCGCACCGCCCGAGCCAAGGGCCTCAGCGAGCGCAAGGTCATCTTCAAGCATGCCCTGCGCCCCACCCTCACGCCCATCGTCACCATCTTCGGTCTGGACATCGGCCTGGTCCTGGGCGGAGCCATCCTCACAGAGACGGCGTTCTCGCTCAACGGTGTCGGCAAATACGCGATCGACGCCATCGTCGCCAAGGACCTCCCGGTGATCCTCGGCGTCACCCTTCTGGGCGCCTTCTTCATCGTCCTGTGCAACCTCGTCGTCGACCTGCTCTACCCGATCGTCGACCCCCGGGTGCGGATCGCCGCGTGAGACCGCCGCGCCGACCAGACCGGTTTCGAACGAAGGAATGTGACATGGCCTCCACCGAGCCCGTCGTCCGCGTGGACGACCTGCGGGTGACGTTCCCGACCCTGGACGGCGACGTCCGCGCGGTGAACGGGTTGTCCTTCGAGGTGCCCGCCGGCGGCGCCCTGGGCATCGTCGGCGAGTCCGGTTCGGGCAAGAGCGTCACTTCGCTCGCCCTGATGGGGCTGCACCGCGGCACCAAGGCGTCGATCACCGGCTCCATCGAGGTGACCGGCAAGGACGTGGTCGCGGCCACCGACCGGGAGCTGCGCCGCATGCGCGGCAACGACATCGCCATGGTCTTCCAGGACCCGATGCAGTCGCTGCACCCGCAGTACACCATCGGCGACCAACTGGTGGAGGCCTACCGCGTCCACCACCCCAGGGCGTCCAGGGCCGACGCCCGCAAGCGCGCCGTCGCCTCACTGGACCGGGTGGGCATCCCCGAGCCGGGCAAGCGGATCAACTCCTACCCGCACGAGTTCTCCGGCGGGATGCGCCAGCGCGTGGTGATCGCCATGGGGCTCATGTGCGACCCCAAGGTGCTGCTGGCCGACGAGCCCACCACCGCCCTCGACGTCACCGTGCAGGCCCAGGTGCTCGACCTGCTCGACGAACTCCGCCGCGACCTGGGGATGGGCCTCATCCTGGTCTCCCACGACCTGGCCGTGGTCGCCGGCTCGGTGGACGAGGTGGTGGTGATGCGCCACGGCGAGGCCGTGGAGCGCGGCGACGTGCGCACCGTCCTGTCCGCGCCAGAGCACCCCTACACCCGGGCGCTGCTCGCCGCCGTGCCCAGGGTGGAGGTCTCCCGAGCCCAGCGCCGCGCCGCCGACCGGGCCGAGCGCGCCGAACGCGAGCGCGGCGCCCAGCGCGCGGAGGGCGCCGCGGCCGCGGAGCAGAGCGGCTTCGAGCCCTTCACCCCCGCGTTCCCCGCCGCCTCCACGGGCGCGGACGGCGAGGCCCCGCTGCTGCGCGTCCAGGACGCCGCCATGTGCTTCAAGGTGCGCGGCGGACCGTGGGGACGCGCCACGGACTTCTGGGCGGTCAAGGGCGTCTCCTTCGACCTGCACCGGGGCGAGACCCTCGGCGTGGTGGGCGAGTCCGGATCGGGCAAGTCCACCCTGTCGCGGATGGTGATGCGCCTGCTGGAGCCCACCCGGGGCCGGATCGAGTTCCAGGGCCGCGACATCACCCACATGTCCGAACGGCGGCTGCGCCCGCTGCGCAAGGACGTGCAGATGGTGTTCCAGAGCCCCTACTCCTCACTCAACCCGCGCGTGACCGTCGGCGACGCGATCGGCACCGCGCTGCGCGTGCAGGGCGAGAAGGACACCAAGAAGGTGCGCCTGCGCGTCCAGGAACTGCTGGAGCGCGTCGGGCTGGAGGCCGCCCACTACAACCGGTTCCCGCACGCCTTCTCCGGCGGCCAGCGCCAGCGGATCGCCATCGCGCGGGCGCTCATCCTCAAGCCCAAGCTCATCGTCTGCGACGAACCGGTGTCCGCGCTGGACGTGTCCACCCAGGACCAGGTGCTCAAGCTCCTGTCCGAACTCCAGGACGACTTCGGCCTCACCTACATCTTCGTCGCCCACGACCTGGCGGTGGTGCGCCAGATCTCGGACCGCGTCGCGGTGATGAAGCAGGGCGAGATCGTGGAGCTGGGCGACAGCGACAGCGTGTACGAGAACCCGCGCAGCGACTACACGCGCAGCCTGCTCAACGCCGCACCGCTGCTGGACCCCGACGAGGCGCGCCGCCACCGCGCCGAGCGCGAGGCCGCCCGCGCCGCAGTCTGACCCGGGCACGGCGCGGGGCCGGTGGCGGCCCGTCGCGGGCGGCCACCGGCCCCGCGCTCACTCCGGGGACGGACCCGCGTGCGGCGAGTACAGCGCCGACAGGAACCGCACCAGCAGCGCCTCGCGGGTGGCCGGGTCCAGGGCGTCCAGCACCGTGTTGACCACCGCCATCGAACCGCCGCCCACACCGGACAGGTCCACACCCACCGCCGACAGCAGTTCGGTGAAGGCCGCGTCGTCCAGCTCCGACAGGTCCATCGCGGCCACGGCCTCCGCCAGCCCCTCGGGGACCGCCACGCGCCCGCGCGCCTTCGGCACCGCCTCGGCCAGGGCGGCCAGCAGGTCGTCCACCCCCGCCAGCGACACCCCGGTCAGCGTCAGGTGCAGGTTGGCGGGCATCCCCGCGTGGGAGAGCTGCGACTGGAGGAACCAGCCGTGCTCGGCCACCGCGTCGGCCAGCGCGAACACGTCCACGCCGTCCTCCCCGGCCAGCGCCACCAGCGGCGCGTCCGGACGGCCCAGCACCCGCAGCCCCCCGATCCGCGCCACCCCCGCCACCAAGCGGTCCGCGGCGGCCATCGCGTCCCGGGCCAGCGTGCGGTAGCCGTCGGCGCCCACCGCCATCAGCGTCGCCCACGCCCCGGCCAGCGGCCCGGCGCCCTTGCTGCTCTGCACGGTCGAGTTGATCACCGGGTACCCGGGCCAGCCCGCCGACGCGAAGTAGGCGGCCCGGCGCGACTCCTCCTCGGCGAACAGCACCACCGAGGCGCCCTTGGGCGCGTAGCCGTACTTGTGCAGGTCCACCGACAGGGACGTCACCCCCGGCACCGACAGGTCGAAGTCGGGGGAGCCCTCCAGCCACGGCAGCACCCACCCGCCCACACAGGCGTCCACGTGGCAGGGCACGCCCCGCGCGGCGGCCGCGGCGGCGATCGCGGGAACCGGGTCGGCCACCCCGTGCGGGTAGGACGGCGCCGAGGCCACCACCAGGACCGTGTCCGGGCCGATCGCCCGCTCCACGGCCGCCGCGTCCGCGCGCAGCGACTCGGGGTCGACCGGCACCTCCACCACCCGCAGCCCCAGGTAGTGGGCGGCCTTGCGGAACGCCGGGTGCGCGGTCGCCGGAAGGACCAGCGCGCCGCGCTCCACCGGGGAGCGGTCCCGGGCGGCCTTGACCGCGAGCATGATCGACTCGGTGCCGCCGCTGGTGAAGATCCCCGGCGTCCCGGGTCCGCCGCCCAGCACCCCGGCAACGGTGGAGACCACCTGCCGCTCCAGCGCGACCGTGCTGGGGAAGGCGGTCGGGTCCAGCCCGTTGACCTCCAGCATCTCCAGGTAGGCGCGGTGCCCGGCCTCCCGCGCCTGCGGCAGGCCCGGGTCGTAGACGTAGGCGGCCACCCGCCCCTCGCGCACGGGCACGTCGCCGCCGCGCAGCGCCTTCAACTCGGCGAGCAGGTCCTCGGCGGACCGTCCGGACTCAGGAAGCATCGTTCTCCTCACGGGTGTGGGCCGCGGCCAGGCGGCGGTAGAGCAGCACCGCCGGAAGGCTCACGGCGAGCAGCACGGCGGGCAGGACGGTGAAGCCGAAGGTCAGGCCGGCGACCGCCGACGCGGGCTGGGCCACCTCGGTCTCCACGTTGCCCGACACGAACGCGGTCGCCGCCAGCACCACGGAGAACAGCCCCGGCCCGAGCGCCATCGCGCCCGTCTCGGCGGCGGTCCACACGCCGGTGAACGCGCCCGACTGGGCCTGGCCGGTACGGACGGCGTCGGCGCGCACGGTCTCGGGCAGCAGCGACAGCGGCAGCAGTTGCAGCGCGGCGTAGCCTACGCCGACCACTGCCAGCAGCGCGAACACCGAGACGGCGGATGCGGCCGTGGCGGCGGGGAAGAGCGCGGCGCACGCGGCGGTGACGGCGAGCAGGGCGGCCAGGTAGCACGGCACGGTGCCGAACCGGCGGGCCGCCGCCGCCCACAGCGGGACACACAGCATGCTCGGCCCCACCACGCACGCGAACATCACCGTGGTCAGCGAGTAGTCGCCCAGCCGGTAGACGGCCACGTAGGGGGCGCCCGCGAGCATCACGGCGATCGCCATCGCCTGGAGGGCGAAGCCGGTGAGCAGGGCGAAGAAGGGCCGGTTGCCTCGGGCGGCGCGCAGCGCGGCCAGCGGCCCCAGCACCCGCTCGCCGGGGCGGCTGGGCACCCACCGGGTGGACAGGGCGGTGACCAGCATGGTCGCGCACATGAGGGCGCCCATGGTCAGCCCCATCGCGGTGTGCCCGGCGCGGCCGCCGCCGAAGGCGTCCACGACCACCGTGGCCAGGCCGCCCGCCGCCAGGATGCCCACGGTGAGGAAGACGATGCGCCAGGAGATCGCGCGGGCGCGCTGGTCCTGGCGGGGGGAGAGTTCGGCGGCCAGCGCGATGTAGGGGACCTGGAAGCAGGAGTAAGCGGTGGCGGCCAGAACGAACATCAGCCCGGTCCATACCAGCGCGGCGGTGGGGGAGGAGAAGGGCGAGGTGAACAGGGCGGTGAACAGCAGCGGCAGGCCGAGGGCGCCCACGAGGAGCAGCCGGGTGCGGCGGCCGGTGCGCACCGCCTCGCGGTCGCTGAGCAGGCCCACGACGGGGTTGCACACCGCGTCCCACACCTTGGCGGCGACGATGACCGCCCCGGCCGCGGCGGCGGGGACCGCCATGACCTCGGTGAGGTAGAAGAGCAGCAGCAGGCCGGGGACGGCGCCGAACACGCCGTTGCCGACCGATCCGACGGCGAAGCCGAGGACCCGGCGCCGGGGCAGGGGGTCGGCGGTGGGGGATGGTGTGATCTGGGGTGATGTCACCCGGTTACGGTATCCGTGCCCGTTTCACCAGGCAAGAGGCTTGCGGGGCTGGCCGGAAGGCGTGTCCGGATCGTGTGGAAGACTGCCCTTTTCCGAGGAGGAGGGAGAGAGGATTCGTGTTCGAGAGGTTCACCGGCCAGGCGCGGACCACGGTGGTCCTGGCGCGGGAGGAGGCGCACGGCCTCTCAGCTCAGCCGGGTCGAGGTTGATCTGCTCTAGCCGTTCCCTGCCGAGCACGCCCCCGTCGAAGACGAAGAGTTGCTTGTCGCCCTCGGCGGGGTTGGGTGCCCAGTCGATGACCAGAAGCCGTCCGATCGGTGGGGTGATCCCCACCTGGCCGTGCACGGGTTCGGCCACGTGCGGGTGTGGCAGGAGCCCGCACCGGAAGCCGACCACGTGGGCACCGTGATCGGAGTCGCTTCCCGGATCGAACCATGACCTCGGACCGGGCAGTGGCGAACCGGCGCCACCGGGAGTACATGCGGGGGCTTCTCACCCGAGCGGCGGAAGGCCTTGGTCTCACCCTGGACGGCGAGGCGGTGTTCGGGTGGCGCGACCGCAGTATCGGCGCACCAGCACACGGCCCTCAGGGGGATCTGTGGGTGCGTGTGACCACCGAGCACTTCGCCTGGGCGCACGGCACCTCTACTGGACGGGCAACGCCGACTCCTCAGCGGTGGCGGGCGTACCCAAACCGGAGATCGTGGGGGTCACCGAGTGGGAGGAGACGCCCGACCGTGTCCGGGCCGAGGCGATGACCCGCCCCCCGGGAGGACGTGCTCGCCGACCGCTGAACTCCACCACGATCCGCAGGTGCCCGCCGCCTGGTGGACCGGCCTGCGAGGTGCGCTCGACCGGATCGAGCGGGTTCCCACGGAGCGGGTGGCGGTCGGCCAGGAGGCCGTCACACGCCGGTTGACGGTGTTCTTCGGCGACGCCGTGGACCCGACCGTCCACGAGTGGCGGACCGCCCACGCCGACCTGCACTGGAACAACCTGCTCGGCCCGGAGCTGGCCATCCTCGACTGGGAGAGCTGGGGCCGCGTGCCCCGGCAGGGCTGGATGCCGCGACCCTGCTCTGCCACAGCCTGTTGCGGCCGGAGACGGCCGGACGTGTGCGGGAGGTCTTCGCCGACCGGCTCGACACCCCGGACGGGGTGCGCGCCCAGCTCTACGTCATCGCCCGTCTGCTGCTGCGTATCGAGCGCGGCGACGATGCGGAACTCGCGGTGCCGCTGCACCGGCACGCCGCCCGGCTGCTCCACGGGTGAGCCGTGGTCGGCTGGGGGCCGAGGTTCGTCCTGGGGCGAACCTTGAACCCGAAAATTCGTCGCAGGGTGAACCTCGACGGCAGGACACACGCGGGGCACGGTCGGCCGGGAGACCCGGACAACGGGGAACCGACCTCGCCGAGGGGAGGGGCGGGGCCGGTTCGGTGGTTCAGCGGTCGGTGCGGAGGGCGGTCAGGAGCGCGGACCACTCGCGGGCGGGGATGTCGAGGTGCCCCAGGTCGCGGTTGCGGGTATCGCGGACGGCGGTGACCTTCCCCTCCGCGACCTCGACACACTCGCCACCACGGCCATCGCTGTAGCTGGATTTATGCCAGGTGCGTGCACTCATTGCATGCCTTTCATGACGCTACGGATAAAACTGATCGAACGAGTGGGTGACAAAGCCTCTGCCTGAAGCGCTCCGAACAGCGCTGACATCTCGTCAACCGCGTCCAGCTTCTCGAAGGTCGCCCCGCCGAGCGTGTGCTCCATGCGCACGACCTTCCTACTGTCTCGCATCGTCATCAGCCGAAACGGAGAGCACAGACCGCAATGTGCTCGGACATCTCCCGGGACCACCTGAAAACGGATCGTACCCTCTTCGGCCAACGCCACGATGTGTCCCAACTGGCTCACCATGGTCTTCTCATCACCCACGATGCGCGTGATGACGATTTCGTCCACGACGAACCACAGGTTCGGCCGGTTCGGTTGGATCTTGGGGAGCCGCTCCGATCGGACTCTCACGAGTTCCTTGATCTCGTCCTCGGAAGCTCCGACCAGACGTGCTCTGATGAGGACTCGTGAGTAGTCCGTTGTCTGCAACAGGCCGGGGATCAGGATGGAGTGGTATTCGCAGATGGCGCGCGCCCTGCGTTCCATCTCCAGAGCGTCCTTGAACCACGGGAGGACGTGGCGGCCTTCGATGACCTCCAGCCATTGTTTCAGCATCTCGCCTTCGGTAGCGAAGATAGTGTCCAATTTTTCCGCATGATCCCTACTTGGAACCCGTGTCGCCCTCTCGATGTGGCCGATCATACCGCCGGTCAGTTGCAGGGACTTGCCCACCTCGGCTTGGGAAAGACCTGTTCGCGCGCGGTTCCTGCGGACTTCACGACCGAACTGTTTCCACTCCTGGTGCACCTTGTCAGTCATGTGACCATTGAACTACAGAAAGTCTTGGCCAACAACGGAAACAAAACCTTCTCACCCTGTTCTGTTGTATCCATGGCATTCTGACCTGCGGTCTTCCATAGTCGTGGGTGTCGCCGGAGGGAGTTTCGGACATGCTTCCGGTGGCGCTATGGCGCGGCTGCCTCGTCTTCCTGTCCCCTCGGCGGGGCAGCCGTACACACTGAAAGGGACAAAGCTTCCCTTGAATGGAAAACGCCCCGAAACCGGTACCAGCGGTCTCGGGGCGCGGATTCCCACCCGCGACCATACCGAGGTGAGAACGACATGCACTCTACCGCCGACCCTCCCGGACTTCCGCGCCGACTGTGCGGCACCGCCACCAGGTCGGGCATCGTGCTCGGCCCGGACCTCCACCACATCCGCGAGGCCCGCCGCTGGGCGGTGCGCGCCACCCGCGCCCGCGCGAACGTCTCCGAGGCGGTGGGCCTGGCCGTGTCCGAGCTGGTCACGAACGCGCTCACCCATACCGCCTCCGGACTGCCCGGCGGTCAGGTGCTCGTCGAACTCCACCGCGCCGCCCGCCTGGAACTGCGGGTGACCGACGACGGCCCCCGCCCCGGCCTGCCTCCCACCCTGCCCGCCGTGCCCGAAGCGAACCCGCTGCGGCCGGGTGGGCTGGGGCTGCGCCTGCTCGAAGGGGTGTGCGCCTACTGGGACTGGACGCGCGCCGCCGACCGGCGCGTCACCGTGCGGGCGGTGTTCCGCCGGTGACGGGCTCTCGCATCGGACCTTGGACCGACCGGTTCGAGGAGCTTCGGCGTGAGGCCGCGCTGCGCGGGTTCGTCCTGAACCGGGGCAGGCGCCTGGTCGGTGCCCTGTACACGCTCACCCCGCCGCGCGGGGAGACACTGATCCTGCATGACTTGGGTGAGGTGGAGCGCCGTCTCGGCCTTCGGGGTCCGACACGGTGAGGCCCCGTCCCCTCAAGGGGACGGACGGGGGAGTACGGCGCGTGCGCCCCCGCCCGCCCCCATGAGGGGACGGGGCCTCATGCCGCTTCCAGGCGCAGCGGCACCGACACCGCGCCGACCTCGGGCATCCGGGCCCCCTCGACCTCGCCGTCCAGGGTGAACAGCCGGGTGCGCTGCAACAGGGTGCGCAGTGCGGTGAGCAGGCCCAGCCGCGCCAGCGGCATCCCCGCGCAGTGGTGCCGCCCCCGCCCGAAGGCCAGGTGCTCGGCGATGTTGGGCCGCCCCATCCGGAAGGTGTCGGGGTCGGGGAAGACCGCGCCGTCGCGGTTGGCGGAGGCGTAGGACAGCGTCACCGGCTCACCGGGGCGGATCGTGCGCCCGTGCAGGGTCTGCTCGGTGGCCACGGTCCGGGCGAACCCCCGGTAGGGGGTGTACAGCCGCAGGAACTCCTCCATCGCCTCCGGCAGCAGTTCGGGCCGCTCGCGCAGCTCGTGCTGCAGGGCCCGGTCCAGGGCCAGGTGGCGGCAGACCGAACCCAGGATGATGGGGGGCGCCACCATGCCCACGACCAGGCACTGGCGCAGCGCGCCCACGACGCCCTCGCGGTCCAGGGGGACCCCGCCGGGCCGTTCGGCCAGCAGCGAACTGGCGGGGTCGCGCTCCACGGGCAGCGGTGCGCGCTCACGCGCGGCCACGAGTTCGCGGGCGATGTCGTACATGCGCCCGCTGTGCTCGTTCACCGCCTCGCGGTCCTGCTCGCGCCAGGCGTTGACCCAGCGGGAGGCGTGGTGGGCGAGTACGGGCGCCGTCTCCGGGCTCAGGTTGAGCCACTCCACGGTCACCCACGCGGGGAACCGCGCCCCGTACTCCTGGGCGATGTCGCCCCCGCCGCGCTCCAGCAGCGGCCGCAGCTCGCGCTCGGCGTGCCCGTTCAGGGGATCGGCCAGGGCCGCCACGCGGGCGCGCTGCAAGGTGCGGTCCAGCGCCCTGCGGTAGGGGGTGTGCTCAGGGGCGTCGTAGTTGAGCGGGGGGCGCCGCAGACCCCGCGGGTCGCTGGGGACCACGGCGCGCACCGAGGAGATGAAGGTCCGCGCGTCGCCCGCGGCGGCCCGGACGTCGGCGTAGCGGCTGAGCGCCCAGTGGCCGCCGTAGGCACCGCTGTAGGCCACCGGGCACTCGCTGCGCAGCCGCGCGTACATCGCGTACACGTCCGCGGGGTCCTGGCTCGCCGACGGGTCGAAGTCGTCGGCGAGGCCGGTGTGCGGGCAGGACCCGCTCATGACGGTCTCCGGGCCGGGGTGAAGCGCATCGGCACCTTGTTGGTGCCCCACTCCGCCCACTTGGCCATCTCGACCTCCCCGGTGACCGCGAAGTCCTCGGTGCGCGCGAGCGCCTCCTCCAGGGTCACGGTCATCATGATGCGGGCGAGCGGGGCGCCGGGGCAGCTGTGCACCCCGCCGCCGAAGGAGATGTGGTCCTTGAGGTTGGGCCGGTCGAACTCGAACTCCTCCCCGTTGGGGAAGACCTCCGAGTCGCGGTTGGCGGAGGTGTACACCAGGGCGATCGGCTCCCCGGCCTTGATGAGGCGCCCGCCGAAGACGACGTCCTTGCGGGCGGTGCGGGCCATGCCCCGGTAGGGGCCGTACAGGCGCAGGAACTCCTCCACCGCGGCCGGGATCCGCTCCGGCCGCTCGCGCAGCGTGCGCGCCAGGTCCGGGTGGCGGTCCAGGTGCACGAACATGTTGCCGATGAAGACGCTGGGCGCGACCATTCCGGTCACCAGCAGTTGGCGCACACAGCCCAGGACCATGTCCGGGGGCAGGGGCTGGCCGTCGTGGGTGGCCTGCATCAGGGCGGTGGTGAGGTCCTCGGCGGGGTCCATCGGGCTTGCGCGGCGCTCGTCGATGACCGCTTGGGCGATCTCGTAGAGCCTGCCGCTGAGCCGTTTGACGGTGGCGTCGTCGACCTGGATGATCGCGGCGACGTAGTGGGAGCTGATCTCCTTGATCAGCGCCGACTGCTCCCGCCGCAGGTTGAAGAACTCGGCGAAGACCACCGCCGGGAACGTGCGGGCGTAGTCGCCGGACATGTCGCCGTAGCCGGCGTCGATCAGGGGTTGCAGCAGTTCCACCGAGGCCTCGCGCACCCTGGGGTGGATGGCGCGCATCTTGCCGGGGGTGAAGAACCGGTTGATCACCCTCCGGTAGGAGGTGTGCTCGGGGGGATCGAGGTGCAGAGGAGGGCGCCGACCGGTGAAGGCGAACTTGGGGACGGTGTTCTGCACCGACGTGGTGAAGGTGTCCGGGTCGCGCAGGACTCGGTTGACGTCCTCGTGCCGGAACAGGGCCCAGAAACCGTCGTAGGTCTGGCTGTGCGCGACGGGGCACTCCCGGCGCATCCGGGCGTAGTTCTCGTGTGCGCTGGTGAAGGTCTCCGGCGCCCTGGGGTCGAAGTCGTCGGTCAGTTCGCGGACCGCGTGTTCGGGGGTCTCCTCGGTGGGGCGGTCGGTCATCGGTGCCCTCCTCTGCTTCTGGTGTTAGTTGGTGCCCAACAGCTCCGCGATCTGCGCGGCCTGTTCATCGGAGACGGCGATGGGACGGTTGAAGGTGTCCAGGCCGTAGCCGTAGGGGGAGGCGGCGTCGGAGATCTCGGCCAGGTGCGTGCTGCCCGCCTCGGAGAGGATGTAGTGGGCGAACAGCGCGGCGGCGTTGGGGTTGGCGGACTCGGCCGACAGGCCCAGCGCGATCTCCGGTCCGGTCGTCGGGCCGGGCAGGACGCCCTCCAGCGGGGCGCCCTCGCCCTGGAGGTTGTTCACGATGGCCTGCACGCCGGGGTGGCCCAGCGAGTCCTCGCCGGCGGCCACGGCCTGGGTGCCGGGCACGGCGCTGTTGTGCCAGGTGGGCTCGTTGGCGGCCACGCCCTCCAGGAACGCGTCGCCGTACTCGTCGCGCATCAGCTGCCAGAAGGCCAGGTTGGCCGGGGAGCTGGAGGGGTCGGCGATGGCGAGCTGGCCCTTGTACTGGGGATCGGCGTAGGCCTCCCAGCTCTCCGGCGCCTCCCCGACCGCGTCGGTGTTGTAGACCATGAGGGTGGGCACCAGGCTGACCAGGGCGGTCTCGCCGTCGTCGACGAGGTAGTCCTGCGGGTAGTCCTCGGGCATGCCCGGGACGCCCGCCTCCGACAGCGGCGTGATCCACCCCTCGGCGAAGGCCTCCTCGTAGAAGGGGGAGTGGGTCAGCAGGAACGCGTCGGCGGCGGGGCTGCCCGTCTCGGCCTCGGCGGAGTAGCGCTGCGCCAGGTCGGAGGAGACCAGGCGGACCGGCTCCACGCTCACGTCGTACAGGGCGGTGAACTCCTCGGCCACGGCACGCAGCAGGTGCTCGTCCGGCGCGCCGTACAGGGTGAGTGAACCCTCCTCCTGGGCGGCCTCGATGAGCGCCTGGAGTTCGGGGTCGTCGACCTGGTTCGCCGCGTCGCCGCCGCCGGTGCCGCCTTCTTCGGAGCCGCCGCCGCAGGCGCTGAGCGCGAGCACGAGCGCGGCGCCCGCTCCGAGCCAGGGGAGGCGGTTTCGGTTGATCATCATGGTCTTCCTCCGGGGGGTTGATTCATCGGGGGGGAACGGACCGGTCGGCGTGTGTCACACGCCGCCGACCCGGGCTCTGGTGCCGGTCCTTCGCGCGGCGAACCGGGTGTAGGACAGGACCGCGACGAGCACCACGGCGGTCACCAGGACCAGCACGGTGGACAGTGCGGCCAGGTCGGCGAAGGAGCCGTTCTCGAAGCGTTCGAGGATGCGGAAGCCGACCACGGAGTTGCTGGTTCCGGCCAGGATCGCCGAGGCGGTCAGGTCGCCGACCATGCGGATGAACAGCATCGCCCAGCCGGCGACGAGTCCGGGCAGCATCAGCGGCAGGTGGACGGTGCGGAACACGCGCAGCGGGGAGGCCCCGGAGACCGCGGCCGCCTCCGGCAGTTCCTCGCCCACGCCGCTGACCGCCGCGTCGGCGGCGATCGACGCCTGGGGCATGTACAGGGCCAGGTAGCCGATGAGCAGGATCACCAGGGTGCCCGAGAGCATGAACGGCGCTCCGCCGAACACCAGCAGGATGCCCACCGCGATCACCATGTTGGACACCGCCGCGGGGAGCTTGATCCCGGCGTCCATGGAGCGGGCCAGGACGGTGCGGTGGCGGGCGACGTAGAGCGCGACGACCGCGGCGCTGAGGATGCCGATGATCCCGCCGACCACGCCCAGCCCGAGGCTGTTGGCCAGGGCCTGCTGGGTGAGCGGGTCGTCGAACACGGTGCGGCGCAGCGAGTCCAGGTCCAGGTCGCCCCAGGCGATGTTCGGGGTCCAGTAGCCGTTGAGGGAGACCAGCACCAGGGCGATCACCGGCAGGATCGTGGAGAAGAACACGTATCCCAGGACCAGGGCGCGCATCGGCCACTTCCAGGCGCCCAGGTCGATGCGGCGGGTGCTGCCGCCCTTGCCGCCGACGGTGGCGTGGTGCCCGCGCCGCAGGATCCAGGCCTGGATCATGTAGGCGATGCCCACGAAACCGACCACGAACATGCTCAGGCCGACCGCGACCTCGGTGTCGGGCGGGTAGGTGAAGGTCAGCAGTCGGACGATCTCCACCGAGAGCACGTCGATGCCGGCGGGGGCGCCGACGATCGCGGGCAGGGAGAACATGCCCGCGCCGAACCACACGCACAGCAGCAGGCCGGCGCCCAGGCTCGGGGCGACCATGGGCAGGGTCACCTTGCGCATCGTGCGCCACACGCTCGCCCCGCTGAGCCGGGAGGCCTCCTCCAGGGAGGAGTCCAGGTTGCGCAGCCCGGCGGAGGTGGTCATGAACACGAAGGGCACGGCGTAGAAGGCGAACACCATGATGACGCCGTACCAACTGTGGATGTCGAAGGGGCCGCTCTCCATCTCGATGCCCACGAGCCCCACCGCGTCGCGGATCCAACTGTTGAGCAGGCCCGCGTTGGGCGAGAGCAGCATGACCCAGCCCACGGCCCCGGCCACCGGGGGCAGCAGGAACGGCAGCAGCGGCAGCGAGTCGGTGAGCAGGCCCATCCGGGCGTTGGTCCGCTCGTTGAGCCAGGCCAGCAGGGCCCCGATGACCCAGGCCGCCAGGCTGCTGCCCACGACCACGATCACCGTGTTCAGGAGCAGCTCGCCCAGGCCGGGGTAGCTGAGGGTCCGGGTGATCGGGCTGGCGGTGAAGGCGCCGTCGACCCAGAACAGGCCGACCGCGACCCGTAGCAGGGGCACCATGACCAGGGCGACGAGGACGCCGCCGATGATCAGTCCGGCCTTCTCGAAGGAGGAGCGGTCGCGCAGGCGGCGGAGCGGGCCGCGTGCGGGCGGCAGGGGAGGAGTGGGGGGTGCGGGGGCGGTCGCGGTGCTCACACGTCCTCCAGCGGCATGACGAGGGTGTCGGCCTCGGCGGCCTCGACCCAGACCTCGGAGCCGTGCTCCTGGAGGGCGGCCCCGGCGCTGCGCACCCGCAGTTCGCGTCCGGCGGCGTCGACGACCTGCTCGGTGTAGGCGCCGACGAACAGCGAGGCCTTGACCCGGCCCCGCAGGCGGTTGGCTGCGACGGGCTCGCCGGTGGTCAGGGTGCCGTTCTCGGGGCGCCACATGGCCGCCGCCCGGTCGCCCACGCTGAGGCCGCCGCTGACGCGGCCGGTCAGGGTGCCCAGCTCGGTCTCGACCTCGGCGGTCTCGCCCTTGACGGCGGTGACCCGGCCCGGGCACTCGTTCATCGTCCCCACGAACGAGGCGACGTAGCGGTTGGCGGGCTGGGTGTAGACCTCCAGGGGCGGGGCGAGCTGCACCAGGCGGCCGGAGTCCAGGACGGCGATCCGGGTGCCGAGCTGCATCGCCTCGTCCTGGTCGTGGGTGACGAAGACCGCGGCGAAGCCCAGTTCGCGCTGGAGGGAGACCAGTTCGACGCGCAGTTGCTCGCGCACCTTGGCGTCGACGTTGGACAGCGGCTCGTCGAAGAGCACCAGCGAGTCGCCGCCGACCAGGGCGCGGGCCAGGGCCACGCGCTGCTGCTGGCCGCCGCTCATCTGGGAGACGTGGCTGTGCTCCAGTTCGGGGATACCGACCATCTCCAGGACCTCCCGGACCCGCCGGGCGGTCTCGGAGCGCGAGATGCGTGCGCCCTTGCGGGACTGGAGAGGATAGGCGACGTTGCGGAAGGCCGTCATGTGCGGCCACAGGGCGTAGGACTGGAAGACCATGCTGACGCCACGCTTCTCCGGCGGTACGTTGACTCCGTGCTCGGGAGAGAACTGCGGCCTCCCGGCGAAGCTGATCGTGCCGGCGTCCGGGGTCTCCAGCCCGGCGAGGGAGCGCAGCAGCGTCGTCTTGCCGCATCCGCTGGGGCCGAGGAGGACCAGGAAGTCCCCGGCGTGGACGTCGAAGGAGACGTGGTCGATCGCCTTGACGGGGGAGCCGTCGCGGCGCTGGAACTCCTTGACGAGCTGTTCGACCCGGACGACGGGTTCACGGCCGTCACTGGGGGAGGGGTGGTTCATCGACGGCCCTCCTAAGGGCGGTGCGGTGCGGGGGCGGAAACTGTGGTGCAGGACACTATCGTCTAAATTGTGTCGGTCGTCAAGATTTTGACGTACTTCATTCGCGACGCCTGTGCAGGATGGTCACCCGGGGTGAGAACGGCTGGTCGGATGACCGGGTAGCCGGGCGACGGGCGGACGGCTCTTACCTGTGGTGTTCGTCGGAGTGCCGAGGGGAGCCGTTCTCGGCGTCGCGCAGGCGGCGTGCGTCGGCGGCCCTCTCGAACGGAGTGTCACCACTGGGATGTTCCGCGAGTGACTCGTACAGTTCGGTGATCCCCGCCAGGCGGTGGCGGGCCGACAGCTCCGCGAGATCGGGGGAGATCCGCCCGACCACCTGGCGGAACCGCAGTTCGGCGAGGGTACCCAGCCGCTCGTAGATCCCCAGGAACACCTGGTAGGCCCGGTCGCGCTCCCAATCGGCGGGCAGCAGCTCGGCGGGCAGGTCCGGGTCGGTCTCCTCGAAGCGGCGCCACCGCGCCCCGACCACGGTGCGCACGCGCAACGCCTCGGCCGGGTCCACACGGCCGGCCTCGGCGCGTTCCAGCAGCGGTTCGTAGTGTTCGGCGAACTCCCGGTAGCGCCGTGTGTAGGGGGCCAGATCGAAGGCCCGCTGCAGCCGTTCGGTGCCCCCCGCCTCGGTGGAGCGCAGCACGGTCGCGGTGGTGGTGCCCAGCTCGTCCAAGGCATCCGAGACGCCCTCCACCCGGTCGTGCGGGGTGACCCACACTCCGTCGTAGAGCGGCGCGAACCGCAGGACGCGCAGCCGGGAGCGCAGCTCTGAGCGCAGGGAGCGCTCCCTTTCTGGCACGGAGAAGACCACCACGGTCCACAGGCCGTCCCACGAGGGCGCAGAGGCGCCGAAGGAGAGCATGCGGTAGGCATGCTCCACGATCACCGCCGCCGAGCGTCGCGGGATGCCGTAGGCGGTGGTGCGCCCGTTGCGCTCCACCGTGAGCAGGCCGCGGGCGGCCAGGCGCCGCAGCGCCGACCGGGCTCCGGCGGGGGTGACGTCGAAGTCGCCGAGCAGCTCCACCAGAGCGGCGGAGGGCAGGTGCTCCTCGCGCCAGTGCCAGAAGTCGCCGAGCAGGGCGCGCAGCAACTGCTGCGGCTTGGCGTCCTTGGGGCCGGGGGCCGCCGGGTTCACCGCTCTCGCCCCCTCATCGGCATCGGTGCGGTCGGAGACGGGTGGCCGCACTGGGACCGAGGTTCGACCGGATCGGCTGGGGGGCCGTACATTCACCGCATTATTCCATGTCCGCCCTCACTGTGCATCCGGCCGGTCCGCACGCGGTGCGACCTCGCGTTCCAGCCACTCCCGGACGGTACGACCCAGTACCTCCCCTCCGGTACGGGCGTCCACGTTGTCGGCGTGCAGCTCCAGGACGGGGATCCCCGCCGCCTCCAGCGCGCGGGTGGTGAAGTATCCGCCGCGCTCGTCGTCGGAGACCAGGTGCACCACCCCGTCCACGCCGTGGTGGCGGGCCTCCTTCACGTACCACTCCGAGGACCACGGCGGCGTGTAGAGCTGGTCGGAGAAGGCCGCGAAGCGCGCCGCCAGGGCGCGCATCGGCTCCCCGCCGTGGCGGGCGTAGCCGTCGGCGGCGATGGCCAGGTACATCGACCACACGAACACCGCGCCGTGGGAGTCCTCGAACCGCCGGTAGAAGTCCAGGTCGAACCACAGGCCGCGGCCCACCCACATCAGCCGGAGCCGCTCGCCCCCGCACGCCGCCCGCCCCGAGCGCACCCGTTCGGCCACCTCGTCGTGCAGCGCCCGGGCGGCGTCACGCGCCCACTCGGTGCCGCGGTGCCACTGCGGCACCATCACCGCGGGGAAGGTGTCGGTGACGTGCACCGGGCAGGGCCGCGCCGCCGCGATGAGGTCGCGGGTGCGCCGGTTCCACTCCGCCTGCTCGTTGGCCAGCGCCATGACCTCGTCGAAGCGCGCCTCGGAGAACACCCGGCCGGTGGTGGCCTCCAGGAAGCGGACCAGCCCCGTCAGCTCCTCGGCCATGAGGTCGATCCGGTCGGTTCCCACCGCCTCCTCCCACCGGTGCGGCATCAGCTCCCACCAGCGCTCGGGCACCTCGGCCTCGGCCGCGCTCTCCAGCGGGAAGAACGTGGTACCGGGCTCGGCGCCCCACACGTCGAAGATCTTGCGCGCCGCGTCGCCGGTGGTCTCGCCCAGGACGAGGGAGGGGCGCGGCAGGCCGCCCCAGGGCGCGGACTCCGGCTCCGGGTCCAGCAGCGAGCCCAGGGACAGCGCGTTGTACTGCTCGATGTCGTCGGGCAGTCCGCGCTCGCGCACCAGCCGCAGGTAGTCCTGGCCCCGGCCCTTGGCGGCGATGATGGAGGTCCACCACTGGGCCACCACGTAGGGGATGTCCATGGTGCGCAGGATCTCGTGCGGGGTGTCGGCGTTGACCAGTGCCACCGGAGTGCCCTCCGCGGCGCGTTCGTGCAGCCGCGCGAACCACGCCCGCTGGTGGGCCAGTGCGGCCCGCGCCGTTTCCAGTCGCTCGCTCAATCCGACCCCGCAATCGTCTCGCGCAGCGCCGCCGCACGCGACGACGCCTCCTCGGTGAGCCCGCCGTGGGGCTGTCGGTCCAGGAGCACGGCGGGCAGGCCGGCCGCCTCCCTCTGGGCGGTGAAGTCCCACGGCGGGGCGTTGTCGTGCTCGCGCACGTAGCACACCAGGGCCTTCGCCCCGCAGGCCCGCGCCGCGGCGGCGGTGTGTCCGGCGCGCCGGACGATCGACGCCCGCTGCGACGTCGGCCCGTTGTACTGGTAGCGCTCGGCCAGCGCCGCCTCGGTGGTCCCGCCCACGAGCCGGTGGGAGAGCAACTCGCCCCAGTCGTGGTCCTCCCCGGCGATGAGCAGGCCGAGCCGCTCCAGCTCCGCGTAGACCGCCGGGGTGTCGTGGGAGCTGCCGGTGGCGAACACGCGGACCCCCTCCGCGCCAGGCAGGAAGGCGGGGTCGGCGAGCACGGCCTCCAGCAGTTCGGTGGCGCGCTCCACCGGCATGCGTGTGGTGGCGGCCACCGCCTCCAGCAGGTGGGTGCCGCCCAGTCGGGCCGGGCGGCTGCGCCGCAGGTCGGAAAGGCGGGAGAGCAGGCTCCGCAGCCGGTCGTGGGCGGTGATCGCCTTGGCCAGGGCGTCCGCGTCGACGGTCCGGCCGGTCCAGGACCCCAGCACCTCGCGCAGCCGCCCGATCTCGGTGCGCACGTAGCGCGTGGTGGAGCGGTGCGGCAGGTGCAGCACGTCGACCAGGTGCACCGGGACGGGCACCGTCTCCGGTTCGATCCGGCGCAGCTCGCGCAGAGCGTAGAACAGCCGCGCGGACGCCTCGCAGTCGCGGGAGACGACCACGGCGTCCAGGCCCTCGAAGGCGCCGCCGACCAGGTCGGAGAGCAGGGCCCGCGCGGCCGGGTCGAGGCCGCGTCCCAGGTAGCGGTCCCCGGTCGAGGGGTCGGAGCCGGGTATGCCGCGCAGCCGCACCCCCAGGGCCCCGGCGGCCGTCAGCGCCTCCACGGGGACGTCGGCGCCCACGTAGCCCACGACCGGGCCCTCGGGCGCCCACCGGGCGCGGGCTTGGGCGGGAGTGTCGGCGGAGCGGGCGGAGAGTTCCTCCCAGGCTGTGGCCATGGTCAGATCACCGCTTCGGCGGTCAGGTCGGCGATGCGCTCCTCGGTGTAGCCCAGCAGGTCGCCGTAGACGCGGTGGTTGTCCGCGCCCAGGCCGGGGGCGGGGCGGTCGAAGCCCACCCGGGAGTCGGAGAAGCGGATGGGCAGGCCGGTGGCGGACAGGCCCTCCACCGTGCCGAACTCGGGGTGGTCCACGGGCACGACCTCCTCGCGGGAGGTGACCAGGGGGTCGCGGGCGGCCTCGACGGGGCCGCGCACCTGGGCGGCGGCCACCCCCTCGGCGTTGAGGGCCGCCACCGCCTCGGCGGCGGTGCGCCCGCGGGCCCAGTCGCCGATCAGGGCGTGCAGCGCGTCGGCGTTGCGCACCCGCTCGTCGCGTGTGCCGAACCGGGGGTCCTCCACCAGGTCGGCGCGGTCCATCGCGCGCAGGACGCCGTGGGCGAAGGGGTCGGTCGGCGCGCACAGGGCGATGTGGCCGTCGGAGGCGGCCAGCAGTCCGAAGGGGGCCAGACGCGGCAGCAGGTTCCCGGTGCGCTGCTCCAGGCCCACGGCCTCCTGGGCCTCGAAGGGCTCGCAGGCCACTAGGGAGGTCAGCGCGCCCAGCATGGACACGTCCACGTGCTGGCCCTGGCCGGTGCGGTCGGCCTGCACCAGCGCCGAGAGCGTGCCGATGACCGCGAACAGCGGCGCGAGCAGGTCTCCCACGGGCAGGCCGAAGCGGACCGGCGGCTCTCCGGGCTCGCCGGCGGTCATCATCACCCCGCTGAGCGCCTGGACGATGGTGTCCATCGCCTTGCCCGGGCCGGGGCCGCCCTCGGGGCCGAACCCGGTGATCGAGGTGTAGACGATGCGGGGGTTGAGTCCGCGCACGGTCGCGTAGTCCACCCCCAGGCGTTCGGTGACGCCGGGGCTGTAGTTCTCCACGACGACGTCGGCGGCGCGCACCAGGTCGGCGAAGACCTCCCGGGAGCGGGGGTTCTTCAGGTCGAGGGTGGCGCCGAGCTTGTTGCGGCCGCGCACGAGCATCGAGACCGACATGTCCTCGTCCCCGCGCGAGGCGAGGGAGAACCCGTCGCGCCCCGCGTAGGGAGCGTTGCCCCGCGCGGGGTCGCCCCCGGCGGGGTTCTCCACCTTGACGACCGTGGCGCCGAGCCCCGCCAGGAGCAGGGTCGCGTACGGGCCGGCGAGGGCGTTGGTGAGGTCGATGACGGTGCGTCCGGCCAGTGGCTGTTCAGGCATGTTCTCCCCTCGGCGGTGCCGTGGTGCGGCTCCGGAACAATACATTCGTCTAAAAGATGACGATCGTCAAGATATTGACGAGTATAATGTCCGGGGGTTCATCGGGCCCCGAGGGGAATGGTGGAGCCCGTGGCCGCGCGAGCGGCCACGGGCTCTCCGGGGGCGGTGCGGGATCAGTCCCGCGGCCGCGCCATCTGCCGGGCCGCACGCAGGCCGAACACCGCACCGTCCGGCGCGAAACACCCGGGCCCGTCGTGCGCCGAGCACCGCGGTTCCGGCAGGCTGGGGACGTGACAAGCCCGACCCGAGAGACCACCCGGCCGGGGCGCCGCTCCCCGAGCGCCCCCCGCAGACCCGTCGACCTGCTCGCGGGTGCGGCCGGACTGCTCGCCGTCGCCGCGATCCTGCTCACGGTCCGCGCCCTCTCCAACGGCGAACAGGTCACCGCCCCCGCCGAACTCGGCGCCCTGCTCCCCCGCGGCCTGCTCTTCCTCGCCGGGGTGAGCGCCAACCTCCTGCTCATCGTGCTCATGTGCTTCGTCGTGCTGCGCACCCTCGTCAAGGGCAGCGGACGCGACCTGCTGCGCGTCGCCGCCGCGGCGGTCAGCGCCTACGCCTTGGCCGCCCTCATCAACGCGGCACTGGTCGCCATCCTGGGTTCGCGCGACGTCGTCGCCATCCTCACCGGGTCCCCCGCCGACGTCGTCACCAACGCCACCCTCGGCTACGCCGCGGCCTGCGTCGCCTTCACCCTGACCATGCCCGCCGGACTGCCCCGGGTCCGCTCCCTGATGTGGACCGGCATCGCCGTCGTGGCCGTCGGCGCGCTCCTGGCCCTGGTCACCACCGCACTCGCCCTCGTCCTGACCGGCCTGTCCGGCCTGCTGTGCGCCGCGCTGGCCCGCTACGCCGTCGGCGTGGTCCCCGTCGACCCCACCGACACACGCCTGCGCGACGAACTGCGCAGGTTCGGCATGCACGCCACCGCCGTCCGCCCCGCCGACACCGACGACGAGGGGCACCCCCGCCACATCGCCGAACTCGACGACGGGACGCGCGTGGAACTGACCGTCCTGAGCTCGGAGAACACCGCCGGATTCTGGCGGCGGCTGCGCGACCTGCTCCTGTTGCGCGGCCCCGTGGCGCCCCGCATGCTCTACGGGGTGCGGCGCCGCGCCGAGCACGCCGCCCTCCTGGGCTTCGCAGCACACGACGCGGGCGTCACCGTCCCCCGAGTCCTGGCCCTGGGCGAACTCGGCCCCGAGACCGTCCTCCTGGCACGCGAGATCCTCGACACGCGCGCCCTGGACGGCCTGGAGCCGGACGAGTGCACCGGCGACCTGCTCGAACGCTGCTGGAGGACACTGGGCGACCTGCACCGGCGCCGTATCGCCCACGGCCGGATCAGCGGAGCCACCGTCGGCGTCCAGGGCGACGGCTCCGTGGCCCTCACCGGTATCGACCGCGGTGCCGTCGCCGCCCACCCGCTCAAGACCGCCCTGGACAACGCCGCCATGCTGACGCTGCTGGCACTGCGGGTGGGCCCCGAACGCGCCGTCGGGTCGGCCGTGCGCGCCCTGGGCCTACCCGCCACCGCCGCCCTGCTGCCCCTGCTCCAGCCCGCCGGCCTCCCCTCCGACCTGCGCAGACGGCTGCGCGCGCACTCCGGCCTGCTCGCTGACGTACGCGCCCGCATCGCCGCCGCCGCGCCCGAGGCCCCCGCCGCCCCCGCCCGCCTGGAACGGATGCGCCCGCGCACCGTCGTCAGCGTGATCGTCGTGACCGCCGTGGGCCTGGCCCTGGCCTACCAGCTCGCCGGGGTCGACCTACGGGGTATCGGCGCGGCCCGGCCGGGATGGACCGCCGCGGCCTTCGCCATGGCCACGCTGTGCATGGTCGCCGCCGCGATGGCCCTCATCGGGTTCGTCCCCGTCCGCCTGCCCTGGTGGCGCACCCTCATGGTGCAGTACGCCGGATCGTTCCTGCGCATCGCCGCCCCCGCCGGACTGGGCGCGCTGGCCATCAACACCCGGTTCGCCGTCAAGTCCGGCGCGCCCACACCGCTGGCGGTCTCCGCAGTGGGGCTCAGCCAGCTCGTGGGCTTCGCCCTGCACGTCCCCCTCCTGCTGGTGTGCGCCTACCTGACCGGCACCTCCTACTGGACGGGCTTCACCCCATCGCCGACCGTCGTCGCCATCGCCGCCGCGGGCACCGCCGCCGTCGCCGCCGTCCTCTTCCTGCCCAAGCTGCGCCGGCCGATCGCCGACCGCGCCGCCCCCTACCTGCGGGGCGTGCTGCCCCGGTTGCTGGACACGCTGCAACGGCCCGCCAGCCTCGCCCTGGGGGTGGGCGGAACCCTCCTGCTCACCGTCGGGTTCGTCCTGTGCCTGCACTTCTCGGTGCTGGCCTTCACCGCCCCCCGAACCGGGGTCAGCCTCGTCGCGGTCGCGGTGGTGTTCCTGGCGGGCAACGCGATCGGGTCGGCCGCGCCCACCCCGGGCGGACTCGGCGCGGTGGAGGCCGCCCTGATCGGCGGTCTGACCACCGTGGCAGGGGTGCCCGCCGAGGCCGCCTTCCCCGCCGTCCTGCTGTTCCGGGTACTCACCTTCTGGTTCCCCGTGCTGCCGGGCTGGGCGGCCTTCTCCCACCTCCAGCGCCGTGAGGCCATCTGATCAGGCGCGGTACGACTCGGCCAGGGACCGCAGGACGGGGGAGCAGCCCGCGTCCACGGTGAGCGCCGCCAGATGGTCGGCGCGCGTCGCGCCCCGGTTGACGATGACCACCGGCTTGCCCTGCTCGGCGGCGTGCTTGACGAAGCGGCGCCCCGACAGCACGGTCAGCGAGGAGCCCGCCACGAGCAGGGCCCGTGCCTCGTCGACCATCCGGTAGGCGTCGTGGACGCGCCCCTTGGGCACGTTCTCGCCGAAGTAGACGATGTCGGGCTTGAGCACGCCGCCGCAGGAGGCGCAGTCGGCCACCCGGAAGCCCTCGGTGGAGGTCAGGGCGGCGTCGGCGTCCGGGGCGATCTCCACGTCGGGTACGTCGGCGGTGAAGCCGGGGTTGAGCGCGGCGAGGCGCTCGGCCAGGCGGGCGCGGGAGGTGCGTTCGGAGCACGACAGGCAGACCACCCGGTCGTAGCGCCCGTGCAGGTCGATGACGTGCTCGCTGCCCGCGACCGAGTGCAGGGTGTCCACGTTCTGGGTGATGACTCCGCGGACCGCGCCGAGGCGTTCGAGGTCGGCCAGTGCGCGGTGCCCGTCGTTGGGGCGGACCCGGTCCATGTGGTGCCAGCCCACGTGGTTGCGCGCCCAGTAGTGGCGACGGAAGGCGGGATCGCCGGTGAACTGCTGGTAGGTCATCGGCGTGCGCGGTGGTGAGTCCGGGCCGCGGTAGTCGGGGATGCCGGAGTCGGTGGACATCCCGGCCCCGGTCACGGCGGCCACGGGCCCCGGCCCCAGGGCCCGGCGGACGCGCGCGGCCCAGTCCGCGGCCTCGCCGGTGTGGAGCGTGCTGGTCACGCTGCCGAGGATACGCGCCGCGTCCAGCCCGGTCCGGTCAGCCGCCGGAGCGCTCGCCCAGTTCGGTGTCGACCCACTCCTCCAGGGAGGCGCGGTACCCGCTCGCCGCCTCCGACAGGAACTGTGGGTCGGCCTCGCTCAACTCGTTCTTCAGTTTCAAAGCGCTGGCGATGCCCACCCGTTCGTGGAAGCTTTTCTCGATGGCTTTCGCGACGGTTCGGTCGGTGCAGACCGCGCCTGTGTCGTAAAAACGGACGTGCTGCACCCATGAGTCCATCTTCTTTGCATATGAGCTTTGCAGGGTTGGGGCGATGTGCCGGTCATAGCTTTCGCCGAGCATCTGGCCGCCGACGAAGCCACGCGTCAGCGACGGATCCTCCTCCTGGCACACCCGTTCCAGGAGTGCGCTGACCGCGTGGACTTCGGTATGCAGCTCTTCAGGCATGATCCCGAGCGCCGTGTCGCGTGCCGCGGTGCAGCCGGTGAGAGTGAGTACCGTGCAGACGGCGAGGGGCAGGGCGAGTCGGCGCAGGGCACGCATGGAGCCTCCATGTGACTTTTTGTAGTCACGATGATACATAGGGCTGCGAGTTCGGTGTGCGGTGGCGGACCTGCCCACCGGCCGCTACTCTCCCGGTGAAGGGCCCGCCCCCGGGGCCCGAACGCTGTGGAGTCGGCCGTGCTGAACCTCGCCAAGGGTGCCAACCTCCTCCTCATGTTCCTGCTGGAACTGGGGGTGCTGTTCTCCGTCGGATACTGGGGGTGGACGCTCGACGCCCCGCTCCCGCTCCGGCTGGCCGCCGCGGTCGGCGCCGTCGCGCTCTTCGTCGGGGTCTGGGCAGTCTTCGGCGCCGCCGCCAACGCCCGGATCCCCCTGCGCGGACCCTCCCGCGCGGTCCTGGAGGTCCTGTGGTTCGGTGGGGGAGCCGTGGCGCTCGCCTTCGCCGGAGCCGTGACCGCCGCGCTCGTGTTCGCCGCGCTCTTCGCCGTCAACGCCGCGCTGCGCTTCCTCTGGCAGGAGGGGAGCGAAGAGGCCCCGCGGTGACGGCGGCGCGCGTTCAGGCGGACCACGTTGAGCCCTTCCCGGATCGGCGTCACCGTGGGAGCCGCGCCTGTCATCAACAGGCAGCGGAAATGATCTTCGTCGAGAAGAACTCAGCGGAAGCGTCACTGCCCCGAGAAGGCGCTGTATTTGACTTTGTCCACGCCTTTGACCTATTGGATTGATTATCCAAGGTGACTGAATCCTTGTGAGTGCTTGGCATTCCGTTGTGGCCGGTGTAGCGGCGGGTGAATCAAGGAATCCGGGATCTCGACTCGCCAGTGCCGCACACAGCTTTTCCCCGCGTATCCATCTAGTGTGGCTTCAGGGCTTCGCTGAGCGAGCGAATTTCCCGCGTTTTCAAGAGCGACGAGCTCATCCGTGATGTGTGTGGAGGGATCAGCAATGACTATACATACCGGACAAGAGGTGGCTGTCCCATATGCTCGCAGTTCCAGGGAGCTTCCCACCGTACAGGGGAAGGTTCCGGACCTGTCGAATGCGAGCATGCAGAGCTCGTTCATCGACTCCCGCCCGGAGAAGCCGGATGCGGCGAGCACGCTCTACATCCGGCGGTTCTCCACGAAGACCGCGGCGGGGCCGGAGGACCACACGGTAGTGGGCGTGCACGTCGTACTCCGGAAGGGCCACCCGAACGGGCTCTGGGAGGCTTTCCATGTCGACCGGAGTACTCAGAGGGTCGACGGCGACAAACCCCGGGTGTCGGTCGGATCGCTGCGGATCTACTGCGACACACTCGAAGTGCACGGGGCTTTCTCGCTGCCGGAGGCGGACGTGGAGATCTTCGCCCGCCGCCTCAAGTGGGCCGACGACACTGCCAGCATCAATACATCGCCACTCCTCTGGACGGTGGACAAGGCACGGAACGCCGCCAACGGAACTCCGGGTGCGAACGGCGCCGAGGGGCGGAACGCCGGTTCGCTTCGTGTATTCGTTGACGAGGTGGACCCGTCCGGTGATTCCGGCCTCCGGGTTATCGCCGAAGGTGGGCGCGGCCAGGATCCGGGGTCGGGCGAAGACGGAAAAAACGGCGATGACACGGGGGTGTACTACCATCAGAAGTTTACAGTAACCAGCAGGGCGCCGTGGTTTACGGAATTCAAATGCACTGCCAATGTAAATTTTGACCCCGGAGCCTCCTACTATGAATATAAATGGAAGTGGGCAGGTATTGCCTCCACGTCAGGAAATAGCGGAGCCAAACGCTTCCCCGGAGACGGGACGGATGCCCTGGCTCCGGGTGTCCCTGGCAATGGTGGAAACGGTGGATCTCTGACGACAAATCTGAACCACCATGCCTTGAAAATCTCAAACAAGGGGGGATCTGTTGGGGTCCGGGGGCGTGACTGCAAAGGTGGAAGGGCCGGGTGGCCGGAGAAATCTGCCCATTACAAGGTCACGATGGTGATGGATGTCACTGGAACGGATAATGCCGATTATGAGCGTGAGGAAATAGATTCCCGTGTGACCAAAGCGGGGGCGGACGCCCCGGGCCGGCCCGCGACCCGAGGTGCGGGACGCACACCGGAACCGGTCTTCCTCGACATCTCCAATGCCTGGGTGCACCCGCTCGGTGTGCAGGCGGCACTGGAGTACGCCCGCGACCTGTTCCTCGCAGGAGCGCAGGAAGAGCTGCGGGCACTGCTGCCTGTCTACGACAAGGCTCTCGCCCAGCCCGTCCCGGCCACCGAAGCCTGGGACGGCGTGCCGCCGTCGGTCTGGAGGGCCGCCCAGACCGAGTTCGCCACCATGCTGTACCGGCACCGATCCCATCTCGACTACTTCGGCAACCCCGCCGGATACACCCCCCTGCTCTCACTCTCCGGGTCGATCGAGCTGTACAAGGAGGAGACCAGGCGCGCGCTCCGGATGATGTTGCTCAGCGCATGGGTCACTGCTGCGGACCGCGATGCCAAGGAATCGGGTGCCATCCTCGGCGACACGATCCGCACCGTGAACGAGGACAGTGACGCGGCGGCAGAGCAGGTCACCGTCGGTGAGAAGAAGATCAGTGAGGTCAGTGGCTCGATCGACAGCATCACCCGCGACCTCAAGGACCTCGCCAACCGACTGGCCGACCTCCGCAACAGGCTGCTCAGCGAAGCGCAGAACGACCTGAGGCGGCAGGCCACGATCAAGTTCGGTATCAAGATGGCCGGCGCGCTGTGCCAGGTCATCCCGGTCGGCCAACCCGTCCTGGGAGCCGTCGGATCACTGGCGGGGGTCTCCGCCGACCTGGTGGGCGCGGACCAGGACTCGGCCCCCGACACCATCTCGAAGATCGGCGGTGCCCTCACGAAGGTCGCGGAGGCCGCGGAGCAGGCCCGTGAGGCCGGGAAGAAGGCCGGTGACGCGGCGTCCTCGGAGAAGTCGGTGGACTGGATCACGGTCGGCAAGGGGCTGGGGCCCGCGTTCTCCTCGGCTTCCGAGGGCATCAAGGCGCTCCAGGTGCCCAAATCCGAGGTGGAGGCGGCACTGGCCAAGTTGGAGGCCGAGAACCCCGAGTGGAACGACTTGACCCGTCGTATCCGAGAGGTCAACGAGAAGAAGACAGCGCTGTTCGGCGACCTTGCGAAGGCCGTCAACTCTGTGGGCGAGGGTTTCAGCCGTTTGGCGGCCAACGCGGGCACGGTCGTCCGCTTGCAGCAGAAGAAGGGGAGGATCTCGACCGACCCGGAGGCGGTCTTCGCCGTACGGCAGATGGACCAGCGGGCACGGCTCACGCTGCAGAAGTACCTGTATCTGCTGGTCAAGTCCTACGAGTCGGCACTTCTCAAGAAGCCCTCCGTCGACTGGCGGCTGCCCAAGGTCACCGAGAAGATCGCCGACCTTGCGAAGTCGAACACGGAGAAGGATCTGACCAGGATCAATACCGAGGCCGACCAGCTCAGCGGCCTCTTCGAAGAGAACCTGTCGGTCCTCCGCGAACAGTTGCTGAACGACAACGCCCTCGTGCAGGAGGCCACGGGCGTACAGCAGTTCGCGCTGACAGCACGGCAGACCCCGCAGGCGATCGACGCGCTGAACAGGGGAGGGAGCCTGGCCATCGACCCCCTGTCGTTCGGCCTGATCAGGCCGGACCGCCAACGCGCCCGGCTGAGCGGGGTGGAGCTGGTGGAACTGGTCTTCGACCCCGAAGGTCCGCCGGTGCCCGAGGACACCAACGTCGTGCTCAACCTCGTCCCCGCCGAGAAGGGCATCATGCGCCGGGACCAGGACCTGTACCTCTTCAGCTCCGAGTCCCCGGTCCGCTGGGGGTGGACGATCGATGCGTCCGGAGGGATCACCCCCGATACGCAGAGCCTCGCGAGCAAGGACCTACTCGATTTCATCCTCGGTGAGAAGTCCGCGAACACCAGGGGGAAGGTCTCCCTTCCGCCCGCGTGGTCGGAACTGGCCCTGTCCGTGCTGTACTGGCCGTCGCTGAAGCGCAAGGACCGCCCGAGGATCAGCAAAGTCCGCTTCAAGGCCAGGATCGACAGCAGCCCCGCGCCAGAGGACCAGCGGGTCCTCACCGTTCTTCCGGAGGGGGTCGTGGGCGACTCCGTGATCACGTGCTCCGCCGACCTCGCCGGGCGGGGCGACGGGTACGGCCCGATGATCCGGATCTACAGAAAGGGCCGGACCGTCGACCTGACGGCCCCTTCGCTGTCCGGAAACGCCGTCTTCGAAGGTTGGGACACCAGCGAGGAGGAGCCCGAGCCCGGGGTGGCTTCCGTGCGGGTCAATCTCGATAACCATGTGCAGGCGGTACCGAGCTGGACCCGCGACGGCGTGGTGGTCCACTCCA
The DNA here is from genome assembly GCF_048060475.1 of Nocardiopsis sp. LOL_012. Lineage (NCBI taxonomy): Bacteria > Bacillati > Actinomycetota > Actinomycetes > Streptosporangiales > Nocardiopsidaceae > Nocardiopsis > Nocardiopsis sp. LOL_012. The sequence continues at coordinate 84,773 of NZ_JBHMIV010000004.1, read as the reverse complement.
CCGTGGACCTGGCCCAGATGGTGCGGACGATGGGGGAACAGGAATTCGCTGCGGCCGTGGCGGAGGAGATCGAGAACGAGGAGACCCGCCGCGAGCTGATCGCACGCGCTTACGCGCAGGAGGTCACCCCCGCCGTTCCCGAGCCGAAGACGCGGTCGATCCGGGTGGAGCCGGACGTCAGGAGCGCGGCCGTCGGGTTTGTCCCTCCGCAGGGGGAGCCCGACGTCATGGAGCACGGTGCGGGCTGGAACCTGGTGAACTACCGGGGCGTCGTGGGCTGGGTGGAGTCCACCCGATCGTAGGAGCCGGCCCGTTCCGCGGTGGCCGAGGCCGATCCGCTCACCGGGGCCGACACGGCCGCCGTGGTCCAGGGCGATTCCTGGGCCACGGCGGCGCGTCCGCTAGAACACGCTCGGGTCGGCGTCCAGCGTGGTGCGGTCGCGCGAGGCGACCAGGTCGAACTGCGGGCCGGTGCGCGGCAGCTCGTAGTGGAAGAAGTACGCCGCCGCCGTGCGCTTGCCGTCGTAGAACGCGCCGTCCTTGCCGTGCGCCGCCACGGCCTGCTCCAGCCACAGCCACGCGATCACCACGTGCCCGACCGCCTCCAGATACGGGGTGGCGTTGGCCAGCGCCACGGCCGCCTCGCCCTCGGCCCAGGCCGCGGCGGCGGTCTCGGTGACACGGTTCAGCGCCGCGTCCAGCAGGTCCGCGTACCCGGCCTCGGCGCCGCCGAGCCCCCGGGCGCGCTCCACGGTCTCGCGGACGGTCTCCACCAGGATCGCCAGGCGTCGGCCGTCCTCCATCACGGCCTTGCGCCCCAGCAGGTCCTGGCCCTGGATGCCGTGGGTGCCCTCGTGGATCATGTTGAGGCGGTTGTCGCGGTAGTGCTGCTCCACGTCGTACTCGCGGGTGTACCCGTAGCCGCCGTGCACCTGGATCGCGAGGCTGTTGGACTCCAGGCACCACTGCGACGGCCAGCTCTTGACGATGGGTGTGAGCATGTCCAGCAACAGGTCGGCGCGCTCGCGGCCCTGCTCGTCCTCAAGGCTGACGCTGTCGTCGTACAGGCGCGAGGCGTACAGTACCAGCGCCAGCGCGCCCTCCACGTAGCTCTTCTGGGCGAGCAGCATCCGCCGCACGTCGGCGTGCTCGATGATGGGCACCTGCGGCTGCTTCGGGTCCTTGGCGCCCAGCGGGCGGCCCTGCACCCGCTCGCGGGCGTAGTCGAGCGCCTTCAGGTAGGCGGTGTAGCCGAGCGAGGTGGCGCCCGAGCCCACGCCGATCCGGGCGCTGTTCATCATGTGGAACATGTACTTCAGGCCCTTGTGGGGCTCGCCGACCAGATAGCCCACGGCACCCGGGGCGCCGCCGGGCGTGTGCTTGCCCTCGCCGAAGTTGAGCAGGGTGTTGGTGGTGCCGCGGTAGCCCATCTTGTGGTTGAGCCCGGCCAGGACCACGTCGTTGCGCTCGCCCACGGAGCCGTCGTCGTTCACCAGGTACTTGGGGACGATGAACAGCGAGATGCCCTTGACCCCGGGGGGACCGCCGGGGATCTTCGCCAGCACCAGGTGGACGATGTTCTCCGACATCTCGTGGTCGCCGCCGGAGATCCACATCTTGTTGCCGAAGAGCCGGTAGGTGCCATCGTCGGCGGGCTCGGCGCGGGTGGTGATGTCGGACAGCGAGCTGCCCGCCTGCGGCTCGGACAGGCACATGGTGCCGGTGAAGCGGCCCTCCAGCATCGGCGCCACGAAGGTGTCGATCTGCTCCTTGGTGCCGTGGGTGAGCAGCAGGGCGGAGTTGCCGCCGGTGAGGGAGGCGTAGGCGAACGTGCCCAGGTTGGCGGCCTGGAACCAGGCGTTGCAGGCGCTGGCGACCAGTCTGGGCGCCTGGGCGCCGCCGACGGACTCGGGCATGGCGAGCGTGGCCAGGCCGGTCTCGGCGTAGACCTCCAGGGCCTTCTTGGCCTCGGGGTTGGTGTGGACGCGCTCGCCGTCGAAGGTGGGCTCGTTGGTGTCGTTGAGCTTGTTGTGCGGCGCGAAGTGGTCCGTGGCCACGCGCTCGGCCAGCTCCAGGGCCCCGTCGAAGGTCTCCCGCGAGTGGTCGGCGAAGCGCGGCCGCTCGGTGAGAGACTCGGCGTCGAGCCACTCGTAGAGCAGGAACCGCAGATCGCGTGCGGACAGGATGGTGGACGCCACGGGGAGCCTCCTAGAAGACGTAGACCGACTGGTCGGTATGGTATCCGTCGCGGCAAGTGTCCGTGCAGGCGGGGCCGCGGTTCCGTTCTAGGGTGGACCGGTCAGAACGCCTCAGCCACAAGGAGCACCGCCCGATGACCGGCCCCGCCGACCCCTCCCGCACCGTCCTGCTGCTCAACGGCCCCAACCTCAACCTGCTGGGCACCCGCGACCCTGAGCAGTACGGCACCACCACCCTGGAACAGGTCGAGCGGCGCGTGAGCGGCCTGGGCGGGGAGCTGGGGGTGGAGGTGGTCTGCGCCCAGAGCAACAGCGAGGGCGCCCTGGTCGACCGGATCCACCAGGCCCGCCACTGGGCGGGGATCGTCATCAACCCCGGCGCCTACGCGCACTACAGCATCGCCCTGCGCGACGCCATCGACGCGATCGAGGCGCCGGTGGTGGAGATCCACATCTCCAACATCTACGCCCGCGAGGAGTTCCGCCACACGTCCGTCACCTCGCCCGTGGTGGCGGGCTACGTCGCCGGGTGCGGCGTGTTCGGCTACGAACTGGCCCTGCGCGCCGTGCTCCAGCGCGACGCCGAGCGCCGCGCGTAGTCCGCGTGCGCGCCGGACCCGCTGTCCGGGTCTGCCGGAGCGGAGCGCGGCACCGGCCGGTCGGCATCCGCGGAATCGGGAACCGACCGGTCGGTTTGTTCTGGGCGCGCGTCTACCGGTAGGTGAGCAGCGTCGGGCCGCCCCGCTCCAGGTGCGCGTGGTCGTTGAGCGACAGCGCCTGCGTGCCGCCGCGCCCGTGCGCGATCTTGCTGATCGAGGCGTTGACCACCACCCGGTTCATCGCCACGAACGACGCGGGCGGCATGTCCAGCAGGAACGAGTACGCCGCCGAGATCACCCCGCCCGAGGTGAACACCAGCGCGGTCTGGCCGCGCTCCAGCCCGGACGCCAGGTCCCCCAGCGCCGCCACGACCCGATCCCGGAAGACCGTCCAGGAGTGATCACCGTCGGCGGGGTCGGAGGTCCACGCGTGCAGGCAGGCGTCGAGCCGCTGCTGGACTGTCCCCTCGCCGATGTCGTAGCGCTCCAGCATCGACACGTGGTCGTACTCGTTCCACCGCTCGTCCACGCTCGCGGAGGCGTCGAAACCGGCCTCCTCCAGAGCGGTGGCGGCCGTCTGCCGCTGGCGGCGCAGGGAACCGGTGACCACGGGCCCCACCTTCAGCCCGCGCTGGGCGAGTTCGGCGCCCACCAGGCGGGACTGCTCGTAACCGGTGGTGCTCAGTTCGTCGTAGTCGTCGGCCTCGGGGGAGGCCTTCCCGTGGCGGATCAGGTAGATAGCTGGCATGCCGACACAGTACGCGGGGGTCCTCCCCTCCCCGCCCGCCGGGTGGGGAACCGTCCTCGGATAGAGTCGGAGTGAGACGCGGTATCGGCCCGGCCGCCCCCCGCCACGGGCCCTTCGAGAGGTCCTCGTGTACCAGCGTGTCCACCACCCGCGCAGGCCCTGATGGTGTGGCGCAGGGTCCGCCCCGGCACCGGCTCCCCGCCCCCGCCGGACGGGCGTCCTCCCGGGTTCGTCCGTGTCCGGGTCCGTGCCCAGCGCGATCCGGTCCGGTACGCGACCATTGTCGGAACCGTCGTCGGAGCCACCGCGGGCGGCTTGGCGGCCGTGCTCGCGACGTTCGTGTTCTCGCTCCTGGCGGTAGGGGCGGTGGGTGCTCCCTCCCTTCTGACAGGTGTGGCCGTGGCGGTCCCCTTCGGCCTCTTCCACGGCGTGACCGCCTTCAGAGGGCTGCCGTCGACTCCGATGCCGCCCGACACCGACCGCGCCCGGCTCACAGCGGCCAGGGATCTGCTGCGCAGCGGCGCACCCGGCGCCGGCCCCGAGACCGGCCAGGTCGCCCGCCACCTGGCCGAGACGGCACTGGGGGCGACGGACTGGAGCATGCACCTGGTCATCGCCCATGTCACGGTCCTCTCGATATGTGTCTGGAACGCGGTGGCCGCGGATCCGGTGCACTCGGCGGCCGGCATCGGCATCGCCCTCCTCTCCCTGCTGCTGTCCGCGCTGATGGTCGCCTACGTCTACCTGTGGAGGCCGCAGCGCGCCCGGGCCAGGGCCTTCCTCGACGCCTGTGGGCGACACGAGCCGGTGGACTAACCTCCAGCGCGCCCTTCCCCGGCTCCGCGTGCCCGCGCGCTACGGTGGCCGAAGGCCGCAGCGACGAGGAAGGGACGGCATGGTCTTCCGCTACGAGAGCACGGTGTTGGCACCGCGCGACGAGGTGTTCGCTTGGCACGAGCGGCCCGGGGCGTTCGCGCGCCTCACCGCCCCCTGGCAGCCGGTGCGGCTGACCGCTGAGGCCGACTCCCTGCGCGACGGCACGGCCGTGCTGACCCTGCCGGGCGGTCTGCGATGGAGAGCCGCCCACCTGCCCGACCGCTACGACCCGCCGCGCCGGTTCGCCGACCACCTGGTGGGCCGCCCGCTGTCGACGGTCCTGTCGTGGACCCACGCCCACGACTTCCTCGAAGAGCCCGGCGGCGGCACCCGCGTGGTCGACCGGGTCGCCACCTCCGTCCCCGAGGCGCTGCTGCGCCCCATGTTCGCCTACCGGCACGCCCAGCTCGCCGACGACCTGGCCGCCCGCGCCCGCTTCCGCGAATGGAGCGACCGCACGCTGACCGTCGCGGTCACCGGCTCCAGCGGACTGGTCGGCCGCAACCTGTGCGCCCTGCTGACCGTCAACGGCCACCGCGTGGTGCGGCTGGTACGCCGCGACCCCGCTTCCCCCGGTGAGCGGCGCTGGGACCCCGAGGAACCCGCCCCCGACCTGCTGCACGGCGTGGACGCGCTCGTGCACCTGGCGGGCGAGCCCCTGTTCGGACGGTTCACCGAGCGGCACAAGCGGGCGCTGCGCGAGAGCCGTCTCGGCCCCACCCGTGCGCTGGCCGAACTGGTGGCCCGCGAGGACGGCCCGCGCGTGTTCGTCACGGCCTCCGCGATCGGCTACTACGGCCCCGACCGGGGCGAGGAGGTCCTCACCGAGGACAGCCCGCGCGGCGAAGGCTTCCTCGCCGACCTGGTCGCCGACTGGGAGGAGGCGGCCCGCCCCGCCGCCGACGCCGGGACGCGGTGCGTCCAGGTGCGCACCGGCATCGTCCAGAGCCCGGCGGGCGGGGTGCTCGGGCTGCAGTACCCGCTGTTCGCGGCCGGTCTGGGCGGCCGGATCGGCGACGGCCGGCAGTGGCTGTCGTGGATCGGGGCCGACGACCTCTCCGACGTCTACGTGCGCGCCCTGCTCGACGACACCCTGTCGGGTCCGGTCAACGCCGTGGCGCCGAACCCGGTACGCGGTGCCGAGCACGTGCGGCTGCTCGCCCGCACCCTGCGCCGCCCGGCGCTGCTCCCGGTCCCCGCACCGGCCCCGGCGGTCGTGCTGGGCCGCGAGGGGGCGCAGGAGGTCGCACTCGCCGACCAGCGGGTGGCCCCGGCCCGCCTGGCGGCGTCCGGACACCGGTTCCGGTATCCCGAGTTGGAGGGGGCACTGTCCCACCTGTTCGGCCGCCCCCGCCCGGAGTGAACCTCCCGGCGCCGGTCAGAGCCCGGTGTCGGGCTCCAGGCGCACCACCACCGACTTCGACGTCGGGGTGTTGCTCACGTCGGCGGTGGAGTCCAGCGGCACCAGCACGTTGGTCTCCGGGTAGTAGGCGGCGGCGCAGCCCCGGGCCGTGGGGTACTCCACCACCAGGAAGTGCGGTGCGCGCCGGTCGACACCGTCGGACCACTCGCCCACCAGGTCCACGTACTGACCGCCCCGCACCCCCAGGTCGGCGCAGTCCTCGGGGTTGACCAGCACCACCCGGCGCCCGTCGGTGATACCCCGGTAGCGGTCGTTGAGCCCGTAGACCGTGGTGTTGTACTGGTCGTGCGAGCGCAGGGTCTGGAGCAGCAGCCGCCCCTCGGGGATCTCCGGGGCGTATCGGCCGTTCACGGTGAAGTTGGCCCTCCCCGTCGCCGTGGGGAAGCGCCGGTCGTCGCGCGGGGCATGCGGCAGGGTGAAGCCGCCCGGTCGGCGCGCCCGGGCGTTGAAGTCCTCGAACCCGGGGACGACCGCCGCGATGTGGTCGCGCACCCGGTCGTAGTCGGCCAGGCGCGACCACGCCACCGGGCTCTCCCCGAACAGTCGTTCCCCCAGGCCGCGGACGATGTCCACCTCCGAGCGCATCCCCTCCGACAGGGGCGGCAACACCCCGTGGGAGGCGTGCACCTCGCCCATGGAGTCCTCCACCGTCACCCAACGGCTGCGGTCCCCGTGCAGGTCGCGGTCGCTTCGGGCCAGGGCGGGCAGGATGAGCGCCCGCGTGCCGGTGACCACGTGCGAGCGGTTGAGCTTGGTGGACACGTGCACCGTGAGCCCCACCCGGCGCATCGCCTCCTCGGTGGCGTTCGTGTCGGGACTGGCCGCCACGAAGTTGCCGCCCATCGCGAGGAACACCCGCACGCGCCCCTCGGCCATCGCGCGGATGGAGTCCACCGTGTCCAGGCCGTGTGCGCGCGGCGGCTCGAACCCGAACTCGGCGCCCAGCGCGTCCAGGAACGCGGCCGGAGGGCGCTCGAAGATCCCCATCGTCCGGTCGCCCTGCACGTTGGAGTGCCCTCGGACCGGGCACACGCCCGAGCCGGGGCGGCCCACGTCGCCGCGCAGCAGCAGGAGGTTCACCACCTCGCGGATGGTGGGCACCGAGTGCTTGTGCTGGGTCAGGCCCATCGCCCAGCACACCACGGTCCGTTCCGAATCCATCGCCATCCGCGCGATGCGCTCGACCAGCTCCCGTTCCAGCCCGGTGGCCCGCTCCACCCGCGGCCAGAACTCCGCCTCGGGTTCGGAGAGCAGTTCCTCGGCGTAGGCGTCGAACCCGTGGGTGTGCCCGTCGATGAACGCCCGGTCCAGCACCGGCTCGCCGCGCCGGTCGGCCTCCAGCAGCAGCCGGTTCACGGCGGAGAACAGAGCCAGGTCGCCGCCCAGGCGGACCTGCGCGAACAGGTCGGTGAGCTCGGTGCCGAGCCCGGCCAGGCCCCGCGCCGTCTGCGGGTTGCGGAACTCGCGCAGCCCCGCCTCCGGCAGCGGGTTGACCGTGACGATCCGGGCCCCCGCGCGCTTGGCGCGCTCCAGGGCGCTGAGCATCCGGGGGTGGTTGGTGCCCGGGTTCTGCCCGGCGACGATGATCAGATCGGCCTTGTACAGGTCCGACAGGGACACGCTGCCCTTGCCCACGCCCAGGGTCTCCGTCAGCGCCGACCCGGAGGACTCGTGGCACATGTTCGAGCAGTCGGGCAGGTTGTTGGTGCCCAGGAGGCGGGCGAGGAGCTGGTAGCAGAACGCGGCCTCGTTGCTGGTGCGGCCGGAGGTGTAGAGCACCGCCTCGTCCGGGGAGTCCAGGGCGCGCAGCTCCCCGGCGACCAGGTCCAGCGCGCTCTCCCAGGTGATCGGCGCGTAGCGGTCGGCGCCCTCGGCGAGGTAGAGGGGTTCGGTGAGTCGGCCCTGCAGCCCCAGCCAGTAGCCGGAGCGCTCCGCCAGTTCGGAGACGGGGTGCTCGGCGAAGAACTCCGCGGTCAGGGCCCGGCTGGTGGCCTCCTCGGCGACGGCCTTGGCGCCGTTCTCGCAGAACTCCGCCGTGTGCCGCCGCCCCGGTTCGGGCCAGGCGCACCCGGGGCAGTCGAAGCCGCGCTTCTGGTTGACCGCGAGCATGGCGGGCACCCCGCGCCGGACCCCGGCGTTCTCGCCGACCTGGCGGAGGCTGTTGAGGACGGCGGGCAGGCCCACGGAGGTGCGCTTGGGCGGGTCCACCCGGGGCGCGTCCTGGGCGGGGTCGTTCTCGGCTTGGCGTGTCACGTCTCCGATTGTCGCATCTGTGGCCGTTCCGGGGCGGTTCAACACAGTGTGCGCGCCGTCGCGGGGAACCCGCAAACCCCGGCGGGGCAGGCGATCCGGTTTGCGTGGGGCCGTCCGCAGGGCGGACAATGCTTCTGATTCGTCCCTTGTAAAGAATTAAGGTGCCCATGCCGGACGTGCCGCACATCGATACGACGATCCCTCACTCCGCGCGGGTCACCAACTACTGGCTGGGCGGCAAGGACTACTATCCGGTCGACCGAGAGATGGGCGACCAGGTCCTGGACGCCTTTCCCGAGCTGGCGGCCTGTGCCAGGGCCGGCCGCCAGCTCCTGATCCGTGCGGTCACCCACATGGCCGCGAAGGAGGGGATCCGCCAGTTCCTCGACGTCGGCACCGGACTGCCCACGCAGAACAACGTCCACGAGGTGGCCCAGGGCGTGGCGCCCGACGCGCGCGTGGTCTACGTCGACAACGACCCCCTGGTCCTGGCCCACGCCCGGGCACTGCTCACGAGCAGCCCCGAGGGCGAGACCCACTACGTCGACGCCGACCTGAGTGATGTGTCCGCCGTTCTGGAGCGGACCCGCGCCCACCTGGACCTGTCCCGGCCGGTCGGGCTCACCATGATGGGCACGCTGGGCCACTTCGACGGCGCCGAGGCACGCCGGATCGTGCGCGGCTACGTCGACGCGCTGCCTTCGGGCAGCCTCCTGGCGCTGGGGGACAACACCGACACCAGCGAGACGGTGGTGGAGGCCGCGCGCCGGTGGAACGCCACCGCGAACGTCCCCTACCACCTGCGTTCGCCGCAGGAGATCGAGGACCTCTTCGAGGGGACGGAACTTCTCGAACCCGGGGTGGTGTCCTTCCCGCTGTGGCGGCCCGAGGACTCCGAAGTGGGCGCTCCCACCGAGATCGACGCCTACTGCGGGGTCGCTCGCAAGCCCTGACCCGGAGCCGGCCGGGGCGGCGCGCGGTGCCCCGGCCGGCTTCGCTCAGCCCATCGCGGCCTTGCCGTGGCGCCAGTAGCCGATGAAGGCGATGTCGGCCTTGGCGACGCCGTGTTCGCGGACCAGGTGGCGCCGCAGGCCGGTGGGCAGGTCCTTCTCGCCGACCAGGAAGCAGTACGGGCGTCCCTCGGGCAGCTCGGCGGCCCGGACGGTCTCCAGAGCCAGGCGTCCGGGGACGGCGCGGGTGTCCTCCCGGGGCAGCCAGTGCACCGTCACGCCTTCGGGAGCCGACAGTTCCCGCACGTCGGCCTTGGCGGGAACCTCCAGGTAGACCTCGGCGCGCAGGTCGTCGGGGGCCTGCTCCAGGATCGAGGCCACGGCGGGCAGCCCGCTCTCGTCCGCGACGATGAGCTGCCAATCCGCCCCCTCCGTGGGCAGGTAGCACGCCCCTTCGGTCAGGAGTCCGACCTCGTCGCACGGCTGTGCCGTGGTGGCCCAGGCGGAGGCCGGTCCGGCGTCGCCGTGGTCGATGAACTCGATGTCCATCTCCGGCTTGTCGGCGTCGAAGCGCCGCACCGTGTAGTTGCGCACGTGCGGGCGCTTGGCCCTGGACATGGCCAGGAGCTGCACGTACCACCCCCTGTTTCCGGTGGAGGTGGGCATGTGCAGCTCCTCCTGGCCTTCGCGGGGCAGGAAGAGGCGTACGAACTGGTCGCGGCCGAGGAACTCGAAGCCCTTGAGCCCGTCCCCGCCGAGGGTGATGTTGACGAAGTGGTCGCTGACGCGTTCGGTGCGCACCACACGGGCGCGGATCAGCGCGCGCTGCTCGGGCTGGCGGATCTGCACGGGGGACTCTCCAGGGGACAGGACTGCGGCCGGTTGCATAGTTAGGTTAGCCTAACCAAATTTCGCTGTCGACCGGGGTGGTCCGTCCGGTGGCCGATCCTGTGCGGTCGGATGGGATGTCGTTTATGTGAGTTTTCCTCCTGTGGTTCTGTGGGTCCGGAATGGTGGGGGAGCGGGGATCTTAAATCTGTGGGGTTCTCTCCTGAATATGGGGAAGAATGTCATGAAATAAAGGGCGAAGCGGACGTGTGGGCGGGGTGTGGACGTGCCTCTTTCCCCTTGGCTCCGAGAGTCTGCGCAGGTGGAGGTCGATTTTTGCGGTCGGTGGCGTGTGTGAGGAAGTTGGAGTGTCATTCGCATTCCCCGGGATTAGGACTTGTCGGGAGAGGACTCCGACTCCCGGGGGTGTGGGGGAAATCCGGGAATCGGTTGTGCGGCCAAGACGGCACTTTTAGTGTGTTCCTCGGTTTACGGAGCGTGCCCGAAGGTCGACGTGCCTGTTCGGCCCGGGTGCCCCACTGCACACGACCCAGCGGATACCCGCCCGCGGCACGGCCTGCGGACGGGTTCGCGAAAACCACGAGGAGAGACACCGCGGATGTCGATCGACTCAGTCCCCGAGGTGCGAACCGAAGAACAGCGCAGCCTCGCCACCAGGGCGGCGCGCAACCTGGCCACCACCACCAAGTCCGCCCCGCAGATGCAGGGGATCAGCTCCCGCTGGGTCCAGAAGACGCTTCCGTGGGTGCAGACCGACGGCGGCGCCTACCGGGTCAACCGGCGCCTGACCTACACCATCGGCGACGGGCGGATCGAGTTCAACCAGACCGGCTCGCACGTCCGGGTCATCCCCCAGGAGCTCGCCGAGCTGTCCCTGCTGCGGGGCTATGACGACGAGGAGGTCCTGGAGGCCCTCGCCGACCGCTTCGTCCAGCGCGAGTTCGAACCCGGGGACGTGCTCGCCCAGCAGGGTGCGCCGGCCACCCACCTCTACCTCCTCGCGCACGGCCGGGTGCACCAGACCTCCCAGGGCCACTACGGGGAGACCAACCGGCTCGGCATCCTGGCCGACGGCGACAAGTTCGGCGAGCGCCACCTCCTCGACTCCGGTGAGCCCACGTGGGAGTACACGGTCAAGGCGGCCACCGCCGGAACGCTCCTCGAACTGCCCCGGGAGCGGTTCATCTCCCTGGTGGACGAGTCACCCAGCCTCCAGGCCCAGATCACCCGGATCCAGAGCCTGCCCCAGCAGCGGCAGAACTCCCACGGCGAGGCCGAGATCGCGCTGGCCTCCGGCCACGAGGGCGAGCCCGACCTGCCCACCACCTTCGCCGACTACGAGCTCCGGCCCCGCGAGTACGAACTCAGCGTCGCCCAGACCGTCCTCAAGGTGCACAGCCGCGTCGCCGACCTCTACAACAAGCCGATGAACCAGACGGAGCACCAGCTCCGCCTGACCATCCAGGCCCTGCGCGAGCGCCAGGAGTACGAGCTCGTCAACAACTCCGACTTCGGCCTGCTCAACAACTGCGACTTCAAACAGCGCATCCAGACCCACAGCGGCCCGCCCAGCCCCGACGACCTCGACGACCTGTTGACGATGCGGCGCAACACCCAGTTCCTCTACGCCCACCCGCGGGCCATCGCCGCCTTCGGCAAGGAGTGCAACAGCCGGGGCCTCAACATCCCGACCATCGACTTCAACGGCAACCAGGTGCCCTCCTGGCGCGGTGTGCCGATCCTGCCCTGCGGCAAGATCCCGATCTCCGACCACCAGACCTCGTCGATCATCGCCGTGCGTACCGGCGAGGACAACGAGGGCGTCATCGGCCTGCACCAGACCGGCCTGCCCGACGAGGTCGAGCCCGGCCTGAACGCGCGCTTCATGGGCATCGACGACAAGGGCATCATCTCCTACCTGGTCAGCACCTACTATTCCGCCGCGGTGCTCGTCCCGGACGCCCTCGGTGTCCTGGAGAACGTCGAGGTCCACCCGCGTGGCTGACCGCCCGCCGCAGACAGGGAAGGAGGACTGAGACGGTGTCACTGCTGTCCCGGATGTCCGCCTCCGCCGCCACCCACACGGCGGCGGACCTGGTGGACGTGCTGCTGCGCGACCCGCAGCGGCCCGGCCGATCCGACCTGCTCGCACCCCGGCCCGCTCCGGCGGGTACCGGGGATGCGGCCGCGGCCACCCGGCTGCCGACCGGCCCGCGAGGGCTCGGCAGCGCGGCGGCCACGGCCCTGCTCCCCGAGCGTCCGCCCACAGTGGGCACGGCAAGGGGCGCCTCCGCGGCCGCGGTGCTCCCACCCGTTCCACAGGCCCCCTCCGGACCCCGGCTGCCGCCCTCCGACGGCGGCCCGGCGGCCCGGGCCGCCGGGCACCCCGGTAGGCGGGGGGACGGCCGGACCAACCTGGTGCTGTACTGCCCGCCCGCCGTCCGGGACGACCCGGCCCTGGGCCGGGAGGTCGACGCACGGCTGGTGGAGTGGGCCGAGGAAGTGGGGATCTACCCCGGACAACTGGACAAGATCCGCAGAGCCGAGTTCGGACGGCTCATGATGCTCGCCCACCCCGCCACCGACGACCCCGACCGCCTGCTGGCAGCGGCCAAGTGCGCACTGTCGGAGTGGGCGGTGGACGACCACTACGTCGACGGCGAGGTGGAGGAGGCCCGTCCCGAACTGCTCGGCCAGCGCCTGGCCATCGCCCACTCCGTCATCGACCAGGCCCACCTGCCGCTCGACTACGCCCCGCAACTGGAGGAGGAGGTGCGGGCCGACCCGGTCGCGGTCGCCCTGCGCTCGGCACTGCGCAACCTCTCCACCATGGCCACCTCCGCGCAGGTGCGGCGCCTGCGCCACGAACTGGCGATCATGTTCGTCGCCTACAACCAGGAGGCGGTCTGGGCGACGGCCGGCCAGCGGCCGCCGGTCTGGGAGTTCCTCATGCACCGGCACGAGAACAGCTTCGTGCCCTGCATGGTGCTGGTGGACACCATCGCCGGCTACGAGATCTCCCAGGAGGAGTTCGCCGACCCGCGCGTGCGCCGCGTGTTCACCATGGCCGGCACTGCCAGCGTGATCGTCAACGACCTGTACTCCATGGGCAAGGAGGACCCCGGCGACTTCAGCCTGCCCAGACTCATCGCCTCGGAGGAGGACCTCTCCCTCAGCGACGCCGTCGCACGGACCGTCGAGATCCACGACGAGGTGATGCACACCATCGAGGCGGAGGCCTTCGCCCTCGCCACGGCCGGATCGCCCGAGCTGCGCCGCTTCCTGGCCGACCTGTGGGCCTGGATCGGCGGCAGCCGCGAGTGGCACGCCCAGAGCGGCCGGTACCACGACACGAACAACGACACCTGAGGGCCCCGCTTCCCCTCGCAACCCGGTAAGTCGAACACGAAGGAGCCATCCCTACATGACGTCCACCATGCCCCAGGCCGACCACGTCCTGCGCACCGACTACCAGCGCTCCGTGGCCGAGTACTGGAACGCCGAGAAGGACCCCGTCAACATCCGCCTCGGTGAGGTCGACGGCTACTACCACCACCACTACGGCCTCGGCGACTACGACCCCTCCGTCCTGGAGGGGCCGGAGGAGACCCGCAACCAGCGCATCATCGAGGAGCTGCACCGCCTGGAGACGGCCCAGGCGGACGTACTCCTGGACCACCTCGGCAACATCCGGCCCGAGGACCGCATCATGGACACCGGGTCCGGCCGGGGCGGCACCAGCTTCATGGCCCACCAGCGCTTCGGCTGCCACGTGGACGGGGTGAGCATCTCCCAGCAGCAGGTGGACTTCGCCAACGGCCAGGCCGAGGAACGCGGCGTCTCCGACAAGGTCGCCTTCCACTTCCGCAATATGCTGGACACCGGGTTCGACACCGGTTCACTGCGGGCCAGTTGGAACAACGAGTCGACCATGTACGTGGACCTGTTCGAACTCTTCAGTGAGCACGCCCGCCTGCTCCGGCACGGGGGCCGCTACGTCACCATCACCGGCTGCTACAACGACGTGACCGGAGGCCGGTCCAAGGCGGTCAGCCGCATCGACGAGCACTACACCTGCAACATCCACCCGCGCAGCGCCTACTTCAAGGCGATGGCGGCCAACGGCCTCGTGCCGATCAACGTCGTCGACCTCACGGACCAGACGATCCCGTACTGGGAGCTGCGCGCCCAGTCCTCGGTGGCGACCGGTATCGAGGACCCGTTCCTGACCGCCTACAAGGAGGGCAGCTTCCACTACCTGCTCATCGCCGCCGACCGGATCTGACCCGGTCGGTCCCGGGTGCCCGCCGCCACTGCGGCGGGCACCCCGCCCCTGACCGCAGCGTGCCCAGGCCCCTACCGCGAAGGATGCCCATGTCCACCAGTTCCGTCGCCGCCCGCGCCGCCTCCGCGGACCGCGCCGACGCACCGATCATGCTCGAATTGGTCGACGAGGACGGTGCCACCATCGGCACCGCCGAGAAACTGTCCGCCCACCGGGCGCCGGGGCAACTGCACCGGGCCTTCTCGGTCTTCCTCTTCGACACCGAGGGCAGGATGCTCCTCCAGCGCCGCGCCCTGGGCAAATACCACTCGCCCGGGGTGTGGTCCAACACCTGCTGCGGCCACCCCTACCCCGGGGAGGAGCCCTTCGCCGCTGCGGCCCGGCGCGTGGCCGAGGAGCTGGGCACGGCACCCGACCTCATGCGCGCCGCCGGAACGGTGCGCTACCACCACCGCGACCCCGACTCCGAACTGGTCGAGCGGGAGTACAACCACCTCTTCGTGGGGATGGCGCACGGCGATCTGAAGCCCGATCCCGAAGAGATCGCCGAAACCGTGTTCGCCGACCCCGCCGAGCTGGAGCGGATGGTGTCCCGGCACACGTTCTCGGTGTGGTTCCCGACGGTTCTGGACGCCGTGCGGCCCGCGGTGCGCGAACTCGTCGGCGGGGCCTGGTAGACACCCCCGGGCCGACCGATGCGTGAGATCGAGACCAAGTACCGTGTGGCGGACCTCGACGCCCTGCTGAACGCCCTCGAACGGGCCGGCGTCGAACTGGGGGAGCCGGTGCTCCAGGACGACCAGGCCTACGCGCCCGCCGACTGGGATCCGGGGATGCCCAAGGCGGGGCGCACCTTCTGCCGTCTGCGCACCCAGGACGGCATGCACGTGTTCACGACGAAGACCCCCTCGGCCCTGCCGATGGAGTGTGTGGAGCACGAGTCGGTCGTCGCCGACCGCGCACAGATGCACGCCGCCGTTCTGGCGATGGGCTATGTCCCGAGCCTGCGCATCGTCAAATACCGCAGGGTGGGTGTGGTCGACCGGATGCTGGTCTGCGTCGACCTCGTCCGCCGGGCGGGCGTGTTCCTGGAACTGGAGGTCGTCGCCGACGACGATCGCGACGCCCGAGTCGTCCAGGGGGAGCTGGCCGCCTGGGCGCGGGGCCTGGGGGTGGACCTGGAACCCACCAGCGACACCTACGACACGCTCGTGCGTGCAGCGGGGGAGCCCGAGGGCGACCGCGTCGAGTGACACCGGCCCCGGCCGCCCACCCGTTCAGCGGTCCGCCATGCCGGCGTGCGGTCCTTCCCAGCGTGCCGGAGGAGGGCTCGGCCCAGGACCCGGCGCTTCGGACGGTTCCCTCGCGGACTACTCCGAGTCGACCGAAGAATCGGATATCGCCCCAGGTAGGAGAGCCGGCCCTAAGATGGTGGTATGGAACGACCACTGGGGCGGACCGAGTCGCTCCGTGAGCGCAAGCGGCGGCGCACGCGCGAGAGCATCGTCGCCGCCGCGCTCGCCCTGTTCGCCGAGCGCGGCTTCGACCGGGTTACCGTCAGCGACATCGCCGACCGCGCCGAGGTCGGCCGGGCCACCTTCTTCCGGTACTTCGGCGACAAGCAGGAGGTGGTCTTCGGCGCTCAGCGCGTGCCCGGCCCCGAGGAGGTCGGCCGCCTCGCCCCGCCGCCGGGACGGCCAGTCGGGGACTCCCTGTCGGCGGCGCTGGCGTACCTGCGCCGGGTCGTGGACGTACTGGCGACCGCCCGGACCGAGGACCGTGAAGCCTATCTGCGCCACGAGCGCCTGCTGGCGGAGAACCCCGACCTGGCCGCCCGGGAGCTCACCAAGCAACGCGACTACGCCGAGGCCATGGCCGGGGCCCTCATCGACCTGGGCACCGAGCGCTCCGTGGCGGTCCTGGCCGCCGAACTCGCCGCCGCCTGCTACCGCTCCGGCCGCGCGCAGGCGGGCGGGGCCCCCGAACGCCTCCCGGCGGCGGTCGACGCCGCCTTTGCCCGCCTGCTGGAGTGAGCCCCCGAAGGAGCCCGGCCCGTCGGGCACCCGGTACGGGACGCGCAGTCCGGCTCCGGTTCCGCTCCGCAGCGCCCCTCAGGGCTCGGGCACCCGCCCATCGGGAACCCGAGGATGCCATAGCGCAGCCCGACCTTCTCCAACAGGTCCTGGTGCGCCCCTGAAGTAATGAAATGGGCCCGGATGCGGTGCGTCACGCGGTCAATCCACGGTGAACAGGGTCAGGCGGACCTCGTCGGGGTGTCGCTCGCCGGTGCCCACGACGATCCGTGAGCGCAACCACTCCCACCGCCGCCCGGCGGGCTCCAACCGCGGGGTGCAGCGGAAGTAGATCCGGGCCGGGTCCACCGGCTCGCCCCGCACCAGGGCCGCGACGTCGTCACGGCTGCCCGAGCGCAGGCCGAAGTTGGACACCTGGATCCGCTCGCCGTCCTCGGTCTCGATGGCGTACTCCGCCCTCAGTTCGGTGAGGGTGTCCGTGCGCAGCACCTGGAAGTCCGCGCCGGCCGGGAGCACCCGTCCCCGCAGCAGCGGCCCCGCCACGCTGCCCCCGGTGATCGGGATGATGCGGCGGTGCCCGTCCGCGGTGGGGCCCACCTCGACCGGGGCGGCGACCTGGACGGAGATCGTCGCGAGGAACGACAACTGCGGCGGAGTCGGCAACATGGCCAGAACATAGCACCAGCGCTTTCTCACGGTCGATGACACTTTTACCGGCATCCCATGCCTGGAGAATGGTGTTGACGATGTTTCGGGGCGATTACATAATCGGCGCAATCGATTCATGGATTTCGGGGGAGACACTCGGACACGGAGGAGAACATGAGCCTTGCGACCGCAACTTCCAAACGCCGCAGAGACCTGGTGGCGGTCAATATCGGTAACGCTCTGGAATGGTTCGACTGGAATATCTACGCGGTTTTCGCCCCGTTCTTCGCCGCCCAGTTCTTCCGGAGCGAGGACCCGGTCTCGGCTCTGCTGGCCACCCTCGCCGTCTTCGCCGCAGGGTTCCTGATGCGGCCGGTCGGCGGCTGGCTCTTCGGCCGGATCGCCGACCGGCGCGGGCGCCGCTTCAGCCTCACCCTGGCCATCACGCTCGCCGCGGCGGGCAGCCTCGTCATCGCCGTCGCCCCCACGTTCGACTCGGCCGGTGTGCTCGCCTCGTTCGTCCTGCTCGCGGCGCGGCTGCTCCAGGGGCTCTCACACGGCGGTGAGACGGGTTCGGCGTTCACCTACCTCGCCGAGGTCGCCCCCGAGCACCGGCGCGGCCTGTGGGCCGCCACCCCGTGGCTCGGGGTGGGCCTGGGCTCGCTGATGGCCACCGGCCTGGGCGCCCTGCTCACCGGGGTGCTCAGCGACGAAGCCATGGCCGCCTACGGGTGGCGGATCCCCTTCCTCGTCGGCGCGGCCCTGGGCCTGTACGCGCTCTACATCCGGCTGACGATGGCCGAGTCCGAGGTCTACGAGCGGGCCAGGGACGACTCCTCCTCCGCCGCCACCGAGCGCGGATCGTTCAAGGAGCTGTGGCGCGAGCGGGCGGGGGCCCTGCGCATCGTCGGGCTCACCGTCAGCGGCGTCGTCGCCTTCTACACGTGGATCATCTTCGCCCCCGGCTACGCCTCGTCCGAGTACGGCATGGACTCCACGACCGCGCTGATCGCCGGGGTGTGCGCCCAGGCGGTGTTCATCGCCGCGATCCCGTTCATGGGCCTGGCCTCCGACCGGTGGGGGCGCCGCCCGGTCCAACTGGTGTTCGCGGTCGGCTTCGCCCTGGCGGCCTTCCCCCTGGAGTGGCTCCTGGGCCCCCGCCCGCTGAACCTGTTCCTCACCATGGCCGCGGCGGCCGTCCTGCTCGCCGCCAACTGCGCCCCGCTTGGGGCGGTCTTCGCCGAACTCGTGCCCACCCGCCAGCGGGCCACCGTGATCGGTATCGCCTACGCCACGTCCGCCGCCGTTCTCGGCGGCACCGCGCCCTATCTCAACACCTGGCTGGCCAGTATCGGGCTACATTGGGTCTTCGTCGGTTACATCTCGGTGCTGTGCGTCATCACCGCGGTCGTGGTGCTGTTCATGCCGGAGACCCGTGGCCGAACACTCAGGTGAGCCCTCTCGGCTCCGATATCCCCCGGAGGCTGGCCGTGCCGGATTTCACCCTTCGCCAGTTGACCTATTTCTGCTCGATCGCCTCCACCGGGAGTATCAGCGCCGCGGCGGAACGAGAACATGTCTCCCGTTCCGCCGTGGCGGCGGCGCTGGACGATTTGGAACGGGCCCTGCGCACCCGGCTGTGCACCCGCCACAAGTCCTCGGGGGTCGTCCTCACCCCCGCCGGAGAGCACGTGTTCGAGAGCGCGCTCTCGCTGCTGCGCGAGGCCGACGAGCTCCGGGCCGCCGTCGACGGGCGCGGGCTCTCGGGCACCCTGTCGGTCGGCTGCTTCCCCTCGCTCGCCCCGACACTGCTGCCCACCATGTTCACGCTGTTCGAGCGACTGCACCCCGACGTCACCCTCGACCCGGTCACCGCCGACCAGGAGACCCTCCTGCGGGGCCTGCGCTCGGGGGCGGTCGAGATCGCGGTCATGTACAACATGCACCTGGACCGGGCCTTCAAGGCGGTGCGCCTCTACGACACCGCCATGCACGTCATCCTGGCCGGCGACCACCCGCTGGCGGCGGGGGACACCGTCTCCGCGGCCGACCTCGAACCCGAACCACTGCTCCTGCTGGAGGTCCCGCCCAGCGCCGAGGACGTGCTGGGCTACTTCCGGACGCAGGGGCTGTCCCCGCGGGTGCGGCTGCGCACACCGCACTTCGAACTGGTGCGCTCGCTGGTCGCCCAGGGGGTCGGATACTCGCTGTTCATCCAGCTTCCCCGCATCCGCCACAGCTACGAGGGGCTGCCCGTCGCGGCCAGGGCGCTGGAGCCCAGACCGCACCTGGAGCGGGTCTCGGTGGTGTGGCCCGCGGGGCGCCGCCTCTCCGGCCGGGCGCGGCGGTTCGTGGAACTGGCCCGGGAGAACGTCGACGCCTACGCGCCCCAGCCGCTCTACCCGGACACCGGCCCCGGGGCGTACCGCGCCGGGTGACCCGGCCGGCTCCGGTCGGCGGGCCCCGCCTCAGGCGAAGGCGTCCACACCCGTGAGTCCGGCGGAGAACGCCCACAGCCGTTCGGCCTGTCCGGGGTCGACGGCGTAGGGGCGCACCCCGGGGCGCGTACCGTCGGTCCCCGCGGGCACGGAGACGTCGCAGTCCTCGCAGTAGACACCGCCCATCCCCGCCAGGCGGGGCGAGGTGGCGGCCCAGACCTGCGTGGCCGCGCCCTGCTCGGCGGTTTTGAACGAGGGGTCGGCCAGGGCGCCGTCCTCGTCGATCCACCCGTTGGCCACCATCTCCTCCCGGGCCATGTGGCGCTGCAGCGGTGTGAGGATCGCCCCCGGGTGCAGGGAGAACGCCCGCACCCCGGACGCCTCGCCCAGTCGGTCGAGGTGGACGGCGAAGAGCACGTTGGCCGTCTTGGCCTGGCCGTAGGCCAGCCACCGGTCGTAGCCGCCCTCGAACCACGGGTCGTCCCATCGGATCGGCGAGTTGTGGTGTCCGGCCGAGGAGACCGACACGACCCGTGCGCCCCCGTCTGCGAGGGCGGGCCACAGCCGGTTGGTGAGGGCGAAGTGCCCGAGGTGGTTGGCGGCGAACTGGTACTCCCAGCCGGGGCCCGCCGTCCACCGGGGGCAGGCCATGACACCGGCGTTGTCGATGAGGATGTCGATCGTGCGGCCCGTGGCCAGGAACCGGTCGGCGAAGGCGTGCACGCTGTCCAGGTCGGACAGGTCCAGGGCGTCGACCTCGGTGCCCTGGATCCCGGCCAGTTCCCGCTCCGCCGCCTCCGGGCGCCGCGCGGGGACCACCGCCCGTGCGCCCGCGGCGGCCAGGGCCCGGGTCGTCTCCAGGCCGATCCCCGAGTATCCGCCGGTGACCACGGCCGTCCGTCCGGTGAGGTTGATCCCCTCCAGGACCTCCTCGGCGGTGCTGTGCGCGCCGAAGCCGGAACCGATCATCTGCTGCGGTGTCGTCATGGCCCGAACACTAGGACCTGGACTGCGCTCCAGGTCAACCGGACACTCCCGAGGTCCCGAGCCGAGCGTCCGCGTGGCGGCGGACGGGACACCTTCTCAGCCCCCCTAGTCACGGAGAGGCGCTCGGTGTAGCCTCCCGGTGACTGGGAGCGCTCCCACCCCCCAGGGGCGCCTTTCCAGAAGCCCGGCGGGACGACCGGCGGGCCGGAGGAACGCGACGGGGAGAGTTTGCGAAGGAATAGAGTCATGTCTCGAACACGAACGGCCGCAGGAGGCACCTTGGCCGCCGCCGCGGCCCTGGCCACCACGGTGGCACTGCTCGGCACGGTGCCGGCCTCGGCCGACGAGAGCGAGTTCTACGTCAACCCCGACACCTCGGCCGCCGTCTGGGTCCAGGAGAACCCCGGCGACCCCCGGGCCGACGTCATCGGCGACCGCATCGCCTCGGTCGCCCAGGCCACCTGGTTCACCCAGTACAACCCCGACGAGGTCCGCGGCGAGGTCGACGCCCTGGTCGGCGCCGCCGACGCCCAGGACCAGGTCCCCATCATGGTCGTCTACAACATCCCCGGCCGCGACTGCGGCAACCACAGCAGTGGCGGAGCGCCCGACCACGCGTCCTACCGCGCCTGGGTGGACGAGGTGGCCGCCGGGCTGGAGGGCCGCCCCGCCACCATCGTCCTGGAACCCGACGCGCTTCCGCTGGTGAGCGGGTGCAGCGACCCCACCGAACTCCTGGACTCGATGGCCTACGCGGGCCAGGCGCTCATGGCGGGCTCCTCCCAGGCCCGGGTCTACTTCGACATCGGGAACTCCGCCTGGCTGTCCCCCCAGCGGGCCGCCGAGCTGCTCAACGGCGCCGACATCGCCGACAGCGCCCACGGCATCGCCACCAACACCTCCAACTACAACCACACCCACGATGAGGTCGCCTACGCCGAGGCGATCATCGCCGCGACCGGGGTGTCCGGGCTGGGCGCCGTGATCGACACCAGCCGCAACGGCAACGGCCCCGCTCCCGGCAACGAGTGGTGCGACCCGCCGGGGCGGATGATCGGCACCCCCAGCACGACGGACACCGGGAACCCGCTCATCGACGCCTTCCTGTGGACCAAGCTTCCCGGTGAGGCCGACGGCTGCATCGCTCCCGCCGGGCAGTTCGTGCCCCAGGCCGCCTACGACCTGGCGGTCGACGCCCCCGACCCCACCGAGGAGCCGACCGACGAGCCCACCGACGAGCCCACGGAGGAGCCCACGGACGACCCGACCGACCCCGGCGGGGACTGCACCGCCGAGTACGAGATCGTCTCCCAGTGGTCGGGCGGCTTCCAGGCGGCGGTGACCGTCACCGCCCACACCCCCGTCTCGGGTTGGACCGTGGTGTGGGACTACACCGACGGCCAGAGCGTCAACCACGGGTGGAACGCCCAGATCAGCGGCAGCGGGTCGCGGGTGACCGCCTCCGACAGCGGCTGGAACGGCACGCTCGGCGCCGGCGACACCGCCGAGTTCGGCTTCACCGGCAGCCACAGCGGCACCAACGGGGTGCCGGACCCGGTGTGCTCCGCCGGGTGAGGCCGCCTCGGGCGTGACGCCTGAACCGCACGGCGGTCGGTACCGTCACGCCTCCTCCGAACGCGGGTGCGCCCCGTGTGCCTCCAGCGGGGCGCACCCGTCCACCGGCCCCGATCAGCGCGGGTCGGCGAGGGCCTCGCGCATCACCCGGAACTTCGCCTCGGTCTCGGCCAGCTCCGCCCGCGGGTCCGAACCGGCCACGATCCCGCAGCCGGCGAACAGCCGGGCCCGCGCCCCCTCCACACGCGCCGAGCGCAGCGCGATACCCCACTCGGCGTTGCCCGCACCGTCGAGCCAGCCCACCGGCCCCGCGTACCCGCCACGGTCCATCCCCTCGACCTCGGCGATCAGCCGCATGGCGTCCG
Source organism: Nocardiopsis sp. LOL_012 (assembly GCF_048060475.1). Classification (NCBI taxonomy): domain Bacteria; kingdom Bacillati; phylum Actinomycetota; class Actinomycetes; order Streptosporangiales; family Nocardiopsidaceae; genus Nocardiopsis; species Nocardiopsis sp. LOL_012. Next base: position 62,546 of record NZ_JBHMIV010000004.1, on the reverse strand, counting down.
CGGTGGGCGTCCCCCCGACCGCGGCCGTGGGGTGCAGGGCGGCCACCGCCTCCAGCGCCGACACGCCGGGCGCCAGCCGAGCGCTGACCGGGGTGGCCAGATGCTGGACGTTGGCCAGGGCGAGCAGTTCCGGTGTGTCGGGCACGTCCAGTTCCCGGGTGAGCGGACCCAGCGCGGTGCGCAGGGAGTCCACGGCCAGCCGGTGCTCCTCGACGTCCTTGGGTGAGGACACCATCTCCTCGGCCAGGCGCCGGTCCTCCCCGGCGTCCCGGCCGCGTGGCCGCGTCCCGGCCAGGACCAGGGAGGTCAGCCGGTCCCCCTCGCGGCGCAGCAGCAGTTCCGGTGTGGCGCCCACCATGCCGTCCACGGAGAACGTGAAGCAGCCGGGGTAGCGCAGCCGCAGCCGCTCCAGGAGGGTGCGCACGTCGATGGGGGCCTCGGCGACGGCGACGGCGTCGCGGGCCAGGACCGCCTTGTCGAGCAGGCCGGAGCGGATGCGCTCGACGGTGCCGCCGACGGCGTCCGTCCACGCGCCGCCGGTGAGCGACCCCGGCTCCCAGGAGAGGGGGCCCACCGGCCGCGCGGCGGAAAAGGGGGCGGGGAGCGCGTCGGGACCCCCCGCAGGTTCCCCTCCCACGGTGGTCATCCAGGCCCGGCCGCCGCGCCTGCCGACCAGGACCCGCGGGACCACCAGCGCGGAGCCCTCGGAGGCGGGGGCGAAGGTGAAGGTGCCGAAGGCGACCAGACCGGTCCCGGGGAGGGCGACCCCGTCCTCGACGACGGCGTGCTCCCGCAGCCCGGCGAACCAGCGCGCGCCCTCCGCGAACCGGCCGGTGTCGGTGGGCACGGCCGGCTCGGGCGCGCCGCCCACGTCCAGCCGCGCGGCCGTGCCCCATCCCACGATGCCCTCGCCGCCGTTCAGCCAGGCCAGCGGGGCCTCGGGCGGCAGACGGCGCACCAGGCTCTCCGCGTCGTCGGGCACGGGGACGGTACGGACGAACAGTTTCGGCGGGGGCGGGAGGGCGTTCACGGGAACCGAGTGTAGGACCTCTCCCCGCCGCTCGGTCGTGGGTGCCCTGCCTGCTCAGGAAGGGCCCGGACTTGACCTCCGCTCCGCGGTCGGGTTCAGTCCCCTGTGGCGGGTGATGCGGGAGAGTACTGGAGGGGCGGTCTTATGGTCAGGGGCACGCGGAGCGGGGCATCGTCGGCGGCTGCGGCCGTGGCCACGGCGCTGTTGTTGGCGGGGTGTGCCGCTGCTGGGAACGGTGACGGGAACGGCGGCGGGGACGCGGAGGGCGAGCAGGACCCCGTGGGCCTCGCCGCGTGTGCGGACGCCCCCGACAAGCGCGCGATGCGCGGTGCCTGGCTCACCACGGTCCGCAACATCGACTGGCCCTCCGAAGCAGGGCTGTCCGCCGACGAGCAGCGCGAGGAGCTCGACGGCCACCTCGACGCCGCCGCCGACCTGGGCCTGAACGCCGTCTTCCTCCAGGTGCGGCCCACCGCCGACGCGGTCTACGCCTCCGATCTGGAGCCGTGGGCGCGCTACCTCACCGGCGAGCAGGGCGGCGACCCCGGGTACGACCCGCTGGAGTACGCGGTGGCGGGCGCCCACGAGCGCGGTCTGGAACTGCACGCGTGGTTCAACCCCTACCGGATCGGGTTCCAGGACACCGACGTATCGGACCTCGCCGACGGCCATCCGGCCGTGGAGAACCCCGACTGGGTGGTCGAGCACGGCGACGAGGCCTACTTCGACCCCGGCGAACCCGAGGTGCGCGCGTGGGTCACCGGCGTCATCCTCGACGTGGTCGAGCGCTACGACGTGGACGGCGTGCACTTCGACGACTACTTCTACCCCTATCCGAAGGAGGGGGCGGTCTTCGACGACGACGCCACCTGGCAGGCCCATGGCGACGGTTTCGACGACCGCGACGACTGGCGCAGGGACAACGTGAACCGGCTCGTCGCCGACGTGCACGCCGGAATCGAGGAGACCGAGCCGTGGGTGAGCTTCGGCATCTCCCCGTTCGGCATCTGGCGCAATGACGACAGCGACCCGGACGGGTCGGCCACCTCGGGGCTGGAGTCCTACAGCGCCCAGCACGCCGACACCCTGGCCTGGATCCGGGAGGGCACGGTCGACTACGTCACCCCGCAGCTCTACTGGTACCGCGGACTCGACATCGCCGACTACGAGGTCCTGGCGGACTGGTGGTCGGCACAGGTGGCGGGCACCGGTGTGGACCTGTACATCGGCCAGGCCGCCTACAAGGCGGGTGACGACCACTGGCGGGGCGAGGACGCGCTGAGCGCGCAGCTCGACTACTCCGCCGACCTGCCCGGTGTCGCCGGCGACGTCTACTTCTCCCTGGGCAGCCTGCGCGGGAACGCCGCCGACGCCTACGGGTACCTCGCGCGCACGCACTACACCCGCCCGGTGCTGCCCGTGGCGACCGCCCCCGCCGACCAGGGGTCCCTGACCGGCCCGGTCGGCGGAGTGGCCGCCGCCTCTGCCGGGGAGGGGGTCGAGGTGTCCTGGGAAGCGGCCGAGGGCGCCCGCTTCTACGCGGTGTACCGCCTGCCCGACGTCGCGGAGGAGGATGCCTGCGCGGCCGTGGCACCGGAGAACCTGGTCGGCGTCACCGGGGGCACCGCCCTGACCGACCCGGCTCCGGCCGGTGCGGGCTCGGGGTACGCGGTCACCGCCCTGGACGACTACCGGCTCGAAGGGCCGGTCGGCGGGGTCGCCGCCGTCGACGGTTAGGGGATGGGCACGGGAAGACCGGAACTCTCCTGAGGCCGGCGGGGACGTTCGTACCCCCTTGTTTCGTTTTCCCTGATCAGGACAGGGGAGTCCGAGTGCACGTCTTCGTGTGGGTGCCCCCTCGCCGGTGCGGAGAGCGTTCCGGACCGTCCGGGCACGGGGAATGGTGCCGGAGCACCGGTCCTGTCCCCGAGGCCGTTATTGATGGCCGGGAAGGGGGACCGTACACTCCTCTTCTGTGCGCGGCCCCCTCCGCGCGCACGAAGGGTGGGATGTTGACCGGCACGCAGAGCACGGCCAGCGGCGCCATGCACCAGATCCACTTCAGCGGCGAGGGCGGCCTGCTGGGTCCCGGGCCCGGACCCAGCGCCACGTCCCTGCCCGGGACGCGGGCGGACCACGATCGGCTGGCCACCTGGAACAACCGGCTCGCCTCCGTCGCAGTACCGCGGTTCGCCGCCGGCCAGGCCCGGACCGGGTACTGGTACCGGCGCTTCGACGACGGCCAGGGGGTGCTGCTGTACCGCCTCCCCGAGAGCGGTGGCCGGGGGGGTACCGCACGGGCCCTGTTCGGTACGAACGTCACCCCCACGATGGCGCTGATCTGCGCCGCCAGCGACTGGCTGGGAGGGACCGCGGACGCGCCCCCGGGCTGGGGCTCCCTCCAGGCCGTGGGCCTGCCGAGCCGGGAGCAGGCGGTGCACATCAACAGCACCCTGGACAGCGACGCCCTGGCCCACCCCGCGCTGGTCAACCTCGTCACCGCGGTGCTGGCCGACCCGTTCTCCCCCGTCGACGTCCTCACCTCCTACGGCACCAGGGAACTGGAGCAGCAGGAGCGGATCGTGCTCATGTGGGGGCTGTACCGGGCGCTGTACCGCGTCCTCGGTCGCGGTTCCCGGCCGCGGTTCCCCGGGATCGACTGGTCGTTCGCCACCCACGAGCCCTGGCCCACGCACGAGGAGAGCGGCCTCGTGCCGCCGCGGATCGCCTTCCGCCCCCCGTACCGGGGTATGCGGGTCAACGGGTCGGGCCTGGTCGACCTCTCCGCGCCGCCCCGCCCCCACGGTGCCTACCGTGATGTCGCCGGGTGGCTGACCAACCGGCTCAACTCCGGGGACGAGATCCTCTCCGAGGAGGAGTGGCGCGTCCTCACCGCCGACCCCGACGGCGCCTACGCGAGGGTGCTGGAGCGCCTGCACGCCCGGGCCGCGCAGGAGGGCATGGCCACCGGATCGGCCCCGGCCGTGCGGGCGGCCGGTGAGGAGGCTACGGAGCGGGTTCCGCCGCGGCCGACGGACGGCGAGGAGGCGGATCGGATCCCGCCGCCGGTGGACGAGGAGGCCACGGAGTCGCTCGCGGGCGGTGAGGCCACCGACCGGATCGCGCCGCTCCCGGCGGCCCGGAAGGAGCCCGTGAACCGGTCTGCGCAGCCACCGGTGGACGACGAGGAGACCGACCGGGTCCCGCCGCCGGTGGACGGCGAGGCCACGGATCGGATCGCGCCGCTCCCGGCGGCCCGGGAGGAGTCCACCGAGGAGCTCCCCACGGGCGGCGCGGTGGACCAGCGGCTGAGGCTCCTGCTCCAGGCGGTCGAGGAGGCCCGGGACGTCCCGTCGCTGGAGCGTGCGGTCAATGGCATGGTGCACCAGCTCAACCCCGGGTTCATGGGGGAGTTGGAGGTGCGCGGCTCCCAGGAGGCGCCCCAGCGGCCCCCGATCACCGCCAACACCCCGTTCCTGGTGGCGGTGTCCGTCGCCGCCGTCCTCTTCCTGGTCTGTCTCCTGCTGCTCGTGTCCTGAGTCGGCGGCGGGCACCCGTGCCCGCCGCCGTTCCTAGGAGACCATCTCCGTACGTGAGGTCCACTCGTAGACGGGCAGGTCGCCCTCCCGCGTCGTCTCGTGCCGCGCCGTGGGGCTGAAGTGTTCGTAACCTCCGCGGAACGGCACCTTCACGTCGTCTCCCGCGCGCGGGGCCGGCACGATCCGCTGTGTGAGATCGTCCGGTCCTCCTGACAGGACCGCCTTCTGTTTCTCGTCCATGGGGCCAGCGTTCCACCCGAGCACAGGACTGTCACGGATATCGGTGCGGTCTTTACCCAGGTGGGAGCGGGTTCGGGGGCACCTTGGGGTCGATCGCCGACGCTGATCTGGGCTACTATGATGATAAAACGTTTCAATCACTGCTGGGTCGGGGTTCTGTGCTTTCCGTGACAGGAGCTCTTGACAGGCGTGGAGCGCCGAAGGTAGCTTCAGCGCAACCTCAGTGAAACGATTCAATGCCGTCGGTCCTCCCTGCCCCCGGCGGTCCCACCACCGTCCCATCCGAACGGAGAATCACCGTGGCAGCTCCCTCCGACCGCCGGGCGGCCGCCCTGGAGACCCTGCGGCGCCAGCACATCGAGCTCCCCTCCTGGGCGTTCGGCAACTCCGGCACCCGATTCAAGGTCTTCGGGCAGCCCGGTGTCCCCCGTGACCCCTGGGAGAAGATCGCCGACTCCGCCGAGGTCCACCGCCTCACCGGCGTCGCGCCCACCGTCGCCCTGCACATCCCCTGGGACAGGGTGGACGACTACTCCGCGCTCGCCGCCCACGCGCGGGACCTGGGCATCGCCATCGGCACCATCAACTCCAACGTCTTCCAGGACGACGACTACAAGCTCGGCAGCGTCACCAACCCCGACCCCAAGGTCCGCCGCAAGGCGATCGACCACCTCCTGGAGTGCGTCGACGTCATGGACGCCACCGGGTCGCGCGACCTCAAGCTGTGGTTCTCCGACGGCACCAACTACCCCGGCCAGGACGACCTGCGCGCCCGCCAGGACCGCCTCGCCGAGGCCCTCTCCGAGGTCTACGGCCGCCTCGGCGACGACCAGCGCATCCTGCTGGAGTACAAGCTCTTCGAGCCCGCCTTCTACGCCACCGACGTCCCCGACTGGGGCACCGCCTACGCCCACTGCCTCGAACTCGGCGAGAAGGCCGTGGTCTGCGTCGACACCGGCCACCACGCCGCCCACACCAACATCGAGTTCATCGTCGCGTTCCTGCTGCGCGCCGGGAAGCTCGGCGCCTTCGACTTCAACTCGCGCTTCTACGCCGACGACGACCTCATGGTCGGCGCCGCCGACCCCTTCCAGCTCTTCCGCATCATGTACGAGGTCGTGCGCGGCGGCGGCCTGGCCGCCGATACCGAGGTGGCGTTCATGCTCGACCAGTGCCACAACATCGAGCCCAAGATCGGCGGGCAGATCCGCTCCGTCATGAACGTGCAGGAGGCCACCGCCAAGGCCCTGCTCGTCGACGGCGAAGCGCTCGCCCGCGCCCAGGCCGAAGGTGACGTCCTCGGTGCCAACGCCGTCCTCATGGACGCCTACAACACCGACGTGCGTCCGATGCTGGCCGAGCTGCGCGAGTCCCTCGGCCTGGACGCCGACCCCATGGCCGCCCACGCCCGCTCCGGCTACGTCGAGCGCGTCATCGACGAGCGCAAGGGCGGCCAGCAGGCCGGGTGGGGCGCGTGAGCGAGCGCACTCCGCACAACTCCGACCACACCGAACAGGGGAGCACCGTGGCCGACGACGTCGTCGCAGACCTCATCAAGCGCAGCAACACGCTGGGCGCCGACCCGCGCAACACCAACTTCGCCGGCGGCAACACCTCCGCCGCAGGCAGCCAGATCGACCCCGTCACCGGCAAGCCCGTCGACCTGCTGTGGGTGAAGGGCTCCGGCGGCGACCTGGGCACCCTCACCGAGGACGGCCTGGCCGTCCTGCGCCTGGACCGGCTCCACGCCCTCGTGGACGTCTACCCGGGCGAGGAGCGCGAGGACGAGATGGTCGCCGCCTTCGACCACTGCCTCTTCGGCAAGGGCGGGGCAGCACCCTCCATCGACACCGCCATGCACGGCCTCGTGCGCGCCCCGCACGTGGACCACCTGCACCCCGACTCCGGTATCGCCCTGGCCACCGCCGCCGATGGAGAGAAGCTCACCGCGGAGTGCTTCGGCGACCGCGTCGTGTGGGTGCCCTGGCGCCGCCCCGGCTTCCAGCTCGGCCTGGACATCGCCAAGATCGCCGAGGAGAACCCGCAGGCCATCGGCGCCGTCCTGGGCGGCCACGGCATCACCGCCTGGGGCCAGAGCAGCGAGCAGTGCCAGGCCAACTCCCTGGAGATCATCCGCACCGCCGAGCGGTTCCTCCAAGACAAGGGCCGCCCCCAGCCCTTCGGTGCCAAGCTGGCGGGCTACGGCGCGCTGCCCGAGGCCCAGCGCCGCGAGCGCGCCGCCGCCCTGGCCCCGGTGATCCGCGGCCTGGCCTCCACCGACCACCCGCAGGTGGGCCGCTTCACCGACAGCGAGGTGGTCCTCGACTTCCTGGAGGGTGCCGAGCACCCGCGCCTGGCCGCCCTGGGCACCTCCTGCCCGGACCACTTCCTGCGCACCAAGGTCCGCCCGATGGTCCTGGACCTGCCCGCCGACGCCCCGCTGGAGCGGGCCGTCGAACGCCTGGGCCAGCTCCACGAGGAGTACCGCGCCGACTACCGCGCCTACTACGAGCGCCACGCCACCGAGGACAGCCCCGCCATGCGCGGCGCCGACCCCGCGATCGTGCTCGTGCCGGGCGTGGGCATGTTCTCCTTCGGCAAGGACGCCAAGACCGCGCGCGTGGCCGGGGAGTTCTACGTCAACGCCATCAACGTGATGCGCGGTGCCGAGGCCGTCTCCACCTACACGCCCATCGAGGAGTCGGAGAAGTTCCGCATCGAGTACTGGTCCCTTGAGGAGGCCAAGCTCCAGCGGATGCCCAAGCCCAAGCCCCTGGCCACCCGCGTCGCCCTGGTGACCGGCGCCGCCAGCGGCATCGGCAAGGCCATCGCCGCCCGCCTGGCCGCCGAGGGCGCCTGCGTGGTCGTCGCCGACCTGGACGCGGACAAGGCCCGGGAGGCCGCCGCCGAGATCGGCTCGTCCGACGTCGCCGTGGGGGTGGCCGCCGACGTCAGCGACGGCTCCGCCGTGGCCGCCGCCTTCGCCGAGGCCGCACTGGCCTTCGGCGGGGTCGACCTGGTGGTCAACAACGCCGGACTGTCCATCTCCAAGCCGCTGCTGGAGACCACCGAGCGCGACTGGGACCTCCAGCACGACGTCATGGCCAAGGGCTCCTTCCTCGTCTCCCGTGAGGCCGCGCGGGTCATGAAGGAGCAGGGGATGGGCGGGGACATCGTCTACATCTCCTCCAAGAACGCGGTGTTCGCCGGCCCCAAGAACATCGCCTACTCCTCGGTCAAGGCCGACCAGGCCCACCAGGTCCGCCTGCTGGCCGCCGAACTCGGCGAGGACGGCATCCGCGTCAACGGCATCAACCCCGACGGCGTGGTCCGCGGCTCGGGCATCTTCGCTGGCGGCTGGGGTGCCAAGCGCGCCGCCGTGTACGGGGTCAAGGAGGAGGACCTGGGCGCCTTCTACGCCAAGCGCACCCTCCTGGGCAAGGAGGTCCTGCCCGAGCACGTCGCCAACGCCGTGTTCGCGCTGACCGCTGGGGAGCTGTCGCACACCACCGGCCTGCACATCCCCGTCGACAGCGGCGTGGCCGCCGCGTTCCTGCGATGAGCGCAGGGCACACCGTCCACGCCGCGGTCGACCTCGGCGCCTCCAGCGGCCGGGTCATCACCGGCCGCCTGGAGGGTGGGCGCGTGCACACCCTCCAGGCGGCGCGCTTCCCCAACGGCCCGGTCTCCGTCCCCTCCCAGGGGCGGGACACCCTGCACTGGGACATCCTGTCCCTGTACCGGGGGGTCCTGGCGGGGCTGCGCCGCGCCGCCGAGGCGCACGGCCGTCTCGACTCGGTGGGCATCGACTCCTGGGCGGTGGACTACGGCCTGCTGGACGCCGACGGCGCGCTCCTGGGCAACCCGGTCAACTACCGGGACGCCCGCACCGAGGGCGCGCCGGAGCACGTGTTCGAGTGGCTGCCCGCCGCCCGGATGTACGCGGTCAACGGGCTCCAGGTGCAGCCGTTCAACACGGTGTTCCAGTTGGCCGCCGCCTCCGGTGACGCCCAACTGGCCGCCGCGCGCGACCTGCTGCTCATCCCGGACCTGCTGGGGTACTGGCTGACCGGGGAGAAGGCGGCCGAGCTGACCAACGCCTCCACCACGGGCCTGGTCGACGTGCGCGCCCGCACCTGGGCGGACGCCTGCCTGGACGTGCTGGAGGGACCCTTCGGGGTGCCCGTGCGCGGCCTGCTGCCGCCCCTGGTGGAGCCCGGGACGGTCGTGGGTCCGCTGCTCGGACGGGAGTCGGTGGGAGCGGCCGCGGGGGCGCCGCTCGTCGCCGTCGGCTCCCACGACACGGCCGCGGCCGTGGTGGCGGTGCCCGCGACCACGGCGAACTTCGCCTACATCTCCAGTGGGACGTGGTCGCTGGTCGGGGTGGAGCTGGACGAGCCGGTGCGCACCGAGGAGAGCCGGGCCGCCAACTTCACCAACGAGCTGGGCGTGGACGGCACGGTCCGCTACCTGCGCAACGTCATGGGGCTGTGGGTGCTCTCGGAGTCCCAGCGCACCTGGCGCGAACGCGGGCACGAAGTGGACCTGCCCGACCTGCTGGAGCGCGCCGCCCGGGTGCCCGCGCTGTCGTGCGCGGTGGACGTGAACGATCCGCGCTTCCTGCCGCCGGGCGACATGCCCGCGCGCCTGGCCGAGCTGGCGGTGGAGACCGGGCAGCGCCCGCCCTCCACCGACGCCGAGGTTGCTCGCTGCGTGGTGGACTCGCTGGCCCTGTCCTACCGCCGGGCCGTCCACCAGGCCGCCGAGCTCAGCGGCAAGGCGGTCGACGTCGTGCACATGGTCGGAGGGGGTTCGCTGAACACCCTGCTGTGCCAGCTGACGGCCGACGCCACCGGGCTGCCCGTCGTCGCGGGGCCCACCGAGGGCGCCGCGATCGGCAACATCCTGGTGCAGGCCCGCGCCGTGGGGGCGATCGACGGGGACCTGGCGGAGCTGCGCCGGATCGTCGCCGCCTCCACCGAGACCCGCCGGTACGAACCGTCCGGCGACACGCGGCCCTGGGAAGAGGCCCACAAGCGCCTCTGGCCCTGACCGCGCCCGCACCGTGCGGCCCCGCCGAGACCGGCGGGGCCGCACGGTGTTCTGCTGTCCGCCCTGTGGGCCTTCTGATAGTTCATGGTGTTTCGCAGGGTCCAGTGGGGCGAACAGCTCACAGAAATTTCAATGAGCGGGTTTCATTCGATTGCTGATCGTGTCATCATGCTGGCAGAGCGAAGGAGGCTCGGGCATGGGGAGTCCAACGGTTGGCCGACGACGGCTGGGGATAGAACTACGCAAACTGCGTGAACAGAACAAGTTCACGATGGAGCGTGTGGCTGAGGACTCCGGACTGTCCGAGCCGACTCTCAGCCGTGTGGAGAATGGTAAGCGCGTTCTCAAACAGGTCGAACTGCGAGGACTGCTCGACCTGTACGGGGTGCGGGACCCGCTTCAGTTGCAGCGGCTGCGTGACATGGCCAAGGTCGCGGCCGAGGACGCCTGGTGGGACCAGTATGACGATGTGCTGCCCTCGGGGCTCGGTAGTTATGTGGGTCTTGAATCGGAGGCAGCGGCCCTGCGCTCCTTCTCGGACCGCCTGATCCACGGCCTTCTGCAGACTGAGGACTACTGCCGCGCCGTCGTGCGTGCTGGGGACCACCGTGCCAGCGAGGAAGCGGTCGAGCGGCGAGTCCAACTGCGTGTGCAGCGTCAGGAGGTATTGCAGAAACGGCGGCCTCCCCTACTGCGCTCGATCATTGACGAATCCGCCATCCGAAGGACTGTCGGCGGACGGGCCGCGATGGCGGCCCAACTCCGCCATCTCATTGCCGTGAGTGAGTTGCCGGATGTGTCAGTGCAGGTCGTTCCGTTCTCTCTGGGTGCGCATGCTGGAGTGGACGGCCATTTCACTCTCATAGAGTTCGAAGATCCCGAGGTGCAGCAGCACGTGTATGTCGAGTCCTCGGCAGGCAACCTCTTCATTCAGAAGCGCACATCGGTGTCAGAATTCCGTGAGCGCTTCGATCGGCTGCAGATGGAGGCGCTGTCTCCACGGGAGTCGTTGACTCTCATCACGGAAGCCGCAGAGGAGTACGAGAGATGAGTACCGCCCCCGACCTGCGTGGCGCGACATGGTTCAAGGCTCAAGCGAGTGAGGGATCTAAGGGCTGCGTCGAGGTGGCTCACCTAGACGAGGGGACCGCCGTGCGCAACTCCCGGGACCCGCAGGGCAGTGTGCTGTTCTTCACCCCGCACGAGTGGGAGTGCTTCCTGGACGGGGCGCAGGGGGGCGAATTCGCCCGGCCCACTCGGTGACCGATAAACCACTGCCCGGGGCGCTTGTGAGTTGGCGCTCGACCGCCCCGGGCAGTGCCGACCGAGGGGAGATCGACGATGAACGACGACCACACCGACGGCACTACTTCTGTGTACCACGACGAGCCCGGCGCGGAGTTCTTTGAGCTGCGGCTGGCCCGGGGCGAGCACAAGGGGAGGGCCTTCGCCTGGGGGATGGAGTTGCCCGACGGCTGCACGCTGACCTACAACCTCTTGGATGGCTCGATCATTAAAGGGAGCCTCCCGGAGACGACCGCCCGACGGCTGCGTGCCGAGCTCGTGTGGTTGTAGGTGGTAGCCGGTCCGGTGCCCACCACGAGCACCGGCCGAAAATAGAGTGGGTTATTTGTGGCTTGTGTGGGGCTCTGGGCTCTGTGTCTGTTTTTCGAAAGCTTGCAGATTTGGGCTATCCAGCGATATAAAGTCCCAGGTCAATAAGACTGCTCCCCGCGCACGCGGGGATGGACCCCGGCGGGGAAAACGCTCCGTGACCCCAAAAATCTGCTCCCCGCGCACGCGGGGATGGACCCGCCTTGATCGCCCGCGAGGCCGCCAGCGGCATCTGCTCCCCGCGCACGCGGGGATGGACCCACCCCGGCGGGTGAGCTTCTCAACCCGAACTCCTGCTCCCCGCGCACGCGGGGATGGACCCAGGCGGAACCCCCACTCCTCCAACTGCTGCACCTGCTCCCCGCGCACGCGGGGATGGACCCACGAACGGGGCTACGTCCTGGTCGTCGTACTCCTGCTCCCCGCGCACGCGGGGATGGACCCGGTGGAGGAGAACCCCGACGTGTTCTCCGGCACTGCTCCCCGCGCACGCGGGGATGGACCCTCCACGAACGACTGCCATCCGTAGCGCACCCCCTGCTCCCCGCGCACGCGGGGATGGACCCTCCACGAACGACTGCCATCCGTAGCGCACCCCCTGCTCCCCGCGCACGCGGGGATGGACCCCCGGAGGAGCCCGGTGACGATCGAGACCGCAGCTGCTCCCCGCGCACGCGGGGATGGACCCAGGGAGTCCACAAGCTTCAGAACCTGGCCGTGCTGCTCCCCGCGCACGCGGGGATGGACCCCAGCGGCGGCACGCACTCGCTCGTCTACGTGGCTGCTCCCCGCGCACGCGGGGATGGACCCGTGTACGTCATCAACCGCAGCGGCACCACGAACTGCTCCCCGCGCACGCGGGGATGGACCCCCGAAGAAGTCTTCGGGCCTCTCCGTCTCGTCCTGCTCCCCGCGCACGCGGGGATGGACCCTGGGTCTCGGAGACGCCGCCGCCGTAGACCTTCTGCTCCCCGCGCACGCGGGGATGGACCCTTCTCCAGCGCCAGCACCCGCGAGGCCAGCAACTGCTCCCCGCGCACGCGGGGATGGACCCGAGCAGTTGGACGCCGGGGTGCTGTGACATCCCTGCTCCCCGCGCACGCGGGGATGGACCCCAGCAGGGCGGCGCGGTGCCTGTGCAGAACCACTGCTCCCCGCGCACGCGGGGATGGACCCTCGGTCCTACAGATCCACCGGATCCTGTCCCGCTGCTCCCCGCGCACGCGGGGATGGACCTCCGACACGGCCACATGCGACACATACAGCGGACTGCTCCCCGCGCACGCGGGGATGGACCCAAGCGGTTCGTCTCCACGGCGGCGGAGTTGGGCTGCTCCCCGCGCACGCGGGGATGGACCCAAGCGGTTCGTCTCCACGGCGGCGGAGTTGGGCTGCTCCCCGCGCACGCGGGGATGGACCCGCCTCCTGGCCGCCTCAGTTGAGCACCTCCTCCTGCTCCCCGCGCACGCGGGGATGGACCCGAGCGGATGGGCCACTCGGACTCCTCCGTGTCCTGCTCCCCGCGCACGCGGGGATGGACCCACCGGCCCGGCGCGTTCGACCGTGGAGGAGAGCTGCTCCCCGCGCACGCGGGGATACGGCGGCCCGTGCCACCAGTGGTTCCCTGTACGGCTCCGACACGGCATCCTGGGGAGGAGCGCCCATCTCCCCCTGAAAACCCCCGTACCGGCCCACTGCTCCGCGCGGCGCTCAGGGGCAGAACGGGCCTGAGGAAAGAGCTTCGTGAACTTCAAGCGCATGCTCGCGACCGTCGGTATCGGCGGAGCCACCGTGGAGTCCACGCTGGACAGCGATCGCGTCGAGCCGGGCGGTACCGTCTCCGGCACCATCAAGGTCACCGCAGGCAAGGTCGCCCAGACCGTCGAGGGTGTCACCGTCGGCCTGCGCGCCACCGTGGAGAAGGACATCACCTACAAGAACCTCGAAGGTGAGAAGTCCAAGCGCGAGCTCAACGTCGACGTGGTGGTCGCCAAGAACGCCGTCAGCGAGGCGGTGGTGACGCTGGAGCCGGGGCAGGAGCTGGAGCTGCCCTTCGAACTGGCCATCCCCATGGAGGCGCCGGTCACCTCGTTCAACAGCATCCGGTTCCTGGACTACGTGGGCCTCAACACCAGCGTGGCCATGGACAACGCCCTCGACCGCAAGGACGTCGACCCGCTGAGCATCACGCCGCTGCCCGCCCAGGCCGCGGTCCTGGAGGCGCTCATCGCCCTGGGCTTCGAGATGCGCGGCAGCGACCTGGAGAAGGGCGAGGTCAGCGGTGCCCGCCAGAAGCTGCCCTTCTACCAGGAGTTCGTGTTCGGGGCCTCGGAGCAGTACGCGGGGCTGGACTCGCTGGAGCTGAGCTTCTTCACCGATGACGCGGGCGTGGACGTGGTGCTGGAGTTCGACAAGGAGCCGGGCGCACTCCTCGGCGGGGGCGGAGAGGAGCCGCTGCGCCTGAGCGTCGAGCACGGGAGCGTCGACCCCGAGGCGGTCACCGGGCAGCTCCGGGAGTGGCTCGACGCCAAGGCCGCACAGGGCGCTTGACCTGAGGGCGGCGGCGCCTCCCGGAGACGACGAGGCCGGGAGGCGCCGCCGCGCCCGCTCGGCCGCAAGGCGGTCAAGCACCAGATGGTCGTCGCGGCGATCGACTACTACCAGCTCTACGGCACGTACACGGGCACGGTGCGAGGCGCGGATGGGACGGTGCACGAGATCCGGGACGCCCACGGCGTGCGCGAGGGCATGCGTGCCCGCCTGTGAGCGCACCGGGACGGGCCTGTGCCGGGAGCCGTCGGCAGGTTCGCCGTTGGCACCGGCAGTTTCGTGCCCATGCCTTGTTCCAGAGAATCGCCGGTGGATACGCTCGTTTTCGATTCGTTCGGATTGTTTCCCGGCCGGAACGACTCTTTTCAGTTTTTGAATTCGATGGCGCAATGATTTCCGTGAAGTGTGCCATCGGGCGTGCTGCGGCTGACGAATCCTTCGAACGGCCTGTTCAGAGGGTATGTCTACTGTCGGTCGCGGCGCCGGGTTCGGTTCCGCAGATGTGAGGAGAATGCAGTGAAGAAGATCATCGCGCGTGTCGCCGTCGCCGCTTTCGTCTCCGCTGGAATGGCCGCTGCGGCCATCGGTCCGGCTTCGGCCGACGGGCCTCGAATCATCGACGGTCCCGGCTGTGGCCCCATCATCGTGTGCGCGCAGAACTGAGTGTCGGTGCGTTCCGGGCACGGGAGGTCCGTGCCCGGAGCCGTTAGGAGACCGGCCGGGGTTCCCGCCCCCGCTGGCCCGGGGCCAGGCGGCCGGTGCGGTGCAGCCACCAGTCCGCGGCCAGTGTGCACAGCGGGGGCACGGAGGCGGCCAGTGCCACCAGGGTTGGCCACACGCCCCAGCGCAGATGGAACGCCGCGACCAGCGTCAGCAGGACGTAGGCCATGAACGCCCCGCCGTGTAGCGGGCCGAAGACGTGCACGCCCGTCTCGTCGCCGTTGACCAGGTACTTGAAGGCCATGCCGATGAGCAGGCCGACCCAGGTGAAGGCCTCGAAGACGGCCACGGCGCGGAAGGCCGTCGCGGTCCAACGGGGATCGATGCGCACGCTGTTCCTCGGGCTCGGGGCGGACACGGCACGGCCCGGCGCTCGTGGCGGGGGCCGCGTCCAGACTAGGCCAGCGCCCCGACCGCCTGTGCCGCGGCCTGCGCGACCAGGGCGTCGTCGTAGGCCGCGCCCGCCTGGTCGCGGCCCGACATCACCGCGAGGACGACGGGTCCGCCTCCGGGCGGCCACACCAGGCCGATGTCGTGGCGGGTGCCGTAGCCGCAGGCGCCGGACTTGTCGCCGACCTCCCAGCCGTCGGGGACCCCGGCTCGGATGAGGCCGTCTCCGGTGGTGTTGGCGCGCATCATGTCCACGAGGACGGTGCGTCCTTCCTCGGACAGGACGTCGCCGAGGGCGAACGCGTGCAGGCTGGTGGCCATCGCGCGCGGGGTGCTGGTGTCGCGGGTGTCGCCGGGCAGGGCCTGGGCCATCTCCGGGGCGAAGCGGTCCACGCTGGTGGTCTCGTCGCCGATCGCCCGCAGAACCCCGTTCAGCGCCTCGGGCCCGCCCAGCTCCTCCAGGAGCAGGTTGGACGCGGTGTTGTCGCTGTGGCGCAGGGCGGCGTCGCCGAGTTCGCGCAGCGTCATACCGGTGGACACGTGCTCCTGTGCGACGGGGGAGTGGAAGACCAGGTCGGAGCGGTCGAACGTGACGACCCGGTCGAGTTCTGCGGCCGGGGTCCGCTCCAGGACGGCGCCGAAGGCCAGGACCTTGAAGGTGGAGCAGTGGGCGAACCGGTCGTCGGGGCGGTACTCGACCGTCCGGCCGGTGGCGGTGTCGAGGGCGTAGACGCCGAGCCGGGCGTCGAAGTCCTCCTCCAGCCGGGCGAACTCCGCGTCCCTGCGGACGGGTGCGGGGGGATCCGTCGGCCGCGCCGACTCGGCGCTCGTCACCGAAGGAGACGGGCCGAGGGGGTCGGCGGGCTCTTCCAGGGGGGTGCAGCCGGTGAGCGCCGCCAGAGCGGTCGCGGCCAGTGCCGCCAGTGTCCTTCGCGGGGTCGTGGACCACGGCACCGCGCCACCTCCTCTGCCGCCGGACGGTCACCCTCTGCAGTCTCACGGGTGGTCCGCGCGGTGTCGACGGCGCCGGTCCCGCGTGTCTCCTGCCTTCGAGCGGGGCACGGAGTACCTTATGTAACTTTCAAGGTTTTTAACGCTCAATTTCCTTTTAGGGAACAGTGTCACTTGCGGGGCGGTTGAGCCCTTTCTAGTATGGCGCGCATCACTGTTTGAGAGGCCACAGACCCCCGGCTCCGGACGCGACGGCCAACCCCCGCATCGGCCCCCTGCCCGGAGCGCCCGCACGGCCCGCACCGTGCGCTGAGCTGAGGACGCCCCACGCCCCCATGACCCCTACACAACTCCGCGCCTACTCCGCGGTCGCCCGCCTCGGATCGGTCAAACGCGCGGCCCGCGAACTCGACGTCTCCGAAGCGGCCGTCTCGCTGCACATCGGCAAACTCCGCAAGACCTTCGACGACCGCCTCTTCGTCCCCACCGCGGCGGGACTGTCCTTCACCCCCGGCGGGCTCCGCCTGGCGGTGCGCGCCACCGAACTGCTCGGGTTGCAGGACCGCACCCTGCGCGAGGTCAGCCAGGCCCGGCACCGCTCCCGCCTGCTGCGCGTGGCCACCTCCAGTGTGTTCGCCGAGTACGCCGCGCCCGGCCTCCTCGACCTCTTCGTCTCCCGCGCCGACGACCTCGACGTCGAACTGAGCGTGCACAACACCGGACGGTTCGACGAGCTGCTGCGCGAACGCGCCGTGGACGTGGCCATCGGGCCGGACCGCGAGTTCGACGCAGGACTGAGCGGGCAGACCATCCTCAACTACGAGGTCCTCACCGTCGTCGGCCGCCGCCACCCCCTCGCCGGACACCGGACCGACCTGGCGCGGCTGCGCGAGCAGACCTGGCTGCTCGGCCCCTCCGCGGTGGACCGCGTCGGCCTGGTGCCCTCCGTGCTGCGCCGACTGGAGATCCCTGAGGGGCGCCAGCGCCTCTTCCAGAGCCACGCGGCCGCGCTGGAGGAGGTCAAGAAGGGCAGGGGGGTGGGACTGGCCCCCGGGTTCTCCGTGGCCGCCGACCTGGCCTCGGGGGCGCTGGTCACCCCCAAGGGGCCGCCCGTGCGCACCAAGGGGTCGTGGTCGGCGGTCCGCGACGGCTGCCACGACCCCTCGGGCGTGGTCGCCGAGTTCCTGCGCTTCGCCACCACACCGCGCGCCACCCAGGCCATGCTCCACGGTTCGGGGGTGCACCGGGGCCGGTTCCGCCCGGCCGTCCACGTCACCCTGTGGAACCAGGCGCACTGACCGCTCCCACTGCCGGACCCACGGGTGCCCCCGCCCGGAGCGGGGGCGCCCCGGTGCCGTGTTCGGAAGCGGACGCTCCTATAGACGTCAGTCGAAGAGCTCGTCGGCGCGGCCGACGGTGGCGGCGCGCTCCAGCCAGGTGTCGAGCTGCTCGGTGTCGGTGCAGGCGGTGATGCGGCGCCGTGCGGCGGGGGTGACCTGGACCTTGCGGGCCTTCAGGAAGCGGACGATACTCTCGGCCTTGCCGCGTGCCTCGCCGCGTGCCTCGCCGCGCGCCTCACCCTCGGCCCTGCCCTCCCGGAGGCCTTCCTCGCGTCCCTGGCCGACGTACTTGCGGGCGAAGTCGCTCTGCCACTCGTAGGTTCCGGTCGCCATGAGTTCCTCCCACATCTGCCGAGCCGCGCCACTGAGCTTGGACTCGATGAAGTCATAGTAGATCAGCCGAAGGTCCTCCGGCACGGTGTCCAGTGCCGCTTCCGCGGCCTTGAGCGTGCCCGGATCCGCGCCGTGCGCCGCCGCGGAGAGCACCGCCAGCTCCGGCAGGTCGCGGGCGCGTTCGATGTCCCGTACCGCCGGCGTGTTGCTCAGGCCCATGACGGCCGGGGTGTAGGGGGGCAGACTCGTCTCGATGGTGAAAGGCGTACGAGCCCACCGTTCTGTGGCCGAGTCAGGGCACAGAACCAGCAGCCGGACCGGGCATTTGACCACCTCGCGGACCGTGGCGATGTAGACCGGCCAGCTGTAGGGCTTGTGACGGTCGGGCTTGTTCTGCACTTCGGTGATGATGGCCATCACCTTGTCACCACGGTCGTCGTAGAGGACGACGACATCGTCTGACTTGAACGGTTTGGGCTTGAGGCGGGTGTGGTCGGTGCAGCCGAGTTCGGCGCGGGCGTGGTCGGGCAGGGGCTCGCCGATGACGTCGCGCAGCAGGTCCGGGGCCAGTTCCGGGTGGCGGTGGAACAGGTGCACCTTGAGTTCGTGGTCGAATCCAGGCATACGGCGACGCTACAGCGAGTAGCGCCACCTGTGCCGAAGGTTTCGGAAATCTGTGGACAGCCGTGATCAGCCCGTCCGCCGGGGGCGGGACGCCGTCTCGGCGGCCACCGCCGCCACCACACCGCGCAGCGCCGCGAAGGTGTGCGCCGGGACCAGCGCGTCGCAGAAGGGCAGCGCCGCAGCCATCCCGCCGGTCGAGGGCTCGAAACCCGGCGCCGCCGCCCTCGGGTTGGCCCACACCACCCGGTGCGCGCGCCGCCGCAGCCGCGCCATGGCCGCCGCCATCTCCTCGGGCGGGTCGCCGTCCCAGCCGTCGGAGGCCACCACCACGACGGCACCGCGC
This sequence comes from Nocardiopsis sp. LOL_012, assembly GCF_048060475.1. Taxonomy (NCBI): domain Bacteria; kingdom Bacillati; phylum Actinomycetota; class Actinomycetes; order Streptosporangiales; family Nocardiopsidaceae; genus Nocardiopsis; species Nocardiopsis sp. LOL_012. The sequence goes on along the minus strand of NZ_JBHMIV010000004.1, from coordinate 43,820 downwards.
ACCGCCGACCCGTGGTGGGAGGCCAGGAGTTCGCGCAGGCTGGCGGCGATCCGGGTGCCCCCGAACCGGTCCCGCACCGCGCCCGTGGCCCGCGCCACCGCCTCCTCCGCCGTGCCGTGCGCCAACAGCGGGGTGAGCCGGGTGAGCCGGGTGCCGAACGCGAAGGCCTCAGTGCCCGCGACCAGCGCGAACGCCCGCATCAGGTGCACGTAGGCGGCGGCCTGCGAGCGCATTGACCCGCTGACGTCGCACAGCACCACCACCCGGCGCGGCCTGGGCACCGGCGCGCTGCGCACCAGTTCCAGGGGCTCCCAGCCGGTGCGCCGGGCGCGGGCCAGGGTGGCGCGCATGGCGATGCGGCGGCCGCCCGGGCCGGGGGAGTGGCGCCGACCGCGCCGCCGGGGCAGGCGCGGCCGCAGCTCCTCCAGCCACCGGCCCAACTGCCGCACCTCGTCCTCGGAGAGGCGGTCGAAGGGCGCCTCCGCCAGGACCTCCAGGGCACTGGGCCGCAGCTCGGGCAGGGCCCTGGGGTCGTCCTCCCCGTCGGAGGAGGGGTCGCTGTTCGGCAGGGTCGCCCACGGCAGCCCGCCGCCGACCGCTCCCTGGTCCTCGGGGCCCTCGTCCGGTGCCCTCTCGCCCTTGGTCCTGACCGAGGCCGGGGGAGGGGAGAGCTGCTCGCCGACCAGGTCCGCGTCGCCGAACACGGCGGCGAACACCGCGTCGAAGGCCTCCAGATCGCCCCGGCGCCGGACCAGGCACACCCGCGCCGTCCAGTACAGCTCCCCGAGCGAACGGGGAAGGGACAGGGCCAGGGCCCGGGCCAGGGAGCGCGCGGCGTCCAAGTCGGTGCGCACGCCGTTCTCGCGCAGCCGCACGGTGAGCGCGACCACCAGGGCGGCTCGGTCGACCCCCTGGAGGAGCGCCGACCCGGGCCGGGGCTCAGGCGAAGAGGACATAGCCGATGCCGATGCCCACCCCCACCAGGAGCAGTGCGAACACCGGCCACAGCCGCTGGAGCACGGCGCCCCGGGAGGCCGCGCCCAGGTCCACCGGCTCGGGCTCGGCGCTCTCGATCGTGCGCTTGGCGGTGGCCGTCGCGGTCCCGGCCGCGGCGGCCACCGGTTCGGGGGTGCCCGACTCGGACGCGGCGGGCGCGCTCTCGGCCGGGGCACTCTCCGGCGCGGCGGGCGCCTCGGCGGCCCCTCCGTCCTCGGGGGCCTCTCCGCTCTCGGGCGCGGTCAGCTTCTCCTCCAGTGCGGCCGTGAACTGCCCCAGGAGCTTCTCGGACACGTCCTTGATCATCCCGCCGCCCATCTGGGCCAGTTTCCCGGTGATCTTCAGGTCGGTCTCCACCGCGACCTTCGTGCCGCCCTCGGCCTCGCTCAGCTGGAAGGTGACGGTCGCCGAGGCGTTGCCCGCGCCCCGGCTGGCCTTGCCGGAGGCCTCGATGGCCGCCCGGTGGGCGTCGGCGTCCTGCTCCACGAACCGCGCGGTGCCCTCGTAGGCGGCCACGACGGGGCCGACCTTCACGCGCACCTTCCCCGAGTAGACGTCGCCCTCCACCCCGGTCAACTGCGTTCCGGGCATACAGGGGGCGATGGCCTCCACGTCGGTGAACAGGGCCCACACGCGCTCGGCGGGGGCGTCGACGGTGAACTCGTGCTCGATCTTCATGTCGCTTCCTTCGAAATCAGGGGGATGTGTCCGGGGCCGGTCCGTCCGCGGGGGCGCCCCTCAGCGCGGCCGCGACCGCCTCCCGGTCGTCGGGGGTCTTGGCGAGGGCGGACAGCGAGTGCACGACGTCGTCGCGGACCAGGTCGGTGGCGCCCAGCGCGCCCAGGGCCGACACCCAGTCGATGGCCTCCGCCATGCCGGGCGCCTTGTCCAGTTCCAGGCCCCGGACCCGGGACACGAACTCGGCGGCCGACGCCACCAGCGCCTCGCCGGCCTGGGGGACGCGGCGGCGCAGGATCCGCGCGGCGCGCTCCGGAGAGGGGAAGGGGATCCAGTGGTAGAGGCAGCGGCGGCGCAGTGCGTCGTGCAGGTCCCGGCTGCGGTTGGAGGTCAGGACGACCAGCGGCGGGTGCTCGGCGGTGAACGTCCCGATCTCGGGCACCGTCACCGACGCCTCGCCCAGGAACTCCAGCAGCAGCGCCTCGAACTCGTCGTCGGCGCGGTCCACCTCGTCGATGAGCAGCACCGGCGGTGCGGCGCCCTCGTGGCGCACCGCCCGCAGGACCGGCCGCTCCAGCAGGAACTCCTCGGTGAACAGGTCCGCCTCGGCGAGCCGTTCACCGCGGGACTCGGCCAAGCGGACGGCCAGCAGCTGGCGCTGGTGGTTCCACTCGTAGAGGGCCTCGGCGGCGGTCAGACCCTCGTAGCACTGCAGACGCAGGAACGGCGCGCCGAGCACCTCGGCCAGGGCCTTGGCCACCGCCGTCTTGCCCACGCCGGGCTCCCCCTCCAGCAGCAGGGGGCGGCCCAGCGCCATGGCCAGGTGGAGCGCGGTGGCCGTGCCCTCGTCCACCAGGTAGTCCAGGGCGTCCAACCGGTGTCGGACCTCGTCGGCGTCCAGCACCGGCTACACCCCGGCCGCGTAGCGGTCCCGGCACCCGGGCGCGCAGAACCAGTACTCGTGCCCGCTCACCTCCAGGCGGGGGGTGTCGGCCTCCACGGTCACGGACATGCCGCACACCGGGTCGAGGGCGGTCTCCGGGGCGGCGGGTCCGGGCGTGCCCGAACCGGAGCAGCAGCCGACGGGCTCGGGCGCCGTCAGCCCCTCCACCCGTACCGCCCGGACCAGTTCGGCCAGGATCGACAGGGCGATCTCGGCGGGGGTGGCGGCCCCGATGTCGAGTCCGACGGGGGTGCGCACCCGGGCGCGCTCCTCCTCGGACAGGGCGAGGGCCTCCAGTACGGCGGCGCCGCGGCGGCGCGAGGCGACCAGCCCCACGTACCCCGTCCCGGCGTCCAGGGCGGCCCGGACGGCACCCTCCTCGTCTCCGCCGTGGGAGGCGACGACCACCGCCGTCGCGCCCGCCACGACCGAGGCGTCGGACCCCGCCGACACGACGAAGCCCAGGGGCCCCGCCTGCTCGGCCAGGGCGGACACGATCGGGGAGTCCCCGACCACGCCCACCACGGGATCCGGCAGACGGGGCTGGAGGAAGATCTCCATGGCACCCCCGGACAGGCACGGGTTGACGACCACGTGCGCCCCGGGCGCCTCCGGGAAGGGCTCGCCCTCGTCCGGCAGCACCCGCAGCAGCACGCTGCGGCGTTCGCGGATCGCCTCCAGCGCGGCGGTGCGCACCGAGTCCCGGGCGCACCGACCGCCGACGAACCCCTCGATGGACCCGTCCGCGAGGACGATCGCGCCGTCCCCGGCCCGCACCGAGGCGGGCACCTGGGCCCGCACCACGGTGGCCTCCACGAACGGCACCCGGTCGGCCAGCAGTTCGCGGCTGCGGCCGGTCAGGTCGGGGGCGGTCGCCATCACGTCAACTCCTCTGTGTTCTCGCTGCGGCCGACTAGAACGACGGCTTCGCGTTACCGTTCATCGCCTCCCACACCCGGGAGGGTGTGAGGGGCATGTCCGCGTGGCGCACCCCGAACGGCTTGAGGGCGTCCACCACCGCGTTCACCACGGCCGGGGGGGAGCCGACCGTGGCCGACTCGCCCACGCCCTTGGCGCCGATCGGGTGGTGGGGGGAGGGGGTCACCGTGTACCCGGTCTCCCACTCGGGGACCTCCAGCGCGGTGGGCAGCAGGTAGTCCATGAGCGATCCGCCCAGGCAGTTGCCGTCCTCGTCGAAGGAGATCATCTCCATCAGCGCCATGCCGACGCCGTCGGTGAGGCCGCCGTGCACCTGGCCCTCGATGATCATCGGGTTGATGCGGGTGCCGCAGTCGTCGACGGCCACGAACCGGCGCACCTTGACCTGCGCGGTGCCCGGGTCGATGTCGACCACGCAGATGTAGGCGCCGTGCGGGTAGGTGAGGTTCTCCGGGTTGTAGCAGATCTGGGCGTCCAGACCGCCCTCGATCCCCTCGGGCAGGTCGCCTGCGCCGTGGGCGCGCAGGGCGATCTCCTGGATGGTGACGCTGCGCTCGGGGTCGCCCTTGACGGAGAAGGCGCCCTTGGTCCACTCCAGGTCGGCGACCGAGGCCTCCAGCATCCCCGAGGCGATGATGCGCGCCTTGTCGCGCACCTTGCGGGCCACCAGCGCGGCGGCGGCGCCCGAGACCGGGGTGGAGCGGCTGCCGTAGGTGCCCAGGCCGAAGGGCGTCTGGTCGGTGTCGCCGTGAACCACGTCGATGTCGTCGACGGGGATGCCGATCTCCTCGGCGACGATCTGCGCGAAGGTCGTCTCGTGGCCCTGGCCCTGGGTCTGCACCGACAGGCGCACCACGGCCTTGCCGGTGGGGTGGACGCGCAGCTCGCAGCCGTCGGCCATGCCCAGGCCCAGGATGTCCATGTCCTTGCGCGGGCCGGCGCCGACCGCCTCGGTGAAGAACGACAGGCCGATGCCCATCAGCTCGCCGCGGGCGCGCTTCTCGGCCTGCTCCTTGCGCAGCTCGTCGTAGTCGGCGATGCGCATCGCCTCGCGCAGCGTCGGCTCGTAGTCGCCGGAGTCGTACACCCACCCGGTCTTGGTGGTGTAGGGGAACTGCTCCGGCTTGATGAGGTTCTTCAGCCGGAGCTGGACCGGGTCCATGTCCAGCTCGTGGGCCAGGCAGTCCACGATCCGCTCCACCAGGTACACGGCCTCGGTGATGCGGAAGGAGCAGGCGTAGGCGACGCCGCCAGGGGCCTTGTTGGTGTAGACGGCCGTGAGCTTGGCGTGCGCGGCCTCGATGTCGTAGCTGCCGGTGAAGACCCCGAAGAACCCGGCGGGGTACTTGGTGGGCGCGGCCTGGGCGTTGAAGGCGCCGTGGTCGGCGAGCACGTTGGTGCGGATGCCGAGGATGCGCCCGTCCCGGGTGGCCGCGATCTCCCCGCGCATGATGTAGTCGCGGGCGAAGCCGGTGCTGATGAGGTTCTCGGAGCGGTCCTCCACCCACTTGACCGGCTTGCCGACCACGAGGGAGGCCACGATCGAGCACACGTAGCCGGGGTAGATCGGCACCTTGCCGCCGAAGCCGCCGCCGATGTCGGGGGCGATGACCCGGATCTTGTGCTCGGGCAGGCCCGCCACCATCGCGTACAGGGTGCGGTGGGCGTGCGGGGCCTGGGTGGTCGACCACAGGGTGAGCCGTCCCTCGACCGGGTCGAAGTCGGCGACCGAGCCGCACGTCTCCATGGGGGCGGGGTGCACCCGCGGGTAGACGATGTCCTCGGTGACCACCACGTCGGCCTTGGCGAAGACCTCCTCGGCGGCGTCGGCGTCGCCGGTCTCCCAGTCGAAGATGTGGTTGTCGGCCTTGTCCTCCAGGTCGTCGCGGACCACGGGCGCGCCCTCGGCCAGGGCGCTGCGCACGTCCACGACCGGGTCGAGCATGTCGTACTCGACGTCGATGAGCTCCAGGGCGTCGCGGGCCGAGTAGTGGTCCTCGGCCACCACGAAGGCGACCTCCTGGCCCTGGAAGCGCACCTTGTCGGTGGCCAGGACGGCCTGGACGTCGTTGGACAGGGTCGGCATCCACGCCAGGCCCTTCTCCGCCAGGTCTGCGCCGGTCACCACGGCCACGACCTTGGGGTGGGCCTGGGCGGCGCTGGTGTCGATGGAGACGATGCGCGCGTGCGCCATGGGAGAGCGCAGGATGGCCAGGTGCAGCATGCCCGGCAACTGGACGTCGTCGACGTAGCGGCCGCGCCCGCGCACGAACCGGGGGTCCTCCTTGCGGAGCATCCGGCCGTGGCCGACCGGCTTCTCCTCCTCCACTGCGGTCATCAGACCTCCTCCTTGACCTGGTCGGCCGCGGCGGACGTGCGCTCGGCGGCCTCGTGCTCGGCCGCCCAGCACACCGAGCGGACGATGGTGGTGTAGCCGGTGCAGCGGCAGATCTGCCCGGAGATGGCCTCGCGGACCTCCTCCTCCGAGGGGTCGGGGTTGCGGTCCAGCAGGGCGCGGGCGGTCATCATCATCCCGGGCGTGCAGAAGCCGCACTGGAGGCCGTGGCACTCCATGAACCCCTGCTGGACGGGGTCGAGGCTGCCGTCCGGCCGGGCCAGCCCCTCGACGGTGGTGACCTCGTGGCCGTCGGCCATCGCCGCGAGCACGGTGCACGACTTGACGGGCTCGCCGTCCATGCGCACCACGCAGGTCCCGCAGTTGCTGGTGTCGCACCCCCAGTGGGTGCCGGTGAGTCCCAGGTGGTCCCTGAGGAAGTGCACCAGGAGGAGGCGGCCCTCGATCTCCTTGGTGACCTCTTCACCGTTGACGGTCATGGTGACGCGCATGGTCAGGCCCTCCCGGTTCCGGCGACGGCGCGGCGCAGCGTCCGTCGGGTGAGTTCTTTGGCGAGGTGGCGCTTGTACTCGGCGCTTCCCCTGGTGTCGGTGACGGGGTCGCAGCTCTGGGCCGCGATCTCCCCGGCCCTGGTGTAGAGCTCCTCAGAGGGGCGCTGTCCGCGCAGCGCCTCGGCGATCCCTTCGACCCCGACGGTGTCACCGCCCACGGCGGCCAGGCCGACCCGGGCGTCGGTGAACGCGCCCTGGTCGATCCACACCGCGGCGGCGGCGGAGACGACGGCCCAGTCGCCGACGCGGCGCTCCACCTTCTCGAAGGCGCTGCACCCGCCCGGGCGCACCGGCAGGCGCACCTCGACGAGCATCTCGCCGGGGGCGACGGCCGTCTCGTAGGGGCCGACGTGGAACTCCTCCATGGGGACGAGCCGTTCGCCGTCGGTGCCGCGGATGACGCAGACCGCGTCGAGGGCACCGCAGACGGCCGACAGGTCCTCGGAGGGGTCGGCCTGGCAGAGGGAGCCGCCGATGGTGCCGCGGTTGCGCACGATCGGGTCGGCGATGACCTTCTCCGCCTCCATGAAGACGGGGAAGAGCTGGGCGAGGATCTCGGATTCGAGGAGTTCCCTGTGCCGGGTCATGGCGCCGATGCGGATCTCGTCGCCCTCGCGCCGGACGTACCCGAGTTCGCCGTGCAGGCCGTTGATGTCGATGAGGTACTCCAGGTCGGTGAGCCGGAGTTTCATCATCGGGAGCAGACTGTGCCCTCCCGCGACCAGCCGGGCGGACTCACCCAGGCGGTCCAGTAGGCCGATCGCGTGGTCCACGCTGGTCGCGCGCTCGTATTCGAACGGTGCAGGGACCTGCATGCGTGCCCTCCTTCGCCGTGTGGTGTGTCGCAGTGCACACCCGGCGGTGGGAGGAGGTCAACGGCGACCTAAGGTGTCGCTTAATCCCCCAGGAAGCGTCCTGTGCCAGGGAATCGGAAGTAAGGCTGGCCAAATGCCACCCCAAGGGGTGTCCGGTGGCGGTACGGCCGATGGTGGCCCCCACCGGGGGCTTCACCCCTCGCGGGGCGGCGTGTTCTCAGTCGTCGCCGCGACGCCGCCCCTCCGGTGGGAGCCGGTCCCTAACCCTGCCTCACGATCACAAAGCAGTGCTGTCCACTGACCCTGAGCGTTTCGATGACCTCGTCAAGGGTCTCGCTGTCGATTCCCTTAAGTTCCTTGGTCGCGGAGTTCTCGATATTCTCGATAATCCTCTGCTCGTCATTCTGGCTTTTGGGGGACATGTCCTCCTTCATGATCTCTCGGTCGATGATGTCGGTCAGTTTTTTCAATTCGGGCTCCGGAAGCTTCCATTTCCTGTTCTCGCTGGTGATTTCCTTGTTGACGCATTCGATGAACTTCTTTCTCGTTTCCGTGGTGTCCTGGGCCTGGGCTGGGGAGGAAAACGCGATACCGGACATCGCGAGCATCACGGTGATCGATGCCGAGGTGAGCGGCCGGAGGAACTTCATGTGGACTCCTGAAGACGGAGGGATCCTGCACGTCATGCGGATGTTAGCGCTGGTGCAGGTCTTTCGCCTGCTCTTCGGCGGTGGTGTCGCGAGCGTGCGCGGACGTTTACCCGCGATGGGAGCGGGTGCACGAAAGGTCGGACACATCCATGTGCCCGACCTTGCGCGTCTCCCTCTGTTTCCGCCGGAAACAGGTCCGGAAACAGTCGTCCGCAGAATCCCGGATGATCCCGGTGAGAACCGGCGCCGTCCCGTCCCGCCGCCGATCCCGGCGTCGTGGACCACATGTTCGCTTCCAGTCCTATGAACCGCCCAAACCTCAGCGCAGCGGCTGGCCGGTGACGGCGCGGCCGATGATGAGCTTCTGTACCTCGCTGGCGCCCTCGAAGATGGTGAAGATCCTCAAGAAGGAAGCAGTTTCCGCAGGTCAAACCCCTTAACCGGAAACAGGAGCAGCCGAATCGGAAACACCCATCCCGTCCACTGTCTTCGGCAGCTCCCCGAACGCCGCATCCATCGCCGCACGCGCCTCCGCCGCCACGGTCGGCACCATGTGGCCGTAAATCGCGAACGTCGTCTGGATCTGCCGATGGCCCAACCAGCGCGACACGTGAGTGATGTCGACCCCCCGAGCCAACATGACCGACGCCCACCGATGCCGCAGATAGTGGCTGGTCATGAAGTCCGGCAGCTCCGCCGCCGCCACCGCAGCCCGGAAATGCTCCAGATACGAGTTCCGCACCACCCGAGGATGCTTCCGGCCCGGGATCACATACCCGTCCTTGTCCGGAGGGAAGAACTCGACATGCCGCCGGTACCGCTCCTGCACGAACCCGGGCACAGGCACGTCCCGAAACTCTCCAGTCTTCCGCCACTTACACGGGATGAGCTTCCCTTCCGGGTTCACCTGCTCCGCAACGCGATACGTCGCCCCGCCATCCCGGAACTGGTTGGCGTTGAGCGCCAGAGCCTCACCGATCCGCAGCCCACACCCGTACTGAAACCACGACGGCAGCCGCCAGTCTGCCGGGAACCGGCCCACGAACCGCTCAAGCTGTTCCAGAGGAGGGTCGATGAGGATCGCAGCGGAGACCACAGCAGGAAGCTCCACCTGAACACACGGCGACTCCGCAACCCGCTTCGACAACCGGGCCTCCTTGAACACCGCAGCAACCGCGATGTACACCCCAGCGACCGTGGACGCCGAATGCAAGGCCCTACCAGTCTCGTCGGTGGCGTTCTTCAGATCCGTCACCAGATCAGTGATGTCCTCACGGGTGATGTCCCGCAGCATCATGCGACCGATCCTCGGGTAGGCGTGTCGGCGCAGAGAAGACCGGTAGGTTTTCGCCGACGAAGCGGCGCCAGGCCACTTCTTCAACCGCTGTTCAGCGTAGGTCTCGAACCTGACCCGTCCACGCTCCCCGGCATCGGCCTTCGACTTCTCGCCTGTGGCGAGCGCCGCCTCGATCTGCTTCTTCTTCGCGTCAGCTTCCGCCCAGGTGTCGAAGCTGACCGTCTTCTGACCCCCCGTATACCCGTTCGGCCGCCAGGTGACCTTCCATGTGTGAGGGCAGCGGTGCCACTTCTTCATTCTGTCGGCGCGTCCTTCACGGCCCTTCTTGGGGACGTCGGACGCGCACCCACACTTCTTTAAGACGTTTGCCACAAGGGGGTCTCTCTCCTCGTCGGGGGAAGACAGGGGTTCAACACACCCCGCGCAGAGAGACAGCAGTTAGGCGGCCTGCTGGCCTAGCCATGCTTCGACATCACGCTCACGGAACTTCAGGGACCGGCCGACCTTGTGGCCCTTCAACCCCCACTCCCTCCAGTTGTTGTAGAGGGTCTGGCGGCTGATCCCCAGCATGTCCGCAGTGCTCTGGGCGGACAGCATCCGGTTTGATCCTCCGGGTGGCATCCCGATCCCTTCCCTTGTGGCGCGGCACCGGGAACGGGGGCCGGTGCCTAGTCGAACGGTGTCTTGTTGAACACCTGCATCTGGCGGGCGGCCTCATCTGCTGGCTGGTAGGGGGCCATGCCGTCCGGGCGAGCGGTGAGGTTGTAGTCCATGAGTTGTCGGCGTAGCTCCTCCGGGTCTGTCGACCAGGTGAGGGGCCACTGGCCGTCAGCCCACCGCCATACGTGCGCGGCAGGCTGCGGGGAGGTGCCGGTGATCTCCATGTCACCCACTGCGGTGGGGGCGAGGAGGAGCGTGTTGGGGGTGACGTCCAAGACGAGAGCGAGTGCGACTAGGTCGTCGGCGTCCACGCGACGTTTGCCTGACTCCACGTCGGTGACTGCGCCTGGGGTCCATCGGCGTTGGTGTTCTTCGGTGAGCCGTCGGGCCGTCTCCCGGACGGTGAGCCCGCGTCGGTGGCGGAGGCGTTTGACGTTCGCAGCGACCTGCCTTCCTGTTGGCCCCATCTGGTTGGGGCGTCGCCCCGGCTTGTCGTCGCTCATAGGGCGAGTTTGCCAGCCCTGCACGGGGTGTGTTGAATCCCTGTCAATCTTCTGGGATCATGGTAACAGATGTTCGTATGATGCGAACAAATGAAGGCAATTTAAGGACACTTCTGTTGCCGAACCGGGCGTGTTCAAGGCTCTGGCCGGTGTTCGCCCACCGGCCAGAGCCGACCGTCCGGCCCCTGACAGCCCTAGCAGAACCCAGGAGCCGAACATGGCTGATCGTATCGGTGCTGTTGCCACATCGACCGGCACCGCACCACCGGCCAACCACCGGCAGGATGCCCCTTCTTCGGTCGCCGCCCGGTTGGCGTCCCGACGCCAACGGCAGGCAACCCGCCGCCATGACCGGGTGGAACGCCGCCGGGCCGCTGGTGAGCACCGCACCAGCCTTCGAGATGTCGCAGAGGAGATCCGCAAGGCCGAGCATGAACGTGTGCAGCGGGCCGCCGACCGTTCCGAGCAGGCCGCCCTCGGCGTGCTGTGGCGGCGCGCATCGGTGTCGGGTGCGCGCGCCCGGCTGACCGCGCAGATCACCCGGTCCGCGGAGGCCCGCCGCCTCCGGGTGGATGCGGTCCGTACCTGGACCCTGCGGATCGGCATCCCAGTGCTGTTGGCGTTCGGGGCGTGGTCCACTGCGGGCGTGCACGCTGGGATGGTGACCGCCCTCGGCCTCACCTTCGGGGCTCTCGGCTGGTGGATGGCGTGGCTGGTCGAGCCCGGACTGATCACCGTAGTGGCGGCCGTCATCATCGGCCGCGCGGTCCTACGTACCGCAGGGGGTGACGTGGACTGGCGGGCGCTGACGGTGATGGGGAGCGCGCTGGCCGCGTCCCTCGCCCTGTCGGTGCTGCCGGTATGGCCCACCAGTTTGGACCCCGAGTCGGTGGCTGCGCTGGTGTCGAAGGCCCTCGGCCCTGTCGGGACAGCGGTGGTCGCACACCTCATCGGCATGTTCGACGACTACGCCAGCCGAGCCCGCCCCGAAGACGGCGCGGTCGCCCTGGACGACATGAAGCTGGAGAGCCCCGTCCCGGCCGGTACCGTCCCGCCACTCCCCCACACCACCCTGGAGGGGTCCGACGCTCCCACATTCGACCTGCGGGAGAACGCTCCACACACAGCGTTGGACGAGACCGACCCGTGGGGCGACGACCCTGATGGTGACGCCTTCGCGGCTTGGGCGAACGGGACCGGCCCCGCCCCGGCCCCACGACACTCCGGAGTGGGGTCGCAGGTGACCCGGCATCCCGCACCCGCCGTCCCCCCAGTGCTGCCGGTTGATGAACGGGGCCGACAGATCACCCCCAAGCAGGGGCAGACCGCGTTCCAGGCAGCAGTGGACGACTATCTGAACAGCGTGCGGGACGGCGACGAGTTGACCGGTCGGGAGCTGTGCCGCCGCCACGGCGTCAACGCCGACAACCGGTTGTGGCGGCAGGCTGTCGTCCGTGCCGCGAAGGAACAGGAAGCCATGAACGACCACGCCCTGTCCTAACCCTCCAGAAAAGCTGAAGGCCGGGCACAGCCATGTGCCTGGCCTTTCGTGTGTCTGCAAAGACAGCAGTGACGCGTTGTCGAAGAAGAGGGGCGCATTCGGCAACACCGTAGGGAGCCGACAGCGAAGGGAGCTTCGGCCCGCTATACGGGCGTAGCGGTGGGGCCGGTTGCTGATGTGTCAGAGGTCGGGAGAGGGTCTGCGGAAGGGCGGTTGTGCGAGACGGCTGATCAGCACCGCCCGGCCCATGGGCTTGGACCCCGTGGGCAAGCCGCAGTGCTTCCCCACCATCAGTCTCCCGGTGCGGCGGGCGGCAGCCCTTCAGCCCTGCGCAGCGTGTCGATGATGTCGAGAACCGGGCGGAGACTGTCCGCCGGGAGCCCGGAAGCACGCATCGCGATGTTCTTCACGTTCGCGTCGCCCAGGGCACGCACCAGTTGGAGTTCGTCCTGGACCTTCCGGGCGGTGTCCGCGTCGGTGAAGTACCTGGCCCCTGCGGGGATCTCGAAGTACTCGGTGAGCTTCTCCAGCTCTACACGGGTCGGGGCGGCGGCGCCGTCCAGGATGTCTTGGGCGCGCTGCTCGGTGATGGTGTTGTTGAGGCCGCCCGCGATCGTTTGGGCGGTGTGGCGGTCCCCGTGCGTTGGGGGCAGGTTCTCCAGCAGGAAGTGCAGCCGTTCGGTGAACTCGGGGTGCGGCGTGGGGGCGGCCGGGGCGGGGGGTTGGCCGTTGCGGGCGTCCTCGAACCCTCCGGGAGCCCAGCCGGCGGCGGCTTCGATGGCTTCGATGCTGCGTCGGTGTGGGCTGGTGGTGCCTCGCCTGATGTTGTTGAGGGTCTGCTCGCTGATGCCGCAGTGTTCGGCGAAGCTGTTCCAGGTGTGTCCCTGGGTGTTGCGGGCGTGGGTGAGGTGGTGGTCGAGGTTTTTGGCCTCGGTGTTCTTGTACCAGTCCGCGGGTGGGGACGTGTTGGGTGGCATGTTGCTGATGTTAGCGGTATTTGACCAAGTTTGGTCATTTGTGGCCTGGGTCACACAAGTTTCAAGGGTGAAATTTGCGCAAACCAGTCAAAACACGTTGAAATTTGGGCAAATAACACCTAGTGTGGCCACCATGGCCACCATCCCCCTCCGCCCCCACCAGCGGGTCAACCTCGACACCGAAACCGTCTACCGCATCCTCCGCCACCACCGCCTCCCCGTGGCCCACATCATCGCCAACACCCGACTGAGCCCAAGCCACGTGTACAAGGTCCTCGAAGAAGAACGACCGTGCACAAAACGGACATACGACGCCATTCAATCAGCCCTCCACCCCTACCTCACCGAAGAGGACCACCTCCTCCTCGACGACCACCCCCAACACATGGCCGCCGCCTGAACCCCAAAGCCACCCCGAGAAAGCCTCCACCCGCCTTCCCCACCCTCGAAACGAGACCCCTCATGCCCACCCGCACCATCGAGTTCGTCGACGATGTCCCCCGCACCACCCAGGGCCGCAACGCCACCCCCTGGGGCATCCCCGAAGCCGACGCGCTGCGCGCCAACCCCCACACGTGGGCCATCATCGCCCGCGTCCCCGACACCCGCCGCCGCGACGCCGCCCGCCTGCGCACCCGCGTCGGCACCATCAAACGCGCCAACACCCGACCGTGGGCCGACCCGCACGGCCGGTTCGAGGCGCACTCGCGCGCCGTCGGCGGCGAAGTGCGTCTCTACGCCCGCTACGTGCCCCACCCTCCCGCTCTCCTCGCAGCCTGACCGGCCCCACCGGCCTCCCTTCACCCCGCTCACCGAAGGACACCGTGACCACCCCACCCCCGCCGCTGCCCGAACCAGCCAAAGCCCTGGTCGGCAGGATCGTCAAAAACACCCACGCCCCCATGCCGTGGGAAGTCAACGCCGCCATCGACACCATCCGTCTGGAGATCGACGCCGGAGTACGGCGCCTCGACGAGGAACGCACACGCCTACCCCACCTCGCACGCACCTACCGGGCGAAGAAAGCCCGCGCCTTCCTCACCGGCACCGGCACCGTCAAAGACCGCGAAGCCCAAGCCGAACTCGCGAGCCTGTCCGAACGCATGGACGTCGAGGTGTGCGAACAGACCATCCACGCCGGACGCGAAAACCTCGACGCGCTCCGCACCGGCCTGTCGGCGTTGCAGACCATCAACGCGCAGATCCGCACCGAGATGACCGCCCTCACCGGGTTTGGGGGCAGACCATGACACCCCGGGCACACTACGAGGCTGCGGACCGGCTCCTGGACCTGTGGGACCTGACCGGCCAGCCCCGCCTGTTGGAGGCAGCGCAACAGCACACCGCCGCAGCGGAAACCCACCTGGTGGCCTGCCCGAACGCCGCCGTGGAGGTGATCGCCTGTGGTGGATCGTGACCAGCTCGCCCTGGACCTCGACACCATCAACCCGGGGCTGGCCGACACGCTGCGCGCTACCTCCGGCGACTGGTGGTCCCGGGCGTGGCGGGCCGTCCTGTACCTGGCCTCCACCGGGCAGCCGTTCCAGGCATACGACCTGGTGTCGGTGTGCGGCATCGAGGAGCCCGACAACACCGGCACGCAGTGGGGGGCGCTGTTCATGGCGCTGCACAGGGCGGGCCACATCGAGTACGCGGGCGGCGCGCCGTCGAAACGGCCGACCGCGAACGGGTCGATGTGCCGCCAGTGGATCGGCCGCCCAGCCGCCGCCAACTGTGGAGAGGCCACCGTCGACCAGCAGACGGAAGGCAGCAGACCGGACGGGTGCCGTCCCGGCGAGCCGGTGGAGGCGGTCGCATGACGACGTGGACTGTGACCCTCCCCGCCGGGCTGCCGATGATGAACTCCAACCACCGGCCCCACCCGATGCAGAAAGCCCAGCACACCAAGCAGGTGCGCGAAGCCGCGCAGATCGCCGCACTCGCCTCCGGGATGCCCCGGCTCGAACGGGCGTGGGTGATCGCCTACATCCACCCGAAAGCGAACTACGCCCGGTGGGACCCCCCGAACTATTGGCCGATGGTCAAAGCCGCTGTCGACGGGGTCGTGCTCGCTGGCCGTCTCGACGACGACTCCCACCAGTTCGTGTCCGGGCCGGACATGCGGCCCGCCCCGAAGGTGCCCAACCTCGGACAGCTCCGGCTGGTGTTCGTCGACCCTTGGCGGTGCCTGTGTGGCCACGACGTTCTGGAGCACTTGGACGGCCCGTGTCTACGGCCCGCCTGCGGGTGCGGCACGTACCGGGAACCGCCGGGGGGTGCGCTGTGAGGTTGGTGCGCCGACGCGGGGAGTGCGCCTGCTGCGGGGTATGGGGTCTGCTGTCGGACCGGGGTTTGGTGGCCGAGTGCACGGCCCGTTTCGAGACCACTGGACGACTGGGGGAGTGGCCGACCCGGGAAGAGCTGGTAGCCGAAGACGTCCAGATGGTGGCGGCGACGGGCGCATCGAGGCGTGTGGTCGCGGCCCGGTGTGGGGTGTCGGCGCGGACTGTGCGCGCGGTGCTGTCCTCCGGGGAGGGGGCTGGGGTGTGAGGTCAGTTCGGAGCTTTGTCGGCGGCCTTCTCCCACAGGCGGATGTTCTCGCAGGACATTCGGTAGCGCTTGCGGGTGCAGACGTGGTTGCCGCTGATGGTCCCGTCATGGGTGGCCTGCTGGTTGAGGGGGGCCATCTTCATGGCGTGGATCTCGGTCGTCGTGTCCTACTTCTTCTTCCTGCTGGTCACGGTGGGTTCGCGGAGGCGCTTGATGTCGTGTGCTCGGGCGAGGGTGCGGACCTTCTCGTAGCTGACTTCGGCTATGGGGGCGATGTCTTTGGGTCCCATCCCGTCGCGGAGCAGGGCAACGATTCCTTCGTCGATGGCGGTACGGGCCTTTTTGAGCTGTTCTTCAGCGGCTTTCCTCTGTTGAACGGCTTCTTCGAGTTTCTGCACGGCTTCCTCTTGGCGCATGGGCTGATTCTCTCATCCACCCCAAAGCTAGCTTGCCCAACTGCTTTGCACAAGTAACTTGTGCAAGCTAGCTTGGTCGTGGGGGAACGCCGTGAAGAACCTCCCCATGAGGGCACTCAACGCAGCGCTCGCCCGCGCCTTCTACGTCTTCGCGCAGCAGACCAACAGCCGCCACCAGATGAACACCGCCCCTAACGAGCCCCCGCCCCTGGAAGGACCCCTGATGGCTGAGAACGACGTGCTTGACCCGGACGCCGGGAAGCCCCGGCTCCTCGCAGAGAAGTGTTCGACCTGCGTATTCAGGCCCGGCAACCCCATGCGTCTGGTGGAGGGCCGGCTGGCTGAACTGGTCCGGCACAACCGTGAGGTAGGGGCCGGACTGACCTGCCACCAAACCCTGTCCGCCTCCGGCGCCGACGCGCCGAACGCCTGGTGCAAGGGATTCCACGACGCCTACCCCGACACGACCGCGATCCGCTTCGCCCACACCGTGCTGGGCGGCGTCGTTGAGGTTGAACCCCCCAAATAGCGCAACGGTGCGGTCGGCCACGAGTTGGCGGAGCATGCCTGCTGTCCTCAGTTGCTTCTTCGCCTTGTCGTGGCTGACCGCGATGGCCGATGGAGGAGCTACTACCACACCGAGACCGATGTTCTTACCCGCGCGGCGATTCTCGTTGCCAGTGCCGATACCGACCACTGAGCAGCGACACCACGAACCACCCGCGCCCGCGCGCACCGTAGAAAGAAGCACCACGTGAGCAACGAGGCCACCGCATGGGCCTACCGTCAGGACATCCGCAACAGCAGCGCGAAGTTCGT
The DNA here is from genome assembly GCF_048060475.1 of Nocardiopsis sp. LOL_012. NCBI lineage: Bacteria > Bacillati > Actinomycetota > Actinomycetes > Streptosporangiales > Nocardiopsidaceae > Nocardiopsis > Nocardiopsis sp. LOL_012. Next base: position 27,169 of record NZ_JBHMIV010000004.1, on the reverse strand, counting down.
CCTGGTCGTCCTTGCTGACTTCGCCGACGAAGAATGGTCCTGCTACCCGGGGCAGCAGCGGATCGGTCGCATGACCGGCATGTCCGAGCGGACCGTCCGCCGGTCTCTGGACTGGCTTGAGGAACACAGATTCATTACCCGCAGTCACCGCCATGCCCAGTACGGGCGGCGTACATCGGACCGGTACTGGCTTCTCCAAGCGGCCAGCATGTCCGGTGGCGGCGACCAGCAGGGACACGACGAAAAGCCTGGTGGGAACCACCGGTCAGAACGACCGGATGGCCAACCGGCCATCCTGACCACCGGCCACAATGGCCGGTTGGCGAAAGACCAGGTCAACACCACCGGCCAGAATGACCACCGGTCAGACTGTCCGACCCAACCGGCCATCCTGACCGGGCTTGAACCATCAGTAGAACCATCAGTCTCTTCTCTTAAGAAGAAGCGCCCCACCAAACGCAACACCCCCGAGGTCGAACTCCCCGACGACTTCGCTCTCAGTAACAACATGAGGGAGTGGGCCGCGCAGAACGTGCCCGAAGTCGACGTCGAGTTTGAGACCGCCCAGTTCATCGACTACTGGACCTCCCGCTCAACCCGACGCAAAGACTGGATCGCCACGTGGCGGCAGTGGATGCGCAACCAGCAGAAGTGGTCCAAGGACCGGCTCCGCACCGCCACGACTGGCGGGAGCCGCACGTCGAACGTCGACGTGTGGGACCTCTACGCCGCCAGCCTCGGAGAGGACACCTGATGACCCCCACGGAAATCGGCAAGCTCGGCCGCAAGATCGCCGCTGTATGCCCTGCTCAGAAGTTCAACGAAGAGACCCCGAAGGCGTGGGCGGCACTGCTCGGCTGGGTGGACTACGACGACGCGCTCGCCGCCCTGTACGCCCTCGGCCAAGAGCAGCAGTTCATCGCCCCCTCGGACATCATCCGCCAGGTGAAGAGGGCCCGCCGCGACCGGCTGCGCACCCGTGTGGTGCCTGCCCCCACCAACCCGGACGACGCGGCGGGGTATCGGCGGCAGTTGCGCCGCTTCGCCTACCAGGTGGCAAATCCGCCTGCCCCGGGCCGGTTGGCGCTCACCTCCGGCCCGGACGAGGTGACGGCCCGGCGTGCAGCCCAGCTCCGTGCCGCTGGCGGCGGTCAGGTTGTCGACCCTGGGGCTGCGCCGAAGACGCCACCTGCTTCGGTGCGTGAAGCTCTGGCTGAGGCTCGCGGCCGGTGCGAGGAGGGGGCGCGCCAGTACCGGGGCGAGGACCCCCTGAGGAAACGGTGGACGCCGCCCGCAGATCCGTCTCAGCGCCGGGGCGATCTGGCTCCGCTGTCGGAGGAGTCGCTGCGGACTGTGGTCGACGCACTCCCCGGTGCCCCCAGGGCGCGCTCAAATCAACGCTGAGAGTCGAACATGCGTCCGTGTGGGGGGATTCCCCCGCGGCCGCACTGGAAGGACATGATGGCCGTCTGGATGGCCCAAGCCCGATGCCGGAACCTCACCCCCGCCCTGTTCACCGGCCCCAACCGCCAAGAACCCCCCCACACCCAACACACCCGCGAAACCCGAGCCCTCGCCGTCTGCGACCGCTGCCCAGTCCAACAACCCTGCCTCGACCACGCCCTCACCAACCCCCACAACTCGCCAGGCGTCATCGCCGGAGCCACCACCCACACCCAACGCCAACACATCGCAGCAGTACGCGAACGCGCCGCCGACCGGCTCCGCAAACCCAAAGCCGCCGCCACCTACCGCACCCTGTGGGACGGAGGCACACCCACCGACGCCCGACACACCACCGGACCGGTCGGCGCCGACCACGCCCGCAAAACCGCCACCCGCCATCTCGCCGAAGACGGCGAAGCCGCCCAAGTACTCGGCACCCGAAGGGTGATGCAAGAAGCCGTCCACCCCGTCAACCGGGAGCTGCGCATCGCGGTCGCCGACCGCGACCAGGACGCCATCACCCACATCCTCGACGGGCTCCCCACCGCACACCGGGCCGCGCTTCTGATCGAGTTCGCCGACGCTCTGGGAGCGGCCCCGTGAACACCAGCACAACCCCTCACGGGACACCGTCCACCTACCGGTACCACTCCTGCCGATGCCGCCCCTGCACGAAAGCGAACACCGACTACGGCACCATGCGCAACAGGCTCATCGCCTACGGCCGGTGGCAGCCGCACGGCGACCTCGACGAGGTACGCACCCACCTGCAACGCCTCATCTCCGCGCACTGGTCAGCAGCACTCATCACCGAAACCGCGCAAGTCGGCCACACCGTGGTGGCCCGAGCACTGAACGACCCCACCTACCAGGTCAGGGCGGCAACCGCCACGAAACTGCTCGCACTCGACCCCGGACAGGTCCGCCCCAGATCCCTGCCCGCCGTCGGAGCAGCACGACGGCTACGCGCTCTCGCCGCACTCGGCTACGGCCTTCCCGCCCTATCGACGGAAACCGGCATACCGACGTCGGTGCTGTCCGCGATCCGCCGCGGAGTCCACAAACGGGTGCGTACAAGCACACACGACGCGATCGCGTGGGTCTACGACAGGCGGTGCATGACGCCGGCCCCGGACGGAAGGTCGGCGCGTGCCACGTGGGGGGTGGCCCGGCGCGAGAAGTGGCCCACCCCGCTCGGGTGGGACGACGAGCTGATCGACCTTGGAGAGGCTGAGCTGGCGGCCGAGTTGGACCGGCAGGTGAGCCGGATGGAGCGGTCCGATCTGCGGAGCTGTTATCGGGCGATGTTGCAGGGTGAGCTGTCGCCGTTGGTGGTGGCGGCCAGTGAGGGCTTTTTGCGGTTGAAGCAGAGGCCGGGTGGGGGTTCGTCGCTGGCTGTGGGGAAGGTGGCGGCCTGATGGCGGGTCGGCGCGGCAGCGGGCCGACGAGGGTGACGAGGCGGAGGGTGTGGGCGCGGGACCGGGGTGTGTGCGCCTGGTGCGGGGAGGCTGTGCCTGTAGACGACCACAGTTTGCAGCATCGGCGGGCGCGGGGGATGGGCGGTACACGCAGGGCCGATGCGAACAGCCCGGCCAACTTGGTGCTTGTGCACGGGTCGGCGACGACGGGCTGTCATGGGTGGATTGAGGCGCATCCGCAGGAGGCAGCCCAGCGCGGGTTTCGTGTGGGGCAGTGGGAGGACCCGGCGCAGACGCCGGTCTTGTACTGGGGGCGGTTGTGGGTGTGGTTGGGGCATGAGGGCGGCGTGCTACGGCACAAGAAATTTGCGTAAATCTCATAGGGAATGTACTAGTTTGGGTAAATATTGGTAGAATGGGGCTACCCCACCGGGCAGCGGTCAGGCCCGAAGGCAGGGGGTGACCTGTGTGAAAGAGACGGCAGGCACCCACGAGCAGAGAGAGGAACCCCCTGTGGCAGGCGAAACCCCAATCACCCTGGTCGGCAACCTCGTCGACGACCCCACCCTGAACTTCACGAAGGGCGGCGTCGCGGTCGCCAACTTCCGTGTGGCGTCCACCCCCCGAGCCTTCGACCGGGAGTCGGGGGAGTGGAAGGACGGCGAGCCGCTGTTCCTCACCTGCACCGTGTGGCGCCGCTACGCCGAGAACGTGGCCGAGACCCTGACGAAGGGACTCCGCGTCATCGTGCAGGGCCGACTCAAGCAGCGCTCCTATGAGAACCGTGAAGGCGAACAGCGCACCGTGTTCGAGGTCGACGTGGACGAGGTTGGCCCGGCCCTGCGCAGCGCCACCGCGAAGGTGGTCAAGACGCAGCGCCAGGACGGCAGCCAGCGCAGCCAGCAGGGCGGCGGGTTCGGCGGCGGCCCAACCCCGGCGGCCGACCCGTGGGCCAACGGTGGTGGCGGGTTCTCCGACCAGCCCCCGTTCTAGACCACTTCCCCTCAAAAGCGGGCGTGCATCTCCACCATGCCCGCCCAAGGGGCCGCCCCAGCCCCCGCTCCCGGGGCGGCCCCACCCCTCAACCCCACACCTGGAAGGACAACCCCATGAAGCTCGGACCGCTCCTCGAAAACGGCCCAGAAAAGACCCACACCCTCCCACGCCAAACCGCCGAAGCCCTCCACGAACTCAAGACCTACAGAACCCCCTACGGCGGCTACACACCCATCCACGACGAGCAGACCGACACCCGCCGGTGGGTGTCGACGCACAGGCTCATCATCCGCCGCGACAGCGACCACTCCCTGTGGGCTCTGCCCTACGAGATGCCGCTCACCGAGTACCAGGACTGCGACACGTTCCTCGAACCCGGCGCCGTCACCGTGCACCGGGTGCGCGCCGAGCAGGTCACCGTCAACCGCTACGTCGACGTCTGAGACCGCAGTGAACAGCATGAATGGCTTGACGGCCCCACCTTGTAAAAGCAAAAGCACCCTCATGCACGAAGCCCCGCAGTCCCCGTTCAACCCCGCCGCCCATCAGCTGTCAGACCACGACTTGTTGGAGCTGGTCATGTTCGATGCTGTGTGCGTGAGCCAGGGGTCCGGCTGCGCCATCGAAGAGTACGCACCCAGGTTCGAGAACGAAACCCTAACCGCCGCGATCGGCTGTGCCCCCCTCGACCGGCTTAAAACCCTCCTGAACTACCACCGCAAGGCCGTGGACGCCTGGTGGAAGCGCCCGGATGCTGTGGATCTGTTCGGTTCCTACCACGCCGCGCGAGCCTGACTCCTCCCTGTACCGCCTGCCGTGGCTGCCGGACATACGAGCCCGGCCACGGCAGGCCCCCAACTCTTGGAAGGACTCTCGGTTGACCAGCAACGCCAGCAACGAACCGGAGGCTGCTCGTGACCGCGCGGACCGGCTGTGGACCATATGGCGTCACGCCGTGGCCGGAAGAGCAACCGAACGCGCCCACGCCCGCAGGCTCCGTGAAGAGCGCGACGCCGCACGTACCCTCGCCGTCCGATACCGGCAGCGGTGGGACGAAGCCCTCGACGACGGCGAACGGTTCAAAGAGGAACGCGACCGGGCGCGCGCCGAGCTGCGGACCCGCAGCATGCAATGCCACCCCGCCGGGAGGTGCAGCAGGTGACCAGCACCGCCGCCACCTCACGCCGTCTGCGCGCGCTCCGCCGCCAGGTCCTCGACCGCGCCGAACACGAACTCGCCCCCGCCGACGCCGCGCTCCTGGCAGACATGCTCGACCTGCACGGCCGGGACGACACCAAACCGTGCACCGGACCGTGCGGGCGGGACAAGCCCGTCACCGCGTTCGGGCTGGACCGGGGCTACCGGCGCGGCCGGTGCCGCGAATGCGAAGCCGCAGCGAAACGGCGACCGGGAACCCCTCCCCGCGCACAGCGGCCGATCTCCCCGTGCGGCACCCCGGCCGCAGCGTTTCGCCACTACCGGGCCGGGGAGAAGCCATGCCGCCCTTGCGCGCAGGCGCTCGCCGACAAGGAACGCGCCCGCGCCCGCGCCCGCCGAGAACAGCGCCGCGCGCCTGCTGTGTAAACCCTGCCGCTACTCGACTCCCTCACCCCCAGCCGCCGCCGCGGCCTGCCCCAGGACGGACGACCACCCATGCCCCACCCCTTCCCGACCGATGCGTTTGGCCGCATCGTCAAGACCGGAGACACCGTTGTGGTGCCTGGCAACAGCAGCACCCCCAACCCAGGGCTGGTGCACGCGGTCGTCATCGGCTTCTCCCCGTCCAAGAGGTCGGTGGATCTGATGGTGACCGCTGTGGGCCGCGACCAAGGGCCGGACCCTTCTGCGGTGGGCGCGGCCTTCCGCAGCCAGACCAGTCGTGTCCAGGTGCTCGACTCCGGCTGGAGTGCGTCGTGAACGGGTGGTGTTGTGCGTCCTACAGGTCGAGGAGCTGGGTTTTCTTCGCTGCGTATTCCTCGCGGGTGATGAGCCCTTCGTCCAGGCGGGCTGCCCACTCTTTCAGTTCGGCGGCGGGGGTGGGGGCCGGCGTTTGGGGCGTCTTGGGTTTGGGGCCTCGGCGGGCTCGGCTGTCGAGGTGTTCGCGGGCGAGGGTTTTCTCTTCGGGGGTGCCGTCGCGTTCGATGTCGGCCATGGCGTGTTCGACCATGCGGGCGGCCAGGTTGGTGTTTTGGCGTTTGTATACGGCGTCGAGGGTGTTCAGGAACTCGACTGAGGGCCAGCGGATGGCTCGGGTTTTGCTTTCGCCTATGGGCATGTGGGTGCCTTCCTGTGGGGTTTTTCGTGTGCACGCAATCATGCCACACCTAATTTCGTGCACACGAAATATGTGCTAGACTGTGCATACGAAATAGGGGGAGGGAAGCCCCCGCACACCCACCAGAAAGGCCCCCGCATGGTCACCACGCTCACCCGCCCGGCCGTCGCCCTCCCCACCCCCGCCGTGCTGGACATCGAAGACCTCGTGAGCGTGGTCGCCCTCACCCACGACGGTGAAGCGTCCTGCCACCACTGCGGAGAAGACATCTACACGCTCGACTCCGCGCTCTCCCCGTGGATCGACACCAACACGATCGACGACGACGCCCACAACGCCCTCCGCGAGCACCTGGAGAACCCGGAAACCCGCCGCTCCTGCCACCTCGGCGGATAGCCCGACCCGGCCGCCCCGGCCCGCTCCCGGGGCGGCCCCGCCAGTTTGTATCCATCCCGCTCATGGAAAACAGGAATCCGCTTTGACCAGCGAAGCCACGACAACCCGCCCCAGCGAGCAGACCGCACGCCAGGTCAGCGACCAGCTCCGCGCCCACTTCCCCAGCAAACTCGTGGGCAAGCTCCCACGCATCACCTGCGGGGCGTGCTCCAAGAACAAAGGGCAGTGCCCCGAACACCGGAAGACCAAGTGCAAGACCTGTGACGTGTACACCACCCCACGCCACATCCACATCGACTTCGTCGGACACGCCGACGTCACCGACCGCCTCTTGGACGTCGACCCCGCATGGGACTGGGAACCCCTCGGCGTCGACGAGAACGGAATGCCGATCCTCGAACACGACCGCGCCGGTAACCCGGTCGGCCTGTGGATTCGCCTCACCGTGGGAGGAACCTCCCGCATCGGATACGGGTCATGCCCCTCCGACCAGTACGACGCGGTGAAGGTCCTCATCGGTGACGCGCTCCGCAACGCCGCCATGCGGTTCGGTGTGGCACTCAACCTGTGGGCCAAGGGGGAGAGGCAAGACCCCACCGCTGAGAACCCCACCGCGTCCGGCGGCAAAGCCACCCGGCGTCTGCGCAGAGGTGAGCAGCCTGAACGCATCACGGACCGGGACTGGCTGCTCGACATGTTCCGGCAGGTTCAGGAAGCACCGGACGATGCCACCTTGCAGGTGTTGACGGCAGCGGCGGCGAACAAGTACCACGCGCTGGAGATCACCGAGCACGACGCGAAGGGGCTGCGCGCCGAGATCGACAAGCGCGGCCGGATGCTGGACCAGGCGGCCCGTGGCGGTAAGGAGGCTGCCGGTGAGTAGCTCTGAAGAGATGCGCGCGGCCGTGCTGGCGCTACTCAAAGGCGACGTGACCGCAGAGTACGACAAGGCGCGCGCCGATGTCGGGTCGACGCTGATGGAGGGCGACCGTCGCGGGATCGCTCTGCCCGGCCCGGATGGGCGGCCGGTGCGGATCGGTACCGCCTACAAGCCCAACGACACCGTGACGGTGCTGGTGGACGACGATGCGGCGTTGCGGTGGCTGAAGGAGTATCTGCCGCACGAGGTGACGGAGGCTCCCCGCCCGGGGGTGATGGACCGGCTCAAGGACGAAGTGCGCAAGTTCGGCGGTGTGCTCGTGCGGGGCGAGGTGGTGGAGGTGCCGTGGGCGGAGATGGACCGCAGGTCGGCTGCGCCGTATGTGAAGCGTCCGGCGGGTGAGGAGCAGGAGCGGGCGAAGGCGGCGGTGTTCGCGGCGTTTGAGCGTGGCGAGTTGTCGTTGGAGGGGTTGTTGGCGCGGGGGATCGGTGCGGGGGAGGGGCCGCCGGACTAACCAGTATTGCGTATGTACGAAATAGACTGTAATATGTGAACACGAAAAGCGGTTGATGTTGGACCGCCCCAGGGGGTGCCCCACCCCTCCGGGCACCCCCTGCCACCACAGAAAGAACCCCCGCATGCCCCCGCACCACACCTACCGCGACAGCGACGGAAACACCCTCACCGCCGAAAACGGACGCCTCACCCTCGACATCGCCGGAACCGAAGTCGGCGGCGTCACCACACCCCAAGGCACAGACGCCCTCACACTCGCCCGCGCCCTCCTCGACCACGCCGGACTCACCTACCAACTCACCACCAACCAATAGACCCCAGCCCACCGAAGGCGGGAAGGGAAGCCCCGCCCCCACCCCAGAAAGACACCACCCGTGAGCACCATCCCCGACAACATCCTCCGCAAAGTCCGAGCCCTCCTCGCCAAAGCCGAAGCCGCCTCCACCGACGCCGAACGCCTCGCCTACACCGCCAAGGCCGACCAGTGGATGGCACGCCACAGCATCGACGCCGCACTCCTCAACGAACAGCACGGCACCACCGACGCCCCCACTTTCAAACGTGTCCGCGTCACCAACCCGCGCGCCCTCGCCAAGGCCGAACTCCTCATGGCCATCGCCGACGCCGTGCGCTGCAAGGGCCTACGAGACCGACTACGCAACGGAGCCGTGCACGTGTCCGTCTACGGCTACCCGACCGACATCGAACGGGTGGAGATCCTGTACACCTCCCTGCTCCTCCAAATGGCGAACGGCCTCGAAACCACCGAAGTCCCCCGCTGGGCGGACACCCGCACCTTCCGCCGCTCCTGGCTCTACGGGTTCGCCCTCCAGGTCGGGCAGCGCCTCACCGACATCCAGAAGACCGCAGAGCACGACACCACCCCCACCGAAGGACAGTCCACCGCCCTGGTGCTGCGGGACCGGTCCAAGGCCGTCGAAGACCTGGTGAACGGCCAGGTTCCGAAGATCAACAAGCCGAAGGTCGCGCCGCTCGACCCGGACGGCTACGAGGCCGGTCAAGACGCCGCCGACCACGCCGACCTCGGACAGACCCGGATGGACTCAGGCCGCCGCGCCCTCAACCCGTAACCCGCTTCAGAGGCGGCCCCACCCGCTGCTGGGGCCGCCCCGCACCCCTCAAGGAGCCGCACCCGATGCCCGGCACACACCGACGCCCCAGCACAGGAAACCTGTTCCTGCCCCAGAGACCCGAACGCACACACCACACCGAAGCCGCGCGCCGCCGCGACCTCTGGGCCAACCTCCGAACCGGGCAGAACCGCGCCCAACAAGCCCTGCCCAGCCGATACCAGCCCCGCCACGCCAAGAAGGAGACCCCCACCGATGACCGATAGCACCCCACCCGTGGAGGAGATCCACGCCACCAGCACCCCCGACATGGAGACCGTCGACATGCTGCACGCCGCCGCCGAACGCATGGCCCCGATCGCCGTCACCACCCGCCACGGCCAGCGCGTCCTGTTCACCCCCGCCCCCGCCACCTTGGGGGTGCGCTTCCCATAACCCACCCGGCTACCCGCTCGTCACCAACCCCCAACCGGTGACCCGCCCCCCACACGCAGAACACCCCGCCCCGGGAAGCGCAACCATCCAAAACACGCCACCCCAACAACCCCTGGAAGGACAGCCCACGATGGCCCCCCACCAGAAGGCGGTACAAGCCGCCACCACCCACACCGACACCGCCGCCCACCACCTCACCCAGGTCAACACCCACCTCGACACCGCATGGGACAACCCGGACCACATCCGCGACGCCCACCAAGCCCTCCGCGACCTCGTCGACGCCGCCCAAGCCGCCAGCTCGGAACTACAAGCCGCATGACCCGCCACCAGCCCTCCGGACAACTCACCCTCGGCGACGCCGACCCCAACCACACCATCATCCGCCACCAGCTCACCACCCAAATCGGCGAAGCATGGGACGAACTGGAGACCGCACGCAAACACGCCACCGCGCTCGGCCGCGAGTACGGCGCCAACGACCGTCTCGCCCGCGCCCGACTCCGATTCCTCATCCTCCTAAACCGAGCCCCGGACCCAGCCGAACTCGCCATGGCCTACCGGCACGGATGGCTCGAAGGCATCGAACACCTGGCCCCGCCCAACCCCGCCCGCACCACTGCCGAACCCGCACTCGACCCCGTCATCCTGCGAGCCATCGCCTACGCGGAAGAAACCTCTACACCATGACCACCCCCCTTCACCGAACAGGAGAACCCTCCCCGATGGACCCCCAAAACCCGCCCCACATCCGCCCCGGCCAGGTGTGGGTCAGCGCCCACCCCCTGGACGACATCACCGTCCGCGTCACCGGCATCAACGCCGGACGAGTCGAGGTGGTCGACGCCCACACCGGCACACGCCCCCGCCACATCTGGGCGAGGGTCTTCCACCCCACCGGGACCACCCGCACCGGACAGCCCCGCCGCACCGGCTACATCCCCAAGGAACAGGAGCAGCCGCGATGATCCCCATGACCGGATTCGACCTGGAAACCACCAGCCCCGACCCCCACAAGGCACGTATCGTCCAACACGCCTTCGTACACACCAGCCCCGACCAGCCCGACGTCGAACAACTCGTTGATCCCGGAGTGCAGGTACCAGCAGAGGCCACCGCCATCCACGGCTTCACCACCGACCAGGTACAAGCCCACGGCATCCCCGCCCCCGACGCGGTATCCGACATCGTCGCCCACATCACCGCCTGCGTCTCGGCGGGCCGGCCCCTCGTCGGGCACAACATCAGCTTCGACTTGACCATCGTCGATCGGGAGTGCCGTCGTCACCTGGGGCAGGGCCTGGAGGAACTGGTGGGCGGACCGGTCCACCCGGTGGTGGACACCCTCGTCTTGTCGAAGAAGATCGACCCGTACCGGCGCAGGGTGTCCACCAGCCAGGGCGCACACCAACTGCGCACCTGCGTAGAACACATGGTCACCCCCCGCTGGCCAACCGTGGTGTGGGACGAGGAGCAGGCGCACGGCGCCGCCTACGACTGCCGCATGTCGCTGTACGTGGCTGCCATCGCAGTCACCCACCCGGCACTCCGCTGCTACACCCCTGGGGAGCTACACGACGCCCAAACCGGGTGGCGAGCCGAGCAGTGCAAGTCCTTGCAGTCCTACCTGCGCAACCCCAAAGCGGGAGAGAGACACGACCCTCACGCCGTTGTGGACGGCCGGTGGCCCATCATCCCGAACGAACCCCGCCAGGACACGCTCACCCTGTGGAGGTCGGCCGCGTGAGAATCATCGTCACCGGAGGCCGCAACTACACCGATGCCCGAACCGTCAGCGGCACCCTCACCGTCTACGCCGCCCAGCACGGCCAGTTCCACCGGCTCGTGCATGGCGGCGCGACGGGAGCCGACACACTCGCCGCCGCGGTCGCCCCACGCTCGGCTGGTCCGTAGAGGAACACGCCGCGGACTGGCGCACCCACGGGCGAGCTGCGGGGCCGCGCCGCACCCATCCTCACCCCGAATCTGGAGAACCGACGGTGGCTGACGCCCCTATGCCCGGCCGGGTACGCCCCTCCTGGTGCCCGCACTGCCGAGCTGCACCCGGCCCCGACTGCCCCGATGTAGGCCGCACCCCTCGACAGGTCCGCCGCACCGAACAACACGAAACCGCTCACCTGATCCGTGAAGAGACCTGATGGACCCCCACCTCATCATCCGCAACACCACAAGCAACCTCGCCGACGCCGACACCACCATCGCCCGCCTGCTCGACCACATCCAGTCCACCGTCTGCGCGTGGACCCCCGACAACCTGCACACCGTCCAAGGAGGGCCGGTGAACGTCGCGGCACTGATCGCGGAACTCGCTGCCGCGACCGCCCGCCGCGACACCCTGCGTGAGTCCCTGGTGAAGCTTCACACCGCCCACCCCGACACCGTCGAAGAGGAGTCCTGATGATCGGCCTGCGCGCCCGGCTCGCCAACACCGTCCACGCCCGGATGGACGCCTACCCCTACACCCACACCACCATCACCGACGCCGTCATGAACGTGGTGGAGGCCGAACTTGAGCGTGCACGCCTGGAGGCGTTCGCTGAAGCCGCCGCCATCCTCGACCACGACCTGGCGGTGCTCCAACGCCAACCACAGCCACCAGCCGAAGACGTAGCCGAAGGTTGGCGGCGTGCTGCCCAGCACATGCGCTGGTACTCCCGAGACGAGGAGTAGACGGTGCACGGAAAGACCACCAGCGCCTACCCCCCGGGAGAGAGCCGCATGTCCGCTGCCGACTGGTTCCGTGCCGCCCGCATCAGAGGCCGCGCCTACCCGTACTCGTGGCGGTGCGCCGCACCCGACCCGGCCACACCGGGGGAGGAGTGCGGAACGTTCTCCTTCGCGGCCACCCGTGAGCAGGCTGAAGCCGCACACCGGACCCACTACCAGCACAACCACACACGGTAGAGACAGGCCACCAAGAGGAAGAGCTTCTGTGAGCGAGCCCTGCCCACACACGCTGATGCTGTATTGCTGAAGACCGAAGACATTTTCCCATGACCTGTGCCGTCAATGCTTGGTATGAATGGGCTACACCATCCACCTCGTAAGGATCGGAGCCCCCAGGTTGCTGAAAGACTGGCTGAGCACAGCCATCGCCGAGTACGGGCAAGAGTGCGCAGACAAGCTACAAGATGGTGTCGGCCAGCCCGAAGCAGCGATCCGCGGCCCCGTCGAAAGCCTGCTCACTAAAGTCGGCGAAGCAGCAGAGCTCAAGGTCGTCGTCCACGACGAAGCCCACATGGCGGACAAGAACGCCCGCCCAGACTTCGCCATACGGGTGGCCGGTGCCATCACCGGCCATGTCGAGCTCAAGAAACCCAACCAGAACCTGGACCCGGCCAAGTTCAAAGGCCACAACAAGAAGCAGTGGGAGCGCCTTCGGGACCTGCCCAACCTGCTGTACACCAACGGCACCGAGTGGCGACTGTACCGGTACGGGGACCTCCAACTCAAGCTGGAGTTCGATGGCGACCTGCACTCGTCCGGGGCAGCCCTGACGTGCACAGACATCGCCACCGAGAACTTCTTCCGCACCTTCCTCAAGTGGACGCCGCCGCCCATCACCACGGTCAAACAGCTCGTCGACACGGTCGCCCCCCTGTGCCGTCTGCTGCGCGACTCGGTCCTGGAACAGTTGGCCGCAGAGACGAAGGCGCGCAGGGCCGGCGCGGAGATCTACGACCTGCCATTCACTCTCCTGGCAGAGCGTTGGCGGGACCTGCTGTTCCCGAGTGCGACCGATGAGGTGTTCGCTGACGGCTACGCGCAGACGGTCACTTTCGCGTTCCTGCTTGCCCGCACTGAAGGTATCGACGTTGCTGGCCTGCACACCGGGCAGATCGCGCGCAAGCTCGGCGCGGGCAAACCACACGCTCTGATGTCGCAGGCTTTGAAGCTGCTGACCAACAGCGCCGTCGACTCTTTCGAGGCCACCATCGACCTTCTACGCCGGGTGGTGGGCGCGGTCCAGTGGGAACCCATCTGGCAGCAGCGAGAAGACGCCTACATCCACCTGTACGAGTCGTTCCTGTCGGTGTACGACCCGGAGCTACGCAAAGAGTCCGGCGTCTACTACACGCCTGTTGAGGTCGTGCGGAACATGGTGCGTCTGACCGACGACATCCTCACCACACGGCTGGACGCCGAGCAGGGATACCTGTCCCCTTCGGTGACCACCGTGGACCCGGCGATGGGTACCGGCGCCTACCTGCATTCCATCATCGACCACGCAGCCCAGCGGGCCGAAGAACTCGAAGGCCCCGGATATGTGGGACCGGCGATCACCGACCTTGCGCAGCGGCTCATCGGGTTCGAGCTGAAGATGGGCTCCTACACCGTCGCGGAGATGCGCGCGGTCGACATCCTCAAAAGCTACGGTGCGTCCCTACCGGCCGGGGGTGTGCGGTTGCACGTGACCAACACCTTGGACGACCCGTTCCAGGCTGAAGCTGCTGTGTTCCCGGATCTGACGGCGTTGGCGAAGTCCCACATGCAGGCTAACAAGATCAAGGCGAACACCCCGGTCACGGTGGTGATCGGCAACCCGCCCTATCGGGAACGCGCTCAGGGACTCGGTGGCTGGGTAGAGGAGGGCTCAGACAACACCGACCAGGCGGCCCCTTTGGACCGGTTCCGAAAAAAGGGCAACGGGCGTCTAGAGAACAAGCTCAAGAACCTGTACATCTACTTCTGGGCTTGGGCCACATGGAAGGTGTTCGACACCCACCCGCAGGACCGACACGGGGTGGTTAGTTTCATCACCACCTCGGGCTATCTGAAAGGTCCCGGGTTCAAGGGGATGCGCCGCTACCTTCGGGAAACCTGCTCGGAAGGGTGGATCATCAACGTCAGCCCTGAAGGTATGCGACCTGATATTCCTACTCGTGTGTTCCGGGGCGTGCAACAACCCCTGGCGATCGCGATCTTTGTTCGTAAGAAAGACGCTGATCCTCAAACCCCAGCAGAAATCCACTATACGAAGGTTACCGGCGTCAAGGAAGATAAATACGACCAGCTTGATGCCCTGTCTCTCGACAACGAATCCTGGCAGACCGTCCGGACCGGCTGGGAAGACCCCTTCATGCCTGCTGTGGAATCTGCGTGGGAGGACTACCCGGCTTTGGAGGATATTTTCTGTTGGTTCAGCCCGGGGTTCACGCCTAATCGTAACTGGGTGACAGCGCCGTCCCCAGAGATCCTGAATGAGCGTTGGAACAGGTTGGTCCATGAGTCCGACGAGGATCAAAAAGCGGTTCTTTTCAAAGAAACACCAGATCGGACTATCAAGGGATCAAAAAAGACGCTTCCGGGAGTTGAGGGACGCAAAGGGGCAATTGCTGAGGAGACCGAACCATTCTCTGCTCCACAGAGGATTTCCTACCGTTGCTTTGATCGCCAATGGATCATTCCTGATAGTCGTCTAATCGACAGGCCAAGGCCGAGCTTGTGGGCAGGTTTGAATGTCGAAGGACAGCTCTTCATCAACGAGCAGCACATGCACGCGATAACTAGCGGACCCGTGCTGGCCTTTGCATCACTCATTCCTGACGTGCATCACTTCAACGTCCGAGGCGGACGATTTTTCCCACTCCTGCACCCTGACGGATCTCCCAACATCGCTCCTGGTCTGCTCACACAGCTAGAAGCCTCCCTCCAACAAGCAGTGACAGCACAGGATCTTGTTGCCTACATCGCCGGTGTCACCGCTCATCCCGCCTTCACCGAGGAGTTCGTAGAAGAGCTTGACGCTCCCGGTGTGCGGGTTCCACTCACCACCGACCCGGAACTGTGGAACGAGGCTTGCAAGCTCGGCTGCCAGGTGGTGTGGGCAGCCACCTACGGTGAAGCCTTCGCAGACCCGACGGCAGGACGCCCCAAGGGGAAGATCAGCTTCGATCCGAAGGACTCGCGCCGCCCCAAGAACCTGTCACAGATCGGTGCCGTGCTGCCCACCAGCATCACCTACATTCCAGCAGAAGACGGTGAAGGGCGCGTGCGGGTCGGAGAGGGAACCTTCGGCCCCGTCACCGAACGCATGTGGAACTACGACGTCGGCGGCATGAATGTCATCAAGAAGTGGTTCTCCTACCGTAAGGACAACCCAGGCGGGAAGAAGACCAGCCCACTCGATGACATCCACCTCGACATGTGGCCGAAGGAATGGATTACCGAGTTCAACGAACTCCTCACAGCACTTCGCCGCGTCACGGAGCTTGAAGCCAGTCAGAGGGAACTCCTGCACAAGGTGCTTTCAAGTCCAACTTTGACGCTTGCTGACCTCATTGCGAAAAAAGTCAAGTTTCCTGAAAGCGACAAGGATCGCAAGCCTCGCTATGATCTTTCCTCTACTGCGACACAGGAGGGGATGTTCTGAGATTCTGCTGCACCCTCTGTTGAAAAAAAGACATAGTAGTATCTTGATTGGTAAGAATCTTCGATTAATATTTTGGATGCAAGATGCCCGATTGGGAAATAATTGTTCGCCCTGGCGCACACCCCCCTGAGGGGCTTGGGCGTGAAATATCTTCAGAGGAATTGGAAGATTCGAAGGTTAAAATCGTATGGAGTGGATTCTCCGCAGCTGTTCTGATCGTTCTGGCGCTCGCCGCCGTAGAAAACGAATGGTACACAGCTTCCGCGCTCCTGCTGCCATTTATTATTGCTTCTGCATTTTTCTTTATCGTTTACCTGTCTACAATTAACGCAAGTGGGCAAGCAGATTCGGCCAAGAAAAAAATTAAGAGACTTTCCGGAGTGGACTACGTAGATCCGGCGACCCTGGAGCACCAGGACCGGGATCGGGCCCGATTGCTTCAGGAGGCAGTGGAAGTAATCCTGTCCTCTCCGCTTCATCGTTCAGGAAAAGTACTTGACAGGGAAAGAAACGAAGTCGTTCTTGCGGATCTGAAGTGGCAGATAGCGAAAGATCTGCAAAAAGCTACTACAGCTGATAGAAAAATGCAGGATATCGGAATTCCGACAAGCGATAACCCTCGTGCTTCAACTTCCCACAAGCAAGCTTTGTTGGCGCTTCAGAAAATACGAATGCAAGCGGATGTTAACATAGAGAAGATTGCTGTATATTCCAATAAAGTGAAGTATGCCGAGAGTCTTTTAGAAGATGAAAAGCGGGCTGATGCTTATGGTGAAGTTTTTGCTGAACTAGAAGTAGAGTCAGTCAGGGAAGGGCAACAGAGTGAAGCCCTTGAATCTCTGGTTGCAGCTCAAGAAGCTGCCCTGGAAGTGGTTGAACTTCACACAAAGATGAATTTGTGAAAAATGGAATTGTTGCAAATGTAGGCTTGTTCCATGGGGAAGGTGATTCACTATTTCAGTGTTACCGTAGGATTCTCTCGCCAATATTCCTGGAGGCCCTATGAACATCCTGCTCAGCCCATCAGAGTGGACACCCGAATGGGTTGCAGCGATCGCTGGAGTCGTCGCATCGCTAGGTGCGGTCGGAGCGTTCACCGTCGCGGTCTTCCTGTTCTGTGACCAACGCAGGAGCCTCAAAGCCACCACCCGGACACTCACTGAAGAACTCCGATCGCTGCGGGAAGAACGTACCCGCCACCGCCGCGCACAAGCCTCCCTCGTCCACATCCGCCACCCGCAGGAAGAACCCGACCCCCGCGACGTCGAAGCCCTCCGCAAGACGTTCGCTGCGGACGGCATCAACGACACCTGGACGCTCCCTCACGTAGAGGTCGTCAACCACAGCCCCGAACCTGTCCAAGACGTGAACGTCACGGTCGAAGACGCCGGACCGGCTGCCCGCTATGTCGCAGATTTCGATCGTTGGCCTCGTGTCGGAGCTGTGTCTGTTCTGTCGCCGAAGCAGTCCGTCCGCGTGTACTGGAAGGCCGGGTTCCTGCGGCCGGAGATGACGCGGGTTGAGTTCACCGATGAATCCGGGGTGCGGTGGTGCCGCCCGTTCCAGGGGAAGCTGGTTGAGGTGCCCGAAGAACAGTAACCACGAACGGACGCAACCCCCTTATACTGCGCGCATGGCGGAAACCCTCTACCTCGTCACCTCCGGAGCGCCCACCACCGAAACCGAAACCCTCCCACACCTCATACAACTCCTAACCGCCGAAGGCTGGAACATCACCGTCGTTTCCACCCCCACCGGGGCACGCTTCCACGACCTCGAAGCCGTCGAAAGACTCACAGGTGAACCCGCCCGAATCGAGTTCCGGCACCCAGGAAAAGGGAAAACCTTGCCTCCGCCCACCGCGATTCTCGCCTGCCCCTGGTCCTTCAACAGCACCAACCGGACAGTCCTCGGGCTCGCCGACACCTTCGCCGTCGCTCTCCTGTGCGAAATGATCGGCCGTCGCACACCCACCGTCATCGTGCCCAAAGCCGGGCAGGCCCTTGCCCAACACCCCGCTTTCGACCGCAGCCTCCGCGCTCTCACAGAGATCAGCCAGGTCAACGTCCTGTACAGCCCCCAGCGCAAACTTCCCTCATGGCGAGAAGTCGCCGATGCACTGTCGGAAGCCGTCAGCGGTCGGTAACAACAACGCTGTACCCCTGACAACGGCAAAAGCCCCGACCTACCCTGAGAGAGCGACCACACAGGGAAGGACGGGGCTGATATGTCCCACGATACCGAGACCACCGGCCAACGTGTAGCCCGACTCCGTAAACTCCGCGGACTCACCCAACACGGCCTCGCTGGACGAAGCCACGTGTCCCGAGGTCTGATAGCTAAAGTCGAAGCAGGTGAACGGGTAGCGACACCGGCATTCATCTCCGCTGTGTCCACCGCCCTCAACGTGGACCCCACGGAACTCTCCGGGCAGCCCTACCGGGGAGACACCACCGCCACCGACCGAGTGCACGCCACCATCCCGGAAGTGCGCCGAGCACTCGACACGATCGACGTCCCCCTGGATTTGGGTATGGAACCGCGCCCCGTGGCAGTGCTGGCCCGCGAAGTCGAAGCTTTGCGTCTCGCATCGAAGGACGCCAAACACCTCCAAGTCGGCACCCGGCTGCCAGCGCTGCTCTCCGAACTCGCCGTCCACGTCCACACCAGCAGCGACCCGAAAGTATGGCGGCACGTCAACGCCGCCCAAGCGCTCGCGGTGTCTCTTGCCCGCAGGCTCGGCTACACCGACCTGGCCACGTCCACGATCAAAGACGCCGCCCTGTCTGCATCCCGTGGCGACGACCCGAACCTGCCCGCCCTCGCGCAACTCTCCCGTGCGCTCATGATGATGATGTACGGGTCGTGGGTGGCCGGCCTCAACCTGGTGCGTGCCGCCGCCGACCGTGTCGACCAGGACTCGCCGCAGGCTCTCGCCGTGCACGGCGCGCTCCAGCTCCGCTCTGCTGTGCTGTCGGCGCGCGGTACCCAGACCGGTGACACCACCGCTTCGCAGGCGTGGGACCACCATGAGCAGGCTGTTGAAGCGGCCCGGCGGCTCCCGGCCCGTGTCCAGGACTGGTACGCGCTCCAGTTCAACACTTCCAACGTGATGATTCACGGTGCTGCGGTCGCGGTGGAGATGGGCGACTACGATGAGGCGCTGCGCCGCGACCAGGCCATCACTGCGCCTGTGCTCGCCGGTCTGCCCGCTGAGCGTAAAGCCCATCACGGTATCGACATGGCGCGCGCCTACGTGGAACTCGGACAGCGGGACAAGGCGTTGAAGCGCATCATGGAGGCTGAGAGGGCGGCTCCGCAGATGACCCGCTACCACCCGTCTGCCCGTAACGTTGCTGCACATCTGGTGGACTATCACCGGTCGATCCCTGACCCGCTGCGGGGTTTGGCGAAGCGTATGCGGATCAGCTAGCGCCTGTATCGAAGCCGGTCAAGGCTGGTCAAGGAGGCTGGTGTCCCAAGTTGGGACACCAGCCTCCGTTGCTTTCCGTACCGTCATGATCACCACAACATTCGAGGTGAGACATGACTCCACATCCCACGTCCCCAGGCGCGTTATGGGCGACTGAAGACCACGACCCGCGCATCGTCGCGTTCCAGCAGGAGTTCCCCGACTGGCGAGTGTTCATCGGCCACGATGCCTGCTGGGCTGTCCGCCTCGGCGTGTACGACGGTCTGGCCGGTGTGAGCGCCCCAACCCTCGACGAGCTGTGGCAGCGGCTCGTCGAAGCGTTGGAGACATGCCCGTGAGCGACCTCGACCAGCTCCGGGAACAGTTCGGCAGCCGGTACACGATCCGCAAGGTCGGTGGCCTCTGGGTCGCTACCGACCGCGACCCCTACACCGGAACCGAGCCGACGTTGACCGCTGACTCGCTGGACGCTCTCGCCGACCAGATGCGCCATCCCGGGCCGCGTCTGGGCGGCCCCTTCCCCAATCGGACGTTCGGCAAGTGACCGTCCGGCACCGCCAGCCCAGCTCGGGTTTGCGTGCCCTGGCACCCCTGCTGTGACCGCTGAAAACCGCCCTCGACCTTGATCTTCCGGAGAAGCGCAGTGACTGACAGGCTGACCCGCTGGGAACAGCTCATCCTCGACCTCATACGGGCCGCCGAACAGGCCGGATACGACCCGGTCGCGGAGATCCCCGACGACGCGCCGCCCCGCACCGTCGACCTGCGGGTCATGGACGGCCTCCACGTCGCCGCCGCGATCCGTGCGCATCTCACCGCCCAGACGTGGCGGTACGAGATCCCTGTCCGTGTCCAGGGCAGGCCCCGAGCAGCCATCAGGACCCGCCACCTGGCGCACCTCGACGAACCGCTCACCGTTGAGACGCTGCGCCCTTTGGACCACTACTTCGCGAGAGCCACCGACCTTCGCCCTCCCACTCCGCGGCCTCCGTGGAACCGGTTGGACACCCCCGGGTGGATGCTGCCCGGCTACTGGGAGAGGCACGGGCTCCCCACCTGTCAGGATTCCGTGCGCCGTTGACGGCGCGCGGGCGCACACGTCGCCCCAACCGGGTGGGTTGGGGCGACCCCCGGGGGGTTGCGCGGATGGGAGCCGCGCCCCGGGAATCCACGGATGGATACACGAGAAAGGTAGAACGCATGGACACGATCAGCCAGAGGACGAAGGTCACTGTTCTCAGCGACGGAATCACCACGTCGGACGGGTTCAGGAAGCCGCGCCGCAGCAACAGCCAGGGGGCGTGCGTGGAATGCCGCCCCGCCCCCGCTCCGGCGATCCGCGACACCCGGAACCGCGACGCCGGGCACCTGCCGTTCCCCGTCCGCGAGTGGGCCGGGTTCCTCGCCTCGGCCCGTGCCTGAGACCGAGGCGGGGGCGTGGGAGCCCGACCGCGACAAGGTCGCCGCCGCAGACCGCCGCAGCATAGCCCGCGACATCGCGGCGATCGTCGCCGGTGACAGGACCGGCGACGACACGGCGGCCGACGACGCGAAACACAAGTACGGCAAGTAGCAGATCTCCGCGCACCCGCCCGGGGCAGGGGCGGGTGCGCGGGCCGAGCGAGGAGATCCTGATGAGCGACACCGACAGGGAACTGCCCCCTGAGGCCATGGGCAACACCAAGTGGCGCGACACCACCCACGTGGTGTGGATGCGCTCGTCCCTGTCCAAGGAGACCTCCGACGCCATCGTGGAGGTCGCCGCGTTCGACGACGGGCACCGCGCGGTCAGGGACGGCAAAGCCCCCGGGAAGGGCACCCTGTTCTTCACCCCCGCCGAGTGGGAGGCCTTCGTGCTGGGCGCCCGCGACGGCGAGTTCGACATCCCCGCCGAATACCTCACCGAGGAGGAGCGCCGCATCCAGAACCGCGAGGTCGAGGTGGAGGCGGCGTGGGTGCCCTCGCCGCTGAACACCCCCGAGGCGATGGCCGAGTACCACCGCCGCGAACAAGCCTCTCAGCCTTCGTGAACTGCTGCGACGGGTGACACGACGGCGGGATGGCCGGGGCCGGCCCCGAGCATGCCCTGTAGAGCGTCTACCGGTCGGCCACCTGAGCCCCCTGCCGCTGTTGGAGGCGTTCCGCATCGAGGTGTGGGGTTCTGGCTGCGGTCGGGACCAGGCCCGAGCACTGGGGGCAAGGCCCGCTTCCGCCCGGGACTGTATGGCCGGATACAACCATTCCCCGTGCACGCAAGGTGACGTTCGGCAACAATAGCCTGGTCAAACGCCCACCACTTGGAGGCACCATGCGCATATCTCCCTTTGCTCTCGCCGTTGGCCTGGCACTCGTCGGGACCGCAGGGTGTGCGAGCGACCCTGCCGATGACACACCTGAAGACATGGAGGAGATGCAGGAGTACGAGGAGACCGCCCCCGGCGGCGGCGAAGAGCTGGATAGCGGGATCGCCGAACTGGGCAGTGCCCACGACTTCGGCGATGGCATCACCATCGCCATGGTCGACTTGCGTCGCGAGATCGCTGAGGACGGGTTCAACGCCACGACCGGAGAGGAGGGGAACCTACCGTATGTGGCGTGGAGCTGGGAGGTGACCAACGAAACCGGGGCGGCTCTGCCGCTGGGCGGGACCACTGTCGCCTGCTCCACTGGTGATCCGCTGACCGAGGCCGAAAAGCCGCATCTGGGTGACTCCTTGAATCCGCCGGACATGCTTGCTGACGGGCAGACAGGGTCCTGGGATGCGGACTGCTGGATGGACGAGGACGAGAGCGCACTCCAGTACACCCTCGATCTGTATACGCCTGACGGCACGCTTCTGCATACGGTCACATTCGCTGGGGACGTCCCGGCGTAGCGGTCATACGCGAAAAGCGCCTCGTCTCCCATGCGGGTTGTCGTCCCCCACGTGATCAGCAGATGACCGAGGCTGTACATGTGGGGGACGCGGGTCTTCGGGAACCAACTCGTCAGGTAGTAGAGGGTTGCGTCACGCTCGACTTGTTTGATGTGGGTTCGGTCGGATCGGCGAGTATCCGGAGCGGTGCCGCCACATAGCCATGAAACTTTCCAGAGCGGAACGTAAGCCTCGTTGATGGCGGCGGTTTCGGTCGCTGGCCGTCTACGGCTCCTGTGGTTCCTTCGTGTTCTGCGGATGGCGGCGAAGTTCCACGAACATAGCCCACCTGTGCAGGAGCGTGTGCACAGCTACCGTGGTGCCGGATTCGGCTGCCTTCTCCTGTGCGCGGTGGACCTCTTGATCGAAACGCACAGAGGACTCCGGAGCGAACTGCTGCATGGCGTCCCGAAGAGTCCGCACGGTTAAGGGAGCTTTCGGGAACAACGCATCACGGTTGCCCGGAGCCATGCCGGAGCCTTTCGTCCTTTTTGGTGGGTTATTTCTCTATAGGTTGGGGTGGGAAGCCCGCCCATCTTGGATCTGCCCTTGTGGATAACTGTTCAACCTGACCGAGTGTGGGCACACCCACAAGCATGAGCGACCACGACGACGAGCCACCGTTCACCGACGAAGAACGCGTTTGGCTCATCGACCTCGTGAACCGAACCGGACCCGAGGGCGCGTACATGCTTGCTGACCTTCTCGGCATCGACCTCGACGACTGACTCGGATTTCCACTGTCCGGATTCGGTGCTTGTCTTCCATCGGGTGTGTGGCTGGAGTCAGCGATCGAGCATGGTGGGGATACGCCGTTGGCAGGCAGATTCTTGCCGGGATGGACAGCCCGCCTGGCATGATCGAACACATGAACGAACAGTGCTCGCGGGTAGAGCAGCCGGAAGCCCGCACCAGACCCGTCGTCTCGTTCGCGAACCGGTGGGGGCCACGCTTCGCCCCCGCTGAACACCCGGCAGGCTTCCACCCCTACGGGCAAACCCGCCTCACCCCTCCACCCGCCCCAGCCCCCGTGTTCAAGCCGGGATGTGACCGGTGCGGCGCGGTCGACATGCTCACATGGGCGGTGGCCAGACAGGGGCGGCTGTCGCGGCTGTGCCCCGTCCACACGGTGCGCGAGCCCGAGCGTGCACGACGGGCTGCCCTCCATGAGCAGCAGATACGCGCCATGATCCGGGCCGCCGCCCACATCAACCATTTTCGGCCTGTTGTGGAGCCGCCCTGTTGACCGCCCGCCCACCTCGGCCAGCTCCGTTCTGGGGCCAGCCCCCGGGACGAACACCACCTTCCACAACCCACCCCGCCTCTGCCCGGAGTCTCACGTGAACACCCACGACAGCTACCAGCAATGCGTCCGCGGCCCCCGCTGTGCCGAAGCGACCGTTAACCCCGACACGGGGGAGCGGACCGGCTCTCTGACGTTCCGGCCCTACTGCGACCCGTGCACCGCCCACATCAAAGCCAAAGTCCAAGATCTGCCGGTGGTGTACCGGGAACTGCGCGCACAGTACGGAATCCAACCCACCCTCGGCTCGGAAGATGTGCGCGTGCACACCTCCCGTGTAGACCCGTCCATCCCCATCCGTGAAGACCTGGACGTGCTGGTGACCGAGATCGAGACCACCGTCGCCTCCTACGAGGACCGTGTCCGCCAGCAGCTCGGCATGGGCCAGGCACCGCCCTCGTCGTGGAAGCGTCGCGCTGACCGTGTAGAGCGGGCGTGCCGCCTGTTGGCCGAGCGGGTCACGGTGCTGCTCAGCCTCCCCCTGGAGTGGATGCGTATCGACGGCGCCCACGACGAACGCGGTGGGGTGGACGCCGGGTTGGACCTGCTCGACCTGCACCACCGTGCGGACCGTGCCGGGGGTTCGCAGCCGGTCCGCTACGTGGTACCGGTGGTGTGCCCGCAATGCCGTCTCCCGGCAGGAGTGACCCGGGTCGCGGGGGAGGACGGGGCGACGTGCTTGTGCGGGTACGTGATCGGTGAGGACGAGTACCGCCAGTTGACCGCGACCCTGGCCGAGGTCGCGGAGGCGGCCCGGTGACGAAGGTGCGGGTGGTGTTCACCGTCGACCTCCCTTACCAGGACGGACCGGCCACCGAGGAACAGCGACCCGAGACCTCAGAGCGTGTTTGAGAAGGGGTAACGGTCCGCGCACTTCGCCCACGCTGCTGGTGTCAGGCCGCGAGCATGACCCCCATGGCGCGACGACCGACCTACCCCTCTGACCTGACCGATGACCAGTGGGCACTGATCGAGCCCCTGCTCCCACCGGCCAACACCGGCGGCCGACCCGAGAAACACCCCCGCCGCGACGTGGTCGACGCGATCCTCTACATCGTGCGCACCGGCTGCCCCTGGCGACACCTACCCGTGGACTTCCCGCCCTGGCAGAGGCGTGTACTGGTACTTCTCCCGCTGGGAGGAAGCCAAGGTCACCGAGCAGGTCATGGCCGCCCTGCGGCGCCGACTGCGCACCGCACAAGGACGTGGGGGCGAGCCCTCGGCCGGGATCATCGACTCCCAGAGCGTCAAGGGCGCCGACACCGTCGGCCAGCAGACCAGGGGCTATGACGCGGGCAAGAAGGTCAACGGCCGCAAGCGGTTCATCGTGACCGACACCCTGGGGCTGTTGCTGGTGGTGTGCGTGATGGCCGCCTCAGTCCAGGATCGCGACGGGGCCAGGACCACCCGGTTGAGCCTGTACCTGTTCACCCCCGTCCGGTTCGTGTTCGCCGATGCGGGGTTCGCGGGCAGGCTGGTGGCCTGGGCCGAGAGGTTCGCGGCCGCAGCGGTGCACATCGTGCGTAAGGCTCCTGACCAGGTCGGGTTCGCGGTGATCCCGCGGCGGTGGGTGATGGAGCGCTCGCTGGCGTGGTTGACCTCCCACCGTCGTCTGGCACGGGACTACGAGCGCGACCCGGCAGTATCCGAGGCCGTGGTGCGCTGGGCCGCGATCGGCCAGATGGCCCGCCGCCTCGCACGCGGACGTGACGCCGTCCGCCAGTGTGCCTGGACGGGCCAGGACCTCGTTTCCTGACCCTTCTCAAACACGCTCTGAGTGGCTCCCACTAGAGGGCTGGCCGTCGCTCAACCTGGATTTTCGGCACGTTATTAACCCCTGTGTCCGGTTCGACCTTGACATATACTGACATGATGCGGATAATGGAATTGATTATAAGTATTTTCACTTAAGTAATCTGGAGCTGCAGTGTCATTTGAAGAAGAATTTAAAGCTCAATTGTCAGAGAAAAAGCGACGCGATCGCGAAAAATCGCTAGAGAAAAGACGAATTCACTCAGAGCAGACCCAGGAGCACCAAGCCGCACTGAGTGAATTGAAGAAGCTTGTCGATGAAGCTCTGGTATTCGCTAAAAAAGAAGGAAAAATAACATGGCTTCACCGGCGGCCTGATTTTTTCCGTAGCCAGAGCTTTCGCAGACTTTCGATTGGGGAAGGAGGGTACTCTAGTTGGCACTGGGTTGACCGAACCAGGCTAAAGTCTTCTGGCTACTACACCAAGCATGGAAGGCCCTTTCTTCTTTCCTTTGACTCCCGTCACGCTGGTGAATATCCGACCAAAATATATGGCGAAGACGGGCGTGAATATTATATGCAGGTGGATATTGAATTTGACTTGTGGTGGGTGAAGTGTTTTGAGCAAGGCTATGATTCTGATCGTCTCATATGGGCTGCGAAAGCGCCCCTTGGCAGGCTTCCAGAAACTCACTTTGGAGATATCGGAGATAGATTTCCCTTTTCTGTAGATAATGAATCCATCGGGTTTCTAAAATCAGCTCTCATAAAAGAGATCATGAAATACTGAAGGTGGATAATCGGGTTAAGTCTTGAATTGTATTTTCCGGTAGGTTTTAATTTCTATATCCTCCATGTTCGGGCGGTCTTGACATCGTGTGCAGATCCGAGCAACGGCCGGGATGTCCACAAGGGTTCGCTGTCGGTCGAGGCGACTTGGATGTTCATGCCGTGCTTTTCTCACCGGGGTGTACACCCCACCTGGCATCATCGAACTCATGAACGAACAGCATTCGCGGGTAGAACAGCCAGAAGATCGCAGCAGAGCCGCCGTCTCGTTCGCGAACCGGTGGGGGCCACGGTTCGCCCAAGCTGCCGAAGACTCGATGGGCTCCCACCCCTACGGCGAAACCCGCCTCACCCCTCCGCTGGCCCCTCCCGCCCCGGTCCCCGTATTCGAGGCGGGATGTGACCGGTGCGGTGCGGTCGACATGCTCGCGTGGTCGGTGAACAGGAGCGGGCGGCTACTGCGGCTGTGCCCCACCCACACGGTGCGCGAGTCCGAGCGGGCACGGTGGGCTGTCTTCCACGAACAGCGAACGCGGGCCATGCTCCGGGCCGCCGCCCACATCAACCGTCCCCGGCCTGTTGTGGCGCCGGTCTGCTGACGGCCTCCCCGCCTCTCAGCGATACCGGACTGCGGGTCGCCCTCAGAGAGAGCATAACCGTCCACACCTCCGCACCACCCCCGCTCGGAGCCCCGCATGAACACCCACGACAGCTACCAGGAATGCGTCCGCGGCCCTCACTGCGCCGCCCCGACCATCAACCCCGACACGGGGGAGCGGACCGGCGCCCTCACCTTCCGGGCGTACTGCGACCCGTGCACCGGCCACATTGCTACCCGCATCCGGGACCTGCCGGTGGTGTACCGGGAACTACGGGCACAGTACGGCATCCAACCCACCCTGACCTCGGAAGATGTGCGCGTGCACACCTCCCGTGTGGACCCCTCCATCCCCATCCGTGAGGACCTGGACGCCTTGTTGACCGAGATCGAGACCACCGTCGCCTCCTACGAGGACCGTGTCCGCCAACAGCTCGACATGAACCCGGCTCCCGACATGTCGTGGGGGCACCCCTCTGTGTCAGGCTCAAGTGGGACACAAGGGGCTAAAGTTCACTAACTAAGACAAGCAG
>NZ_JBHMIV010000003.1:0-205528 GCF_048060475.1 Nocardiopsis sp. LOL_012 | reverse complement strand
GGACCTGGTGGGCTACGCCTGGGCGGGCTTCGGTTCGGCCTTCGGCCCGGTCCTGCTGCTCGCCGTGTTCTGGAAGCGCATGACCTGGACGGGCGCCCTCGCCGGCATGATCGCGGGCGCCGGCACGGCCATCGTCTGGGACATCGTCGACAGCTCCTACCTGGGCATCGGCCTGTTCTCCATGGTCCCCGGCGTCATCGTGGGCTTCGTGGCGATCTTCGCCCTGAACTCGCTCGGCAAGGTCAGTGACGTGATGGAGTCCGACTTCGACCGCGTGGAGCGCGAGGTCAAGGCCGTCCGTTCGGAGTCCGTCGCGGAGGAGGTCGCCGGCTGATCCGGCCCCTCCCGAGCCGCAGGTGCTCTCGGGCCCGTGCCGCGCGGCGGTACGGGCCCGTCGTCCTCTGGCGTAGCGGTGTCCGAAAACGGTAGAACGGGGGCATGTCGTCATCGACGCCGTACCCGGCGGCCTGGACCCGGACCGACGTTTCCGAGGGGCTCGGGCTCGGCAGCCTCCTAGCCGAACCCTGCGGGTACCGGCTGGAGGCCGGAGAGGCCGTCGCGGCGGACGGGGAACGGTTCTTCACCCGCTTCACCATCCGCACCGACCTGGCATGGACCACGCGCGAGGTGTGCGTCGAGGCCGTCACCGTCACGGGGGCGGAGTCGGTCCGCCTCACCGCCCGGGACGGCCGGTGGAGTGACGCGCGGGGCGGTCCCCTCCCCGAACTCGTGGGCTGCCTGGACGTCGACGTCGCCGCCACCCCGCTCACCAGCACCCTGCCGATCCGCCGTCTGGGACTGCGTCCCGGCGAGCACCGCGAGATCGCGGTGGCCTGGATCGACATCCCCTCCCTGACGGTCAGCCGCATGCGCCGGAGCTACACCCGCCACCCGGCCCGGGGCGGCCTGGAGCGCTACACCTACCGGGACCCGCTCCACGGCGAGTGCGAACTCTCCGTGGACACCGACGGCGTGGTGGTGGACCACGAGCGCTTCGCCCGGCGGGTACGCCCGGTCGGCTGAGACCGGCGCGCCCGACGCGGAATGCGCCGCCACCCCTTTCGCCTTACAGGGGCGCACGGACCGTGGGGCCACCCCGTCCTGCGGTAGTGCCCGTACCACCGAGACTGTGGGGGCCGATCCATCGTGCGGCGCCCCGCCGCGCGCTTAGTCTCGTACCGACGCCATGACGAGTACACGGCCGCCGCCCGCCAGGGGAGCGTCCGACCAGCCGCAGCCCATCCCGTCACGCGGATGCCCGGGCACACCTGTGACCGGAAGCGACAAGGAGCGCCGATGACCACGACCGTCCGACGACCGGGCACCGGGGGCGGGCCTTCGGCCCTTCCGGCCGCCGTGTCGGCCTCCGTGCCGCAGGTCGGCGCTCCCGGCCGCGACCGCTTCCTCGACGTCCTGCGCCTGCTGGTGATGGGGCTCGTCGTACTCCAGCACTGGTGGCTGCCGGTCCTGACGCGGCAGCCGGGTGAGCTTGCCGCGACCAGCGTGATCGGCGTGGACGGCGGCTCCACCCTCACCTGGTTCGTCCAGGTCATGCCGCTGATCTTCTTCGTCGGCGGAGCGTCGAACCTCCTGAGCTGGCGGTCCGCCTCTGGCCGCGGGAGCACGGCGACCGCGTGGGTGGCGCGGCGGCTGCGTCGGATCGCCTGGCCGGTGGTCCCGGTGGCGGCCGTGTGGATCGGCGCCGCCCACCTGCTGTCCGTCGGCGGAGTGCCGGAGCAGCCGGTCTCGGTGGCCGCCGAGGCGGCGGGGATGGTGCTGTGGTTCCTGGCGGTGTACGTCCTGGTGGTCGTGGCGACCCCGGTGCTCGCCGCCGCGGACGCGCGGATCGGCCCCTGGGCCGCGGTGGCGCTCTTCGCCGCGGCGGGCCTGACCGACGCCGCCCGGATCGCGACGGGGTCGGACACGGCCGGCTACGCGAACGTGGTGTTCGTGTGGCTGGGCCTGCACCAGCTCGGCTTCCTCTATGCGCGCGGCGCGCTGCGGGCCCGCCAGGGGGCGGTCCTCGTCGCGGCCGGCGCCGCCACCGTGGGGGTGCTCGCGCTCACCGGCCTGTACTCGCCCAACATGACCGGCGTGTTCGCGATGGAGGCGTCCAACGTCTTCCCGCCGAACCTGGTCCTGGCCTCGGTCGGCGCCCTCCAGATCGGTGCCGCCGTGCTGCTGCGGAGCTGGATCAGCGCGTGGGCCGACCGCCCCGGACCTGCCCGGGTCCTGGACCTGCTCTGCCCCCGGCTGATGACCGTCTACCTGTGGCACATGATCCCGGTCAGCGTGGTCTCGGGAACCCTGGTCTACGGTCTGGGCGTCGACACCCCCCAGCCGATGACCGTCTCCTGGCTGCTGTTCGGGGCGCTCGGGACGGCCGCGCTGACGCCGCTGGTGGTTCTGACGGCGTCCCTGACCGCACGGTTCGAGGAACCGCCGAGGCTGCTCGCGGGCGACCCGGGGCCGATCCTCGTCCTGGCCTCGGCCGCCCTCATCGGCGGCGGGCTGGGCGCGCTGACCGGGATCGGGCTGGGAGTGGGTTGGAGGCCCCTCCTCGCCCTGGCCGCCGTGGCGGCGGGGCTCCTCCTCATGAACGCGCCCCGTCTGCGCCGGGTGCGCCCGGTCGGCTGAGACCGGGGCGCGCCCGGCGCGGGGCCGGGCTCAGGCGTTCTCCGCCGGGGCCGCACCGGTGTCCGCCACGAGGTGCTCGTCCAGGAAGCACCACCCCCAGTCCTCGCCGTCCTCGGCGGACATGACGACAGGGTGCCCGGCCCGCTCGGCGTGCCACTGGCTGTGGCGGCCGGGGGAGTCGTCGCAGCAGCCCACGAAGCCGCACTGCGCGCAGATCCGCAGGTGCACCCAGTCGTGGCGCCCCTTGCGCAGGCACTCCGTGCAGCCGGGGCTCTTGGGCAGGACGGGGGGCAGGTCCTCCATGTGCGCGCACGCGGTGTCGGGTTCGGGGCGGAAGTGCCTGACCACGGTTGGATCGGGGTGGCCCCGGTGGGTGTGGTCGATGTCGAGGAGGTCGAGGACGGCCCCGCCCAGGGGCTCGGTCACCGCGCGGTGGGTGTCCACGACCCGCTTCACGTCCGCGTCGTAGAAGCCCGTGATGTCGGGGACGTCGGTGGGGCGCACCACGATCGGTACGCCCGGAGCCACCCCGTGCAGGACGTGGGCGATGTGGACGGCGGCCTCGGAGTCGTTCTCGGCGATGACGATGAGCTTCACGCGGTCCATGCCGACCTCGTGCAGCACGGTCGCCTTCGTGGCCTCGCCCCGGACGACGGTGTGCCCGCGGCTCTCGGCGTCGGCGGCCAGGTCGGGGCTGAGCGTGGTCACGGTCGAGGGGACGCCGTTGGCCTCCAGGTAGGCGCCCAGGTTCCGGGCGACGGGCCCCCAGCCGGAGATGAGGACGCGGTCGCGGGTGTCGGCGTCCGGCTCCAGACCGGCGGCGGCCTCGGCGGCCGCGTTCCGGGGCAGGCGGCGGGCGATCGCCGCGCCGAGGGCGCCCAGCGCCGGTGTGGCGGTCATCAGCAGGACCGTGACGGCGACGAGGATCTGTCCGCCCTCGTCGCCCATCCCCGCCGGGGACAGGCCGTAGGCCGCCCCGGTCTGCTGGAGGACGAAGGAGAACTCGCCGATCTGCGCGAGGAGGAAGGCCGAGCCCACGGCGGTGGCCGGCCCCACCCGCAGGGCCGAGACAGCGGTGAAGGTCGTCAGCACCTTGACGATGACGACCGCAACGGCGAGGAGCAGGACGATCCACCACATCTGCGCCAGGACGGCGAGGTCGAGCAGCATGCCGATGGAGATGAAGAAGACGGCGCTGAAGACCATCTGGAGCGGCATGATCTCGCTCAGCGCGTGGGCGCTGTGCCGCGACTCGCTCAGCACCATGCCCGCCAGGAAGGCGCCCAGAGCGGTGCTGATCCCGGCGAGCGAGGTCAGGTACGCCACCCCCAGGGCGATGGCCACGATGGACAGCAGGAAGATCTCTGGTGAGCACAGCCGGGCGACGCGCTCCAGCAGCGGGGGCATGATCTTGCGTGCCACCAGGATGACGGCGGCGAGGACGAGGGCGGCGGTGCCCAGCGCCCGCACCACCTCCCAGGTGCCGCCGGCCTCGCCGCCCAGGACCGGGATCAGCATGACCATGACGATGATGGCGAGGTCCTGGAGGATGAGGGTGCCCACGGACGCCTGGCCGACGGGCTGCTGCGTGGCGCCCTTGGCGGCGACCACCTTGAGCACGATCGCGGTGGAGGACAGCGCCACCAGGAAGCCGGTGAAGACGCCGACGTTCCAGTCCACGCCCAGCAGCAGGCACAGCCCGGCCACGGCGGCCGTGGTGAGGACCACCTGGAGGGTGCCTCCGCCCAGGACGAAGCGCCTGATCCTGGCCAGGCGTTCGAGGGAGAACTCGACACCGATGGTGAACAGCAGGAGCATCACGCCGATGTCGGCGGCGGCCTCGACCATCTCCACGTCCGGGACTAGTCCCAGTTGGTGCGGTCCGATGACCACGCCCGCGAGCAGGAAGCCCACGATCGGGACGACCCTGAGCCGGACGAAGAGCGCGCCGATCAGCCCCGCAGCGAGGAGCAGCGCGACGATCGGTCCGAGGTAGGCGGGGCTCTCCCCCGCAGCGAGCATCACCACACACAATCCCCTCACACGGCGCCCTGGGGGCGGATCCGGTTCTTCCCGAGCGTATCGGCGGCCTTTCACTCGGGCCCCGCCAGCCCCGCTGTCATCTGCGAACACGGGTGTACGCGCCGGGGAGCGGCGGATATCGTGAACCGCGTACCGACGTGCCTTGAGGAGGCAGTGGAGTGACGACATCGCACCGTCCCGGCCCGGGACACCCTGAGTGGTTGCGCGCGGAGGAGGAACGTCTGTACTCCTTCGCCGCCGGTTCGGCCGTCTCCGACGGCTTCGGCTGGCTGGACGCCCGCGGCCGTGTCGAGGAGAGGCCGACCGCCGCATGGATCACGGCGCGCATGACGCACGTGTTCTCCCTGGCGCACCTGCGGGGCACGGAGGGGGCGGCGGCACTCGCCGACCACGGGTTGGCGGCACTCGCTGGTCCGCTGCGCGACGCCGAACTGGGCGGCTGGTTCGACGCGGTCCCCTCCGACCCCGCGGCGCTTTCCGACCCCGCTTCGTGGGAGCGCTCCCAGAGTGGAGGGGGCCGGGCCGGGCAGGAGCTCCGCAAGTCCGCCTACGAGCACGCCTTCGTGGTCCTGGCTGCCGCCAGCGCCGCCGTCGCAGGCCGACCGGGCGCCGCCGACCTGCTCGCCGAGGCGCTCGGCGTGGTCGAGGAGCACTTTTGGGAGGACTCCGCGGGGGCGGTCCGGGAGAGCTGGGACCGGGGGTGGAGCGCCACGGAGGACTACCGGGGCGCCAACAGCAACATGCACTGTGTGGAGGCGTTCCTGGCCGCCGCCGACGCCACCGGCGATGCCCGGTGGGCCCGCCGTGCGCTGGCCATCGCCGAGCGGCTCGTGCACGGGGTGGCCGCCGAGTACGACTGGCGACTGCCGGAGCACTTCACCTCCGACTGGAAGGCCCTGCCCGAGCACCACCGGGAGCAGCCGGACCACCCCTTCCGGCCCTTCGGCAGCACCACCGGCCACCTCCTGGAGTGGGCCCGGCTGCTGGTCCACCTGGAGGTCTCCCTCACCGGCGCGGGGGAGGAGGTCCCCGCGTGGCTGAGGGCCGACGCCGTCGCGCTCTTCGACCACGCCGTCCGCAGGGGGTGGGCCGCCGACGGCCGGGAGGGGTTCGTCTACACCCTCGACTGGGACGACAGCCCCGTCGTGCGCGAGCGCATGCACTGGGTCGTCGTCGAGGCCGCGATGGCCGCCTGGGCCCTGGGCGAGGCCACCGGTAACGCCGCCTACGGCCACGACTACGACCGCTGGTGGGCCTACGCCGACCGCCACCACATCGACCGCGAGCACGGCGGTTGGCACCACGAACTCGATCCGGACAACCGGCCCGCCGGGAGCGTGTGGCCCGGCAAGCCCGACGTCTACCACGCCTACCAGGCGGTGCTCCTGCCCCGGATCGGTCTGGCGGGCTCCCTGGCGGGCGCACTGGCCGGCGGCTCCGGCGCGCAGAGGGGAGGCGCGGCATGAGCGAGCGTGAGCCCAGACTCGTCGTGGTCGGCGAGAACGTCATGGACCTGCTGCCCACCGAGCACGGGCGCGACGTGGTCCGGGCCGTGCCCGGGGGAGGCCCCGCCAACACGGCTGTGGCTGCGGCCCGGCTGGGGACCCCCACCCGACTGCTGGCACGGATCGGATCGGACGGCTTCGGTGAACGCATCCGCGAGCGCCTGCTGGCCGAGGGGCTCGACCCGGCCGGGCTGGTGGCGGCGGAGGAGCCGTCGTCGCTGGCGATGGCCACGCTCGCCACGGACGGGTCGGCGCGCTACGACTTCCGGATGGACGACGCCGCCGACTGGCGCTGGCGCCCCGGTGAACTCCCCGACCGCCTGCCCCCGGGGGCAGGCGCGCTGCACGCGGCGTCGGTGGCGCTCTTCCGGGAGCCTGGGGCCTCGCGGATCGGGGAACTGCTCGAACGCGAACGCGCGCGAGGGGGGGTGACGCTCACGCTCGACCCCAACATCCGGCCGGACGTCATCGGCGACGCGCAGGCCGTGCGGGAGCTGGCGCCGCGCTACGCCGCACTGGCCCACGTGGTCAAGGCCAGCGATGAGGACCTGGCCTTCCTCCATCCGGGCCTTTCCCCCGAGCGGGCGGCCCGGGAGGTCGCCGCTCTGGGGCCGGAGCTGGTGGTGGTCACCCTGGGCGGGCGGGGCGCTCTCGCGGTCTGCGACGCGGGGCAGGTGGAGGTCCGCGCACCGAAGGTCCGGGTGGCGGACACCGTGGGCGCGGGCGACTCCTTCATGGGTGCCCTGTTGCACTGGCTTGACCGGGCGGACCTGCTGGGCGGTGACCCCGCAGGGCGACTGGCCGGCCTCACCGTGGACCGGGTGCGCGAGCTGCTCGTCTTCGCGAGTAGGGCGGCGGCGGTGACGGTGACCCGTGAAGGCGCCGATCCGCCCACGGGTGGGGAGCTGGCGTCGGCCCTGTCGGAGCCCTGACGGCCGGGTTATCGGTTGTTTCTGCCCGAAACCCCGGGGCTTCGGGCACTGCGCAGGTCGGCGGGGGCGGTGCGCCGCACTGCCCCCGCAGGGCTGCTGCGGGGGCCGGTGGAATCCCCTACGGGGGGATCACGAAGACGTCAGTACGAGACTAAAGGGTGTATTTGATGGTTAATGTCCGGAATGACCGAATCGCGGGGGGTGTTACGGGGGTATTGCAGGTTGATAACCGCACCTTGGTCGTCAAGGGGTCGTGAGGGAGGTCGTGGACACCCTCCCGAGTGAGTCCCCTCACCCTTTGGTGCCAGAGAACCCCTGGTGGTCGCTTTGATGCAAGACTGGGCAGTGAGTCCCGCACCGTCGCACCCCGCCGTCCGAGATGGTCTCGACCGCGCTCCGTGCGAGTCGGTCCCGGTATCGGTGAAACGACCAGTGTGCCCACTCGCACCTGCCGCGATGGGGTCTTCGTATGCGAATGTGAGCCTGTGACTGGCAGGTACACGATGTCCCCGGGTGTCCGTCTCCGGGGACGGGACTCAGAGCGACGGATCCTCGCGGACGTCTTGGACGACGCGAGGTCTGCTCACGGTGCCTCCATACTTCTCTCTGGAGGACCTGGGCGCGGTAAGACGGCGCTCGTCGAGCACGCGCGCGCCGCTGCCGAGGACTTCACCGTCCTGCACGCGGCCGGTGTTTCCACCGAGGCCGACATCCCGCTCGCCGGGCTCCAGCGTCTCCTGCGCCCCGTCGAGGGCCAGGCCGAGCGCCTGGCCGAGTCCAGGCGCGACCTCATCCGCGACACCCTCACCCGCGGCGTGCTCTCGGACCCCGACCGCTTCGCCCTGTACACGGCCGTCCTCGACCTGCTGCGTCTCGCCTCCGAGGACAAGCCCCTCCTGATCTGCGTCGACGACGCCGACCACCTCGACTCCGCCTCCCTGGAGGCCCTGGCCTTCGTGGCCCGGCGGTTGAGCGGCCTGCACATCGCGGCCGTGTTCACCGCCCACGCCGGACACGGCAAGTCCGCGGCCCGTCTGCCCGCCTCGGAGGACGAGCCCGCCCCGGACGAGCTGGTCCCCGGGGTCACCGAGCACCTCCTCCAGCCGCTGAGCTCGCGTTCGGTGCACGACATCATCACCGACCGCGCACCGGTGACGCCGGCCTCGGCCGTGCGCACCCGCCTCGTCAAGGCCGCCCACGGCAACCCCGCCGTGGCCATCGGCCACCTGCGGGGCCTGTCCGCACCCCAGATCCGGGGCTTGGAGCCCCTGCCCGCGCAGCTCCGGCTGCCCGGACGGCTGCGCGCCTCGTTCCTGACCGCCTACCGCGAACTGCCCGAGCACGTCCAGCACCTGCTCCTCATCGCCTCCCTGGCCGCCGACCCCGGGGTCGACCTGCTGATCGAGGCCAGCGGGGATCCCGCCCTCACGGTGGGGGACCTGGAGCCGGCCGAGGAGGCCGGGATCGTGCACGTGGAGGGCGCCAACGTCGTCTTCTCCGACCCGCTGCTGTGCGAGGCCAT
The DNA here is from genome assembly GCF_048060475.1 of Nocardiopsis sp. LOL_012. Classification (NCBI taxonomy): domain Bacteria; kingdom Bacillati; phylum Actinomycetota; class Actinomycetes; order Streptosporangiales; family Nocardiopsidaceae; genus Nocardiopsis; species Nocardiopsis sp. LOL_012. The sequence continues at coordinate 196,889 of NZ_JBHMIV010000003.1, read as the reverse complement.
CGCCCAGGACGCCCCGGCCAACCGGCTGCGCGCGGTTCACCGGGCCCTCGCCGAGGCGGTGGACCCGGAGTACACGCCGCTGGAGTTCTCCCGCCACGCCGCCGCGGGGTCGAGCACCCCCGACGAGGCCCTGTCGAACGCCGTGGAGAAGGCCGCCCTGCGCGCCCGCAGGCTGGAGGGGCCGCTGGCCGCCTCCTACGCCCACGAACGCGCCGCCCAGCTCACGCCGGACCCCGACATCCGCGCCTGCCGACTGGCCAGCGCCTCCTACCAGGCCTACGCGGGCGGCAGGACCGACCGGGGCGCGCACCTGGTGCGCAAGGCCCGGCCGCTGGCCGTCACCGACAGGCGACGGGCGATCATCGACCTGGTCGACGCGCAGTTGACCATGCGTGAGGGCAACGCAATCGACGCCGCCGAGCGCCTGATGGCCGTGGGTCGGGAGCTCATCGGCCACGACCGCGAACTCGCCCTGCGCGCCCTGGTGCGCTCGGCCGACTCCGCCTCCCTGGCGGGCGACCCGATCCGGCACGGCAAGGCCTACGACCTGGCCGCCTCACTGGTACGTGACGACGACCCGGCGCCGATGCGCCTGGTCATGGCCTACCTCAAGGGGTGCACCCTCTCCTTCCGGGGCGACTACACCGGTTCCACCCCGATCCTGCGCGAGGGCATGGAGCTCTCCGAGGGGATGGACCTCCCCTCCGAGCTGATCTGGGCCGGGGTCTGCGGACTGCGGCTCGGCGACGCGCCGTTCGTGCGGCGGGTCATGACGCGGGCCGTGGAGGCCGGGGAGACCCAGGGGGAGCACGCCCCCGTCCCGGCGGCGCTGGGGTTCCTGGTCTTCTCCGAGTTCTGGAGCGGCCGCTTTCCCTCCGCCGCGGGCCACGCCCTCCACGGACTGAAGGCGGCGCGCGAGCACGGGCAGTCGATCTGGGCCACCCAGAACCTGGCCTCGCTGGCGATGATCGCCGCGATCCAGGGCGACGTGGACACCTGCCGCATCCGGGCGCGCGCGGTCGCCGCCCAGGCGGGGGAGAAGAGCCTCGGCTTGGCCTCGGCGCTGGCCTCCTGGGCCCTGGCCGTCCTGGAACTGTCGCGGGGCAACGCCGCGGAGGCCTTCTTCCGGCTGCGGGCCCTGGTCCACGCCGGGCCGGGATACGGGCACCCGACGATGCGCCTGCTCACGGCGCCCCACTTCGTGGAGGCGGCCACCCGGATGGGTGAGACCGACTGGGCCCGAACCTCCCAGGCCGGCTACCAGTACTGGGCCGACGCGGTCGGCAGCCTGAGCGCCCGCGCGCTGGCCGCGCGCGGCCAGGGGCTCCTGGCCGCGGGCGACGAGGCCGCCGACCACTTCGAGAACGCGCTGGCCCTGCACCGGGCCTGCGGCGACGACGACGTCGAACAGGCGCGCACGCAACTGCTCTTCGGGGCGTTCCTGCGCCGGGCCCGCCTCCCCGGACGGGCACGCGAGCACCTGTACGACGCCCTGGAATCCTTCGAGCGCTTCGGTGCTCGACTCTGGGTCCGCCAGACGCGGGCCGAACTGAGGGCCATCGGGACCGCCGAACGCGACCCGGACCCGCCCTCGACGAGTGAGCTGACCGCTCAGCAGCAGCAGATCGCTCGGCTGGTCGCCGAAGGCGCGACCAACCGCGAGGTCGCCGCGCACATGTTCATCAGTCCGCGCACGGTCGAACACCATCTGCGCGGCATCTTCCGCAAGCTGAACATCAGGTCCCGCGTGGATCTGGCCCGCTTGCTCAACTGACGCGGGGAGCGGCAGACCCTCCACGGCGCGGTGGTCAGGGCACCCTCCCTACCAACTGGACCATACCAACTGGTCGGTACGGTAATTCCGGTCAGCACCCTCGAGAAAGGCAGTCATGACAACGACCACAGGCGGCCACCTCCTGAAGGCGGAGGGGGTGACCATGCGCTTCGGCGGGCTGACGGCCCTCGACGATGTCGGAATCCAGGTCGCGCCTGGGACCGTCGTCGGGCTCATCGGCCCCAACGGAGCCGGGAAGACCACCCTGTTCAACGTCCTGTCCGGTGTGCTCAAGCCCACCGAGGGGACCATCACCTGGAAGGGCAAGCGCACCGGCAAGACCGGTCCGCACCGCCTGGCGCGTGCCGGGATCGCCCGTACCTTCCAGGGCCTGAACCTCTTCCCCATGATGACGGTCTTGGAGAACGTGATCGCCGGGGCCGACCGCCTGGCCAAGGGCGGCGCCCTGTCCATGGTCACCGGCCTGCTCGGCCACCACCGGGACGAGTGCGTGATCCGCGAGAAGGCCTACGCGACCCTCCAGCGCTTCGGCATCGCCGAGTTCGCCCACCACTTCCCCGGCATGCTCCCCTACGGCATCCAGAAGCAGGTCGCCCTGGCCCGCGCCTGCGTCGGAGACCCCGAACTGCTCCTGCTCGACGAGCCGGCCAGCGGCCTGTCCGAGCAGCAGTTGGACAACCTCGCCGACCAGATCCGCGGCTTCAGCAACGACATGGCCGTCGTCCTGGTCGAGCACCACATGGACCTGGTGATGAAGGTGTGCGACCACATCGTGGTGCTCAACTTCGGCCAGGTCATCTCCACCGGCACCCCCGAGCAGGTCCAGGCCGACCCGGCCGTCACCCGCGCCTACCTCGGCGAGCCGGCCGCGGACGGAGGCACCCGATGAGCACCGAACCGATCCTCCAGGTCGAGGACCTCGACGTCCACTACGGCCCGGTCCAGGCCCTCCACGGGATCACGCTCTCCGTGCCCCCCGAGGGCATGTGCGCGGTCCTCGGCGCCAACGGCGCGGGCAAGACCACCCTGCTGCGCGCCCTGTCCGGGCTGCACAAGGTCTCCTCCGGGAAGGTCCTGCTCGAAGGGGAGGACATCACGCGCCTGCCCGCCGAGAGGGTCATCACCCGCGGCATGGCCCACGTCCCCGAGGGCGGCGGCGTCATCGCCGAACTCACCGTGGAGGAGAACCTGCGGCTGGGCGGCCTGTGGCGCTCCTCCCGCACCGACAAGAAGACCATGGCGGAGGTCCTGGAGCTCTTCCCCCCGCTGGCGGAGCGCCGCAAACGCCCGTCGAGCACCCTCTCCGGCGGTGAGCGCCAGATGCTCGCCATCGGCCGCGCGCTCATGGCCAAACCCAAGGTGCTCCTCCTGGACGAGCCCTCCCTCGGTCTGGCGCCGCTGATCACGCAGCAGATCTTCGATCTCCTGCGCGACCTGCGGAAGAGTTCCGGACTCACCGTCGTCCTCGTCGAGCAGAACGCCGCCGGCGCTCTGGCGACCACCGAGCACGGGTTCGTCCTGAACCAGGGCAAGGTGGCCGTCAGCGGGGCCTCGGACGAACTCCTCTCCGACGAGCGCACGCGCCACGCCTACCTCGGTTTCTGAGGAGACCCCCATGGAAAAGTTTCTCGACCTGACCTACAACGGGCTGTCGAGCGGAGCCGTCTACGCGGCGCTTGCGCTGTCCCTGGTCATCATCTTCCAGGCCACCCGCCTGGTGAACTTCGCCCAGCCGGCCTTCGCCCTGGTGTCCGCCTACACCGCCTTCGCCGTCATCCAGGCCACCGACAGCTACTGGCTCGGCTTCGGTGCCGCGCTCGTCGCCGGCGCCCTGGCGGGTGCGCTCGTCGAGCGGGTGGTCATCCGCCCGATCGCCAGCAAGTCCGAACTCAACGCGATCATCGTCACCCTCGGCCTACTCCTGGTGATCCAAGGCGTGATCGGGATGATCTGGGGCAGCCAGGAGCACGGCCTCCGGTACGCCTTCGACTACAAGGGCGACTTCTCCCCGGCAGACGTCTTCGCGGTGGCCTCGATCGCCGTCGTGGCGGTCCTGGTGTTCGTCCTCTACCGGTTCAGCCCGCTCGGCCTGCGGATGCGCGCCGCGGCGTTTCGTCCCGAGGCCGCCAGGCTCAGCGGTGTGAAGGTCGGCCTGATGCTCACCGCCGGGTGGGTGATCGCCTCCACGATCGGCGCCCTCGCCGGCATGCTCGCCGGTCCGCCGTTCCTCTCCCCGCACTCGTTCGACCTCGTGTTCGTCTTCGCGATCACCGCCGCGGTGATCGGTGGCCTGGACAGCCCGTTCGGTGCCATCCTCGGCGGCCTCCTCATGGGTCTGGCCATGTCCTACGTGAGCGGCTACGTCGGTCCCGAAGTCGCCACTCTCGCCGCCCTCGCCGTCGTGGTCCTCGTGCTGAGCGTCCGTCCCGACGGCATCCTGTCCCGCCCGAAAGCGCGAAAGGTGTAGCCGTGTCCTCATCCACCCGGGAGCGCGCCGAAGGCGCTACAGCTCCCACCTCCCAGGGTTCGCCTCCGGCGTCCCCCAAGGTCGGCTTCTGGAAGCGGATCCCCTCTCCCGTGCGGAACCTGCTGCTGGCCGCACTCGCGCTCACCGCGATCAGCGGACTGATGCTGTTCTCCAGTGACCTGTCCTCGCTGCGCTACGCGGCGGTCGGGTACACGCTGCTGGCGATCGCCGGGCTCCAGCTCCTGGTCGGCGGCAGCGGCCAGGTCTCCCTCGGCCACGGCGCGTTCATGATGATCGGCGCCTACAGCATGGCGCTGCTCGTCCTGCACCTGCCGATGCTGCCGCTGGCGGCCAACCTGCTGATCGTGGTCGTCGTCTCGGCGTTGGCCGGTCTGCTGGTCGGCGCGGCCACGGCCCGCCTGCACGGCCCCTACCTGGCCGGTGCCACACTGATCCTGGCCGTGGGCCTGCCCGGCCTGGCGCACCGCTACCACGATGTGCTCGGAGGCAGCAACGGCCTGCGCATCCGCGTCGCGGGTGCCCCTCCGGGCCTTGAGAACCTCGTCAGTGACGAGCAGTGGACGTCGATCGTCGTGTGGACGGTCGTGCTGCTGGCCCTCGTCGTACTGGCGACGATCTCCGGTGGCCGCCTCGGCCGCCGGATGCGCTCCGTCCGCGACGACGAGACCGCCGCGGCCATGGCCGGTGTGCCCGTGGGCTCCACCAAGGTGGCCGCGTTCGTCATCGCCTCCACCGCGGGCGGGCTGGCCGGTGCCCTGCAGATCTACGTGCTGGGCACCGCGACACCGAGCATCTTCACGCTCGCTCTGTCCCTGACCCTGCTCGCCGTCCTCGTCCTCGGCGGGGTCGGGAGCATGTGGGGCGCCCTGTGGGCGGCCCTGGCCGTCGTCTACCTGGAGCTCTGGGTATCCGATCTGGCGGGTCTCTTCGAAATGAACAGCAACGTCGAGAACAACCTTCCGCTCGTGTTCTTCGGCATCATCCTCATCCTGGTCCTGCGGTTCTGGCCGTTGGGAATCCAGGGCATCTTCCAACGGCTGGCCGCCCAGCGTCGGCTCAGCAAGACCTCTCGATAACCCCCTGAAAAAGGAGAGCACCATGCGTATTCGCAGAGGAACACCGGTCGCCGCGGCGACCCTGGCCCTGGCCCTCATGGCCACGGCCTGTCAAGGCGCCGGAGAGGTGACCGAGGGAGAGGACGCCGACCTGGCCGTGGCCACTGGTGTCACCGAGGACACGATCACCATCGGCTCGCACCAGCCGCTGACCGGTGTGGCCGCCTCCGGCTACAGCCCGATCTCCCGCGGTGCCCAGGCGGTCTTCGACTACGTCAACGAGCAGGGCGGCGTGAACGGGCGCCAGATCGACTACGTGGTCAAGGACGACGCCTACGACCCCGCGCAGACGATCGACGTGACCCGTGAGCTGGTCGACGAAGAGATCTTCGCGATGTTCGGCGGTCTGGGCACCCCGACCCACTCGGGTGTGCTCGACTACCTGAACGACGAGGGCATCCCGGACGTCTTCCCGGCCTCCGGCGCCCTGATCTGGAACAGCCCCGAGGAGTACCCGCTCACCTACGGGTGGCAGACGGACTACACCAAGGAGGCCAAGGTCCAGGGCCAGTACATCGCGGAGAACTTCCCCGGCCAGAACGTCGGCTTCTTCTACCAGAACGACGACGTCGGCACGGACTCCCAGGCCGGCCTCGACCAGTACCTCACCGACGAGGTCGTGGCCCGCGAGCACTACGAGTCCTCCGTGACCGACATCTCGGCACAGATCGCCGCCCTCCAGGCGGCCGAGGCCGAGGTCGTGGTGTGCTCCTGCATCCCGGCCTTCATGGCCAACGCGATGCTGACCGCCTCCGCCATGGAGTACGACCCGCAGTGGGTGGTCTCCAGCATCGGTGGTGACACCCGGACCCTGCAGGGCATGCTCGCCGCCTTCTCCGACGGCGCGGTCGAGGGCGAGGCCGCCGACGCCTTCCTCGACGGTCTGATCATCACCAGCTACATGCCGCGTATCGAGGACCCCGAGGACGAGTGGGCGCAGTTCTTCATCCAGGTCTGGGAGGACTACCGCGAGGACGACAGCGAGGTCCTCACCAACACGCACGTGTTCGGCATGACGCAGGCCGTCATGTTCTCCCAGGCGCTGCTGGAAGCCGGTGAGGACCTGGACCGCCAGGCCCTGATCGACACCCTGCACACCATCGAGTGGCAGGGCCCGAGCCCCGTGCCGTTCACCTCCAGCGAGGACGACCGCGGCGGCCACCAGGGCGTCTACGTCGTCCAGTACCAGGCCGGCGGCGACATCGAGATGATCCAGGAGACCCGGATCACCGACAACGCCGGCGGTCCGATCGAGGAGACCGACTTCACGGAGCTCGCCCCGAGCGAGCTGGTCTTCCACGACTAGCGGTTCCTCTCGGTGCCTGCGGGCACACTCTGAGGTGGCGAGGGCCGGTGTCCCCACTGGGGCACCGGCCCTTCGCCGTGCGTGCGGTCCGGGGGCACCTCGTCCCCGGGCCGCCGACCGTGGGCGGGGTGCCCGCGTCAGGCCGAGCGGGGGCCCGCGGCCGAGGCCATCTCCAGGACCAGGCGGACGGCGGCCTCGGTGTTGTGGACCGGGACCGACCCCGTCTCCAGGATCGCGCCCCCGTGGGCGGTCCTGGAGGTGAGGAAGTACTGGCCCCTGACCCTGGTGCGGGTGTCCCGCGTGTACACCGCCGGGTCGTTGTAGAGGTCGAGCACGGCCTCCGGGGCACCGGCGCGCCGGAGGGCGGCGTACAGCTCCTTGAGGGCCCGGTCCCGGGCCGTGTGGGCGGGCCTCATGGCGCCGTCACGGCGCGGGCCGGGGGAGCGGTGGAGGGCATGGCCACCGCCTGGCCCGAATTATGGCTTTTAGTAGTGAAGAAGTTCCCTTGAGTGACCTCTGAAGACGTGCCCTTTTTCCTCGGAGTGCTTGTGGTGGTCATGTAGTGAGGTTCGCACCGGGAGAGCTCTCGTGGAAAGGGAGGATACAAAGAGGTTACGCTCTGGGCAGTTCTGTACCTGTCGGTACTGATTCGTTGCCATGGTCGGTACATGGTGGACCGACTGAAGCCGGCGTGGGTGGAGTTCGGCAAGCACGTTCGGCGTTTGCGCACGCAGGGCAACCTTTCACTGGATCGGCTGTCTCGGATGACGTCCTACTCCGCGACCTACCACAGCAAGATCGAACGGGCGGTACGGGTGCCCAATGTCGGAATTGTGGAGGCTCTGGACCGCGAGTTCGGTACAAACGGCGCCCTCCTCAGGATGTGGCGGGACGTGGAGCGCTCGGAGAACGGGAAGGTCTGGTACTACGACCCGGATGAGTATGTTCGGGAAGGTACGGAAATGCGGTATTTTCACCCGTTTGTCCTTCCCGGGTTCCTCCAAGTCGAGGAGTACGCCCGGGTGATCGCTTCGCACGCCTCCACGACCCTCGACAGGGAGCACGTCCAGCGGGTGGTCTCGGGGCGCACGGAGTGGCGGGAGCGCTTGCGAGAGAACACCGAACTCGTTGTCAGCGTGGTCATCCCCGAGTTCGTCCTCACCCGGCTCGTGGGGGGTGCCGAGGTCATGCGCGGGCAGTTGGAGCGGCTGGCCGCGGAGGCGCGGGAGGAGGCCGTCACCGTCCAGGTCCTCCCCTCGGGGATCCGCGACTTCGCCTGGACAGCGGGAGCCTTCTGGCTCGTGTACTTTAGTGACCAAAGTCCCTTGGTCGTTTCCGAGCACTCTTCGGGCGAACATGTCACGGACGAGGAGTCGGTCGTGCGGCGGCTGGAGGCGACTTACAGCAGGCTCCAGGTATGGGCCCTTTCCCCCGATGCCTCGTTGCAGAGGATAGAAGAAGTGAGGGAAGAACTGTGAACGGCTGGAAGAAATCCACGTACAGTCAGGGTGACCGCTTCTGTGTGGAGGTGAAGGAGGCCCCCGGCGCAGTCCAGGTCCGGGATACGCAGAACCGGGGGCTCGGCCATCTCAGTTTCACGTCCTCGGAATGGAACTCCTTCCTCGTTGACCTCAAGGAAATTCCTCTCCGGTAACCTTGGGAAAACGAAGGGGCGGCGGGCCGCAGGTGCGGCCCACCGCCGTTCTCACTTCTGATCGGTCATGCGCGGAGGGCGGAGGCCCGCCCCCGGCCTAGATGAAGGGGCAGGACTCGCGGTAGTCGGAGTAGTCCGAGCCCCAGCCGGTGCTGGGCCCGGGGCAGAGGAACTGCTCGTAGCGGTCGTCCTCGTCCACGAACACCTTCAGCCAAGAGAGGCTGTTGCGGTGGATCTGCTCGTTGTCGCTGTTGGGCGCGAAGTGGCTCGCGCCGGCCAGTTCCACGTAGGCCCGCTCGGTGTTGTAGCTCAGGCTGTTGTAGAACGGGATGGAGTGCGAGTTCACCGAGGCGATGGTGTCGTTCTCGGCGCCGATGATCATGGTGGGGACGGTGACGCTGCCCCAGGTCTTGTCGGTGTGCCAGGGGGTGAGGGGGATGGCGGCCTTGAGTTCGGGGCGGTCCTCGGCCGCGGCGAGGGTGCCGCCGCCGCCCATGGAGTGGCCCGAGACCGCCAGGCGGTCCTCGTCGACCAGGTCGGCGACGTCGCTGTCCTCGACCAGGTAGTCCAGGGCGGACTCGATCTGGCGGCCGCGGCTGTTCGGCTGGTCGTAGCGGGTGTTGGTGTCGATGGTGAAGGTGACGAAGCCGTGGGAGGCCAGGCTCTCGCCCAGCCACTCCATGGTGGAGGAGCTGGCGGTGTACCCGGGGGCGATGACCACGCCGCCGTAGGTCTGGCTGTCGTCCTCGGGGTAGAAGATGGTGCCGCCGCCGAAGCCGCTGGCGGACCAGGAGGAGACGCTCTCCTCGTCGATGGCGAAGGGGCCGTCCAGGTCCTCGACGCTGGAGGTGGTGGGGTCGGGGCCGCGCTCGTAGGGGCTGTCGGCGGCGGCGGGGGCGACCGCGCCGAGGGTGAGGCCGGCGGCCATCGCCGAGGCCAGCGCGGTGCGGGACACCCACGCGAGCGGGGTGCGGGGGTGTCCCGTGTCATCGGTGTTCAGGGGGGTGATGGTACGCATGTTTTCCTTCGTTCGAAGGGGACAATGAGGGTCGGGCCCCGTTTTCGGGGCCTTTTTCTTCGGGTCCGCGTCCTTACAGTCGACGTGGGGAGAGGCTTCCTCTTCGATTTCGAAGGTATATCGAAAGCGCCTCGTTCACGTCACGTTTCACTATGATGTCCTTTCGGTGAACGCGAATCGGTGTAATCACCTGTCGTCTTTATCTCGGCGTTCAGGGGTGCGCCTGCCTCCATTCTTCTGTTTTCACGCATACGAAGGCGGCGGGCCGCGTGTGCGGCCCGCCGCTGTTCTCACGTGTGGGCGGTGACCTGCGTACCCCTAGATGAAGGGGCAGGAGTCCCGGTAGTCGGAGTAGTCGCTACCGCCGAACCAGCCGCCGCCGGTGCTGGGCCCGGGGCAGAGGAACTGCTCGTAGCGGTCGTCCTCGTCCACGAACACCTTCAGCCAGGAGACGCTGTTGCGCACGATCGCGGTGTTGTTGTAGTTCGGGGCGAAGTGGCTCGCGCCGTCCAGCTCCACGTAGGCCCGCTCGGTGTTGTAGCTCAGGCTGTTGTAGAACGGAATGGAGTGCGATCGGACCGAGGCGATGGCGTCGTTCTCGGCGCCGATGATCATGGTGGGGACTCTGACGCTGCCCCAGGTCTTGTCGGTGTGCCAGGGGGTGAGGGGGATGGCGGCCTTCAGTTCGGGGCGGTCCTCGGCCGCGGCGAGGGTGCCGCCGCCGCCCATGGAGTGGCCCGACACGGCCAGGCGGTCCGGGTCGACCGCGTCGCTGTTGCGGACCAGGTAGTCCAGGGCGGACTCGATCTGGCGGCCGCGGCTGTTCGGCTGGTCGAAGCGGGTGTTGGTGTCGATGGTGAAGGCGACGAAGCCGTGGGAGGCCAGGGCCTCGCCCAGCCACTCCATGGTGGAGGAGCTGGCGGTGTACCCGGGGGCGATGACGATGCCGCCGTAGGTCTCGTCGGAGCCGAAGATGCCGGTGTCGGGCTCGAAGATGGTGCCGCCGCCGAAGCCGCTGGCGGCCCAGGAGGAGACGGAGGTCTCGTCGACGTCGAAGGGGCCGCGCAGGCTCTCGACGCTGGACTCGGTGGGGTCGGGGCCGCGCTCGTAGGGGCTGTCGGCGGCGGCGGGGGCGACCGCGCCGAGGGTGAGGCCGGCGGCCATCGCCGCGGCCAGAGTGGTACGGGAGACCCAGGAGAGGGGCTTGGCCGTCGACTCTTCGGGGGAGTTCACTGGGGGGGTGGTGATACGCACGTCTATTCCTTCGCTGTGAAGGGTCACAAGGATCTGCGGGCCGGGGGCGGGGGACCGCGGTCGTCGGGGGAGGGTCCTTGCAGTGTGAGTCCGCTTCGACTCGTGTGAGGCGGTGATCGCCCAGCGGTTCTCTTCTCGGGGGGAGAGGTTCCTGTGATGGGCGTCTCATTCGCTTCGCGTATCACTATGGTGTCTGTCACGTGAACGCGAATCCGGGTAACCACCAGTGATCTTTACTCACGGGTAGGCCAGTGGAAAGGCCCTCTCCCTCTCACCTTCGGCCGGGGCACACGGAAGCGGCGGGCCGCGTGGTGCGGCCCGCCGCTGTGTCACTCCCGAAGGGGGATCCGTGCGGGGTGGATACCCGCTTGCGGATTAGATGTAGGGGCAGGAGTCGCGGTAGTCGGAGTAGGGCGAGAACCAGCCAGTGCTGGGTGCGGGGCAGAGGAACTGCTCGTAGCGGTCGTCCTCGTCCACGAACACCTTCAGCCAGGAGAGGCTGTTGGTCGCGAGTTCGGTGTTGCGGCTGCTGGTGACGAGGTGGCCCTCGTTGTTGAGCTCCACGTAGGCCCGCTCGGTGCCCCAGTTCAGGCTGTTGTAGAAGGGGATGGAGTGGGAGTAGTTGGGCGCGATGGTGTCGTTCTCGGCGGCGATGATCATGGTGGGGACTCTGACGCTGCCCCAGGTCTTGTCGGTGTGCCAGGGGGTGAGGGGGATGGCGGCCTTGAGTTCGGGGCGGTCCTCGGCCGCGGCGAGGGTGCCGCCGCCGCCCATGGAGTGGCCCATGGCCGCGAGGCGGTCCTCGTCCACGAGGTGGGCCACGTCGCTGTCCTCGACCAGGTAGTCCAGGGCGGCCTCGATCTGGCGGCCGCGGCTGTTCGGCTGGTCGAAGCGGGTGTTGGTACCGATGTTGAAGGCGACGAAGCCGTGGGAGGCCAGGTACTCGCCCAGCCAGTTCATGACGGAGGCGGACTCGGTGTAGCCGGGGGCGATGACGATGCCGCCGTAGGTCTGGCTGTCGTCCTCGGGGTAGAAGATGGTGCCGCCGCCGAAGCCGTAGACGAGGGAGGAGACTCTCTCCTCGTCGATGTCGAAGGGGCCGCTGGAGGCCTCGATGCTGTAGGTGGTGGGGTCGGGGCCGCGCTCGTAGGGGCTGTCGGCGGCGGCGGGGGCGACCGCGCCGAGGGTGAGGCCGGCGGCCATCGCCGCGGCCAGCACGGTACGGGCGGCGATCCGGGGCGCCTTGGAGAGAGGGGGTGAGTCGGAACCGTCAGAGGACAGGGGGTTGTCGATGCGCACGTCGTGTCCTTCTCCGTGGGGGATGGGGTTGCTCGGGCCGGGGTGGGTCTGCGGCGCCGATGCCGTTTCGGTGGACTCACCCGGCCTTGGTTCATGTGATGTGTGGGTGACCCGATGATCCGCCCGGGAGGAGTCTGTGACGGGCGTCTCATCGGTCACGGGATTCACTATGGCCTCTTGTGCATGACCACGAATCCGTGGAACCACCAGTGGTTTTTACCCGTGGGTTCACTTCTCCTTGGGGCGCACCGGAACACCCCTCTGGGCACACGCGGAAGCGGCGGGCCGCGTGGTGCGGCCCGCCGCTGTTCTCACCTGTGGGCGGTCACCCGTGTGTGACGGGTGCGGGGTCTCCCCCCTTAGATCAGGGGGCAGGTGCCCTCGGCCTCGGAGTAGTCGCTGCCGAACCAGCCGCCGGTGCTGGGGACGGGGCAGAGGAACTGCTCGTAGCGGTCGTCCTCGTCCACGAACACCTTCAGCCAGGAGACGCTGTTGCTCAGGATCAGGCTGTTGCGGGAGTTGGGAGCGAGGTGGCCCGCGCCGTCCAGCTCGCGCAGGGCGCGCGGGAGGTCGGAGTCCAGGCTCCTGTAGAACCGGTCGGTGTGCGAGGAGTTGGGCGCGATGGTGTCGTTCTCCGCGCTGATGATCATGGTGGGGACGGTGACGCTGCCCCAGGTCTTGTCGGTGTGCCAGGGGGTGAGGGGGATGGCGGCCTTCAGCTCGGGGCGGTCCTCGGCCACGGCGAGGGTGCCGCCGCCGCCCATGGAGTGGCCCATCGCGGCGAGGCGGTCCGGGTCGACCAGGTCCTCCACGTCGCTGTCCTCGACCAGGTAGTCCAGGGCGGCGTCGATCTGGCGGCCGCGGCTGTTCGGCTGGTCGAACGTGGTGTTGGTGTCGATGGTGAAGACCACGAAGCCGTGGGAGGCCAGGCTCTCGCCCAGCCAGGCGTACATGCCGGAGGTGGCGGTGAAGCCGGGGGCGATGACCACGCCGCCGTAGGTCTGGCTGTCGTCCTCGGGGTAGTAGATGGTGCCGCCGCCGAAGCCGCTGGCGGCCCAGGAGGAGACGTCGTCCTCATCCACGTCGAAGGGGCCGCTGAAGTCCTCGATGCTGGAGGAGGTGGGGTCGGGGCCGCGCTCGTAGGGGCTGTCGGCGGCGGCGGGGGCGACCGCGCCGAGGGTGAGGCCGGCGGCCATCGCCGCGGCCAGCGCGGTGCGGGAGGCCACACGGGAGGTCAGCGGGAGAAGGGCGGACTCGGAACCCTCGGAGGAGGGGGTGTTCTTCGTTCGCACGTCGTTTCCTTTTCTGTGGGTGCGGGATGAGGAGCCAGGGGGTAGAGCCCATCTGTCAGCCCTGGTGAAAGGGCCTGTGATGGGCATCTCATGCGCCTCGTGTTTCACTATGGTGTCTGCGTCGTGAACACGAATCGGGGGAACCACCGGCAGTCTTTACTGTCGAGTTCAGGTGTGGGATAGCAGGTGGAAACACCTATGAGTTCTCCTGTTCTTTGTGCCGCCGCCACGGCTGAGCGCTTCGGTCGCGACCGGCGAACCCCGGATGCACGGGAATCCAATACACGAAAGCGGCGGGCCGCGTGGTGCGGCCCGCCGCTGTGTCACCTCACCCGTGTGCCACGGGCTGCCCGTTCTAGATGTAGGGGCAGGTGCCGTCGGTGTTGGTGTAGTCGCCGCCGAAGAAGCCGTCGGCGCTGGGGGTCGGGGCAGAGGAACTGTTCGTAGCGGTCGTCCTCGTTCACGAACACCTTCAGCCAGGCGATGGTGTTGCGGGCGAGCAGTGTGTTGGGGAAGTTCGGGACGAGGCGCCCCTCGCCGGCCAGCTCCAGGTAGCTGCGCTCCAGGTAGCTGCGCTCCAGGTTCGGGTTCAGGCTGTCGTAGAACGGCTCGGAGTGCGTGTAGTTGGGTGCGATGACGTCGTTCTCCGCGCTGATGATCATGGTGGGGACGGTGATGCTGCCCCAGTCGTCCCGGGTGTGCCAGGGGGTGATCGGCACGATCGCGCGCAGGTCGGGTCGGGCGTCGGCTGCGGCGAGGGCGCCGCCGCCCATGGAGTGGCCCACGGCGCCCAAGCGGTCCTCGTCGACCAGGTCGGCCACGTCGCTGTCCTCGACCAGGTAGTCCAGGGCGGCCTCGATCTGGCGTCCGCGGCTGCCCGGCTGGTCGAGGCGCGTGTTCGTGTCGATGTTGAAGGCGACGAACCCGTGGGAGGCCAGGCGCTCACCGAGCCACTCGTAGGACGCGGACGACGCTGTGAAGCCGGGGGTGATGACGATGCCGCCGTAGGTCTGGCTGTCGTCCTCGGGGTAGTAGATGGTGCCGCCGCCGAAGCCGTAGACGAGGGAGGAGACTCTCTCCTCGTCGATGTCGAAGGGGCCGCTGGAGGCCTCGATGCTGTAGGTGGTGGGGTCGGGGCCGCGCTCGTAGGGGCTGTCGGCGGCGGCGGGGGCGACCGCGCCGAGGGTGAGGCCGGCGGCCATCGCCGCGGCCAGCGCGGTACGGGAGGCCACCCGCGACAGTCCCGAAAGGGGGGGGCGGTGGTTTCGGAGCCGTCAGTGGAACGGGGGGTCATGGTGCGCACGTTGATTCCTTTTCGCACATCGGGAAAACACGTCCTCGAAGGGAGGCGTGCATGGGTCTTATCAGTTGGAGGGGAAAGTCGGAGACGCCCTTTTGGGTCCTTTTTGTGCGGCTTTTTGAGGGCGATCGACATTCGTTTCTCTGGCTTTGGGAATCGGCGGGAAATGTTCTTTCTCCGGACGCCTTCACTATGGGGTCGGTTCGGTGGGATGTCATCAGTGTGATCACCGGTGTGCCTTGCTGGCGGGTGCACCGCTGCCGGTGTCATCCTTGTTCTGGAGCCTTCTTATCGCAGGTCAGAAGGTGTTCGGCTGGCTTTGGTCCGTTTTGTCTGGGTTTGCAGGACACGTGCTTCACCGGATAGCCATTCGGCTTCGGATGTGCTTAGAGGGCGGTCGCCAGCGGCGGAAAGGTGTGTTAGAGGTACACGGGAACGACGGTTTTCGCAGCTCCCACGCGGGCACCGACGGCCCCGCGCACGGCCTCTCGGAGAGCCGCCGACCGGAAGGCCGGATGCGGTGCCGCGCCCCCGCCGTGGGGGAGAGCGGTCGGGAGAGACGGGGCCGGGACGGAGTGGGACACGGTCCGGGGAGCGGAAACGAGAACACCGGAAGACAGGACGGAACGGCTGCCCGGTGAGGCGTTCCCTTCGCGCTTCACCGCGTGCCGAGGAAGAGCACGGGCCGACTCCTCTCCGGCGCGGTATACGCGTGGAGGCGAGGGAATACGTCGAGAACCGAAGGCGGCGTTCCCTTTCCGCCCCGCCGGATTCGGCCACGGGGGCTCCCGCAGGAGGCCCCCGCCCCGCCCCGGCACCCGTGACGGGACTGTCGTCCCCGACCCCTAGTGTCCTCTTCCGTGAGCGATCGATGGAGTACCGACGACGTCTGGGCTCTGGCTCCGGACCCCTCGTCCCGCAAAGCCGCACTCAAGGTGGCCAAACCCGCCTCCTGGCCCGAGAGCGGAACCGTCGCCGCCCCCACGGGCACGACCTCCGCCGTCTGGGGCGAGTGCAAGGGCAGCGGCGCCAAGCCCTACCTGGCCGCCGTCCACCTGGACGGTGCGGGGGGTCCGGCCTACAAGTGCAGCTGTCCCAGCCGCAAGATCCCCTGCAAACACGTCCTGGCCCTGCTCGCGCTGTGGGCGCAAGAAGACGTCCACGCGCGGGAGGAACGCCCCGCATGGGTCGCCGACTGGCTCTCCGGGCGCGCCGCACGCCAGAAGAAGGCGGAGGAGGGCACCACCGCCCCCGCCGACCCGAAGCGGGCCGCCGCCACCCTGAAGGCCCGTGAGGAGGCGGTCGAGAGCGGCATGCGCGAACTGCGCCTCTGGCTCGACGACCAGATCGAGGCCGGGCTCGCCGAGGCGCCCAAACACGGCTACGACCACTGGGACCGGATGGCCAAGCGCCTCGTGGACGCCAAGGCCGGGGCGGCTGCCTCCGCCGTCGCCGCGCTCCCCGCCGCCGTCCGGTCCGCGCACTGGCCCGAAACCCTGCTCGAACGGCTCAGCATGCTCCACCTGCTGGTGTCCGCCCACGGAGCCGGGGACGCCCTCGACGCGCACACGCGCGCCGCCGTCCGCTCCAGGATCGGCATCGCCGTCAAGGCCGACGAGGTCCTGGCCGAGGGGGAGCGGGTCCGCGACACCTGGCGGGTGCTCGGCCTGAGGGACGCCCCCACCGAGGACGGTCAGATGACCGCCCGCCGGGTGTGGCTGCGCGGCGAGAAGACGGGACGCACCGCCCTGTTCCTGAGCTTCGCCCGCGCCCAGGAGGCGCCCCGCACCCCCTTCCGGTCCGGCACCGAGACCGAGGCCGATCTGGCGTTCTACCCGGACGGGCAGCGGGCCGTGCCCGCAGCCGACACGGTGGCCCGCCCCGCGCCCCCGCCCACGGGGACCACCATCGCCGAGGCGCTCGACGCCTGCGCCGCCGCCCTCGCCGCCGACCCCTGGCGGGACACCTGGCCCGTGGTGCTCACCGGTGCCGTGCCCGCCCACGACGGCCGGTGGCACCTGGCCGACGCCGACGGCGCCGCCCTGCCCCTGGACACCGACACCCCGTGGACGCTCCTGGCGATCACCGGCGGCCACCCCTGCACCGTGGCGGCCGAGTGGTCCCCCCGCGACGGGCTGACCGCCATGACCGTGTGGGACCGAGAAGGAAGGGTCCACCCGCTGTGACCATCGAACCCCCGGCCGACTCCTGGGACCGCCTGGTCTCCGCCGCCCTGGCGGGCACGTCCCGGCGTCCGGTACCCGACACCCCCGACTTGCCGACGACCCCCGCCGCGGACGGCGCCCGGGCCCTCCTGGACCGCGCCGCCCTCGCCACCGTGCGCAGGCTCGCCGGGTACACACCGGCCACCGCCGCCCCGGTGGCCCCCGACAACGCGCCCGTCCCCGAACCCCTCGGTGAAGCGGCAGCGCACCGGCTGGCCATGATCCTGGACGGTAGGACCGACGTGTTGCCGGAGTGGCTGGACCTGGTCGCCGCGCGTGGACGCGGTGTACCCCCCGCGAGCATGCCCGCGCTGCTCGACCAGGGCGCGCGCGAGAGCCGTCTGCGTCCCGCCATCGCCGCCGTGGCCGGTGAGCGCGGCCGCTGGCTGGCCCGGCACAACCCCGCCTGGTCCTACCTCACCTCCGAGGCCCTGCCCGGTGACGCCTTCTCCGAACGGGACTGGACGGAGGGCACCCCCGCCGAGCGCCGCCGCGCCCTGGCCGCCCTGCGCGCCACCGACCCCGCCGCCGCCCGCGAGCGCCTGGAGTCCGTCTGGGCCGGACTGGGCCGGGCCGACCTGCGGCGCACCCTCCTGGACACCTTCGCCACCGGGCTCGGCCCCGGCGACGCCGACCTGCTCGACCGCGCCCTCGACGACCGCAGCGCCAACGTGCGCGGCACGGCGCTGTCCCTGCTCACCCGCCTGCCCGACAGCGCGCACGCCCACCGCCTGCGTGGCTACGTCCACGAGTACGCGCGGAGGGGCGAAGGGGGGACGCTGCTGGTGGACCCCGTTCCGCGCGAGCGCACCGAGGCCCTCCGCGACCTGGCGCTCGTGGCTCCCGCGAAGGCCAAGGTGAGCCGCAACGAGCTCTTCGAGCGGAGCTGGGCCCTGGTCACCCACGCCCCCCTGGACGCGTGGACCACCCTGTTCGACACCGACCCGGGCGGCGTCGCCGTACTGGTCCGCACCTCACGCGAGCCCCGCCTGTGGGGCGCCTTCGTCAACGCGGTCGGGCTCCGGGGGGACGCCGAGTGGGCGCGTGCCCTGCTCCTCGCAGGCGGCGGCAGGCTCAGCGACTGGGTCTCCGGGAGGGACTGGACGACCCACGTGGGAACCCTCCTGGCGGCGCTGCCGGAACAGGAACGCGGCAGACGCCTCGTCGAGGGCACGGACGACGCCGTCGGCTCCGCCGACCTCGCCCAGATCGTGGGCTACCTCGGCACCCCCTGGTCCGAGAAGACGGCCGACCTCGTCTGCGGCCGTATCACCGGGACCGCGCACACCAAGGGCCGGGCCGGGGACCTGCGCTGGATGCTGTGCGATATCGCGGCCCTGCGCCTGCCGCCCGAATACGGCGAGAAACTGCCCGAAGAACTTCCGCGTGTGGGGTCCCACCACACCTACACCGCCATGCGCGACACCCTGCGCTTCCGACTCGACATGCACGAGGAGCTCCGTTGACCAGCACCACCCCCTCCACCGGCACCGACGCCAGCCCGTCGCCCTCCACCACCCTCAACGGAGGCCTTCGGCCCGGTTCCGGTCAGGCCCTGCGACCGCACGCCGAACAGACCTACGCCGCCGAACTGGAGGCGCTGGCCAAGGCCGACGACCGCCCCCGCCCGCCCGGCTGGAAGCTCTCCCCCTGGGCGGTCACCCAGTACCTGCTGGGCACCACCCTGGACGACGGCACCGAGATCACCCCCAAGTACATCGGCTCCCGCCGGGTCGTCGAGGTCGCCGTCGCCACCCTGGCCACCGACCGCGCCCTGCTGCTCATCGGTGTCCCCGGCACCGCCAAGACCTGGCTGTCCGAGCACCTGGCCGCCGCCGTCGCCGGGGACTCCACCCTGCTGGTGCAGGGCACCGCCGGAACCTCCGAGGAGGCCGTCCGCTACGGGTGGAACTACGCGCGCCTGCTCGCCGAGGGCCCCTCCGAACAGGCGCTCGTGCCCAGCCCCGTGATGACCGCCATGGCGCGCGGCTCCATCGGCCGGATCGAGGAGCTCACCCGCATGCCCTCCGACGTGCAGGACGGGCTCATCACCGTCCTGTCGGAGAAGTCCCTGCCCGTCGCCGAACTGGGCATCGAGGTACAGGCCCAGCGCGGGTTCAACATCATCGCCACCGCCAACGACCGCGACCGCGGCGTCAACGACCTCTCCAGCGCGCTGCGCCGCCGGTTCAACACCGTCGTCCTGCCCGTCCCCGACAGCGCCGAGGACGAGGTGCGCATCGTCACCCAGCGCGTGGAGCAGCTCGGCCGCGCCCTCGACCTGCCCGAGGTCCCCACCAGCCTCACCGAGATCCAGCGGGTGGTCACCGTCTTCCGCGAACTGCGCTCGGGGGCCACCGAGGACGACGGCACCAAGCTCAAGTCGCCCAGCGGCACCCTCAGCACGGCCGAGGCCATCTCGGTGATCACCAACGGCATCGCGCTGGCCGCCCACTTCGGCGACGGAACGCTGCGCCCCGCCGACGTGGCGGCCGGCATCCAGGGCGCCGTCGTCCAGGACCGGGTCTCCGACGGCGTGGTCTGGCGCGAGTACCTGGAGACCGTCGCGCGCGGCCGCGACGGCTGGACCGAGTTCTACCAGGCGTGCCGCGAGGTGGGCGCCTGATGGCCCGACCCGACACCAGCGGGCTGCACGTCCTGGGGGTGCGCCACCACGGCCCGGGGTCCGCCCGGGCCGTCCGGGCCGCCCTGGAGGAGATCAAGCCCGACGCCGTGCTGATCGAGGGGCCGCCCGAGGCCGACGGGCTCACCCCCCTGGTGGGCGAACTGGAACCGCCGGTCGCACTGCTCGCCTACGCCGACGACACCGCCAAGGGCAAGGGCGCGGGCACGGCCGACGGCCGCGCCAACGAGGGCTGGGCGTTCTGGCCGTTCGCGGCCTTCTCCCCCGAGTGGGAGGCGCTGAGCTACGCCGTGGCGAGCGGGGTCCCGGTGCGCTTCTGCGACCTGCCCGCCGCCCACACCCTCGCCGAGCGCATCGCCCGCGCCGAGGAGGCGCGCCAGGACGGACCCGGCAAGGAGGAGCCCGAGGACGGACCCGAAACGGAGGAGGCCGCCCCCGAGGGGCTGCGCGCCGACCCCCTCGCCGTCCTCGCCGAAGCCGCCGGATACGACGACGCCGAGCGCTGGTGGGACGACGTCGTCGAACAGCGGCGCGACGGGGAGCCCTCCCCGTTCCCCGCCATCGCCGACGCCATGGCCGCCGTCCGCGCCGAGGCCGGACCCGAGACGGGCCGGGGTGCGCGCCGCGAGGCCTACATGCGCCAGGTGCTGCGCGCCGTCCTCAAGGAGGGGCACCAGCGGGTCGCCGTCGTGTGCGGCGCCTGGCACGCCCCCGCCCTGCGCGACGTCGCCGACCACACGGCCAGCGGCGACGCCGCACTCCTCAAGGGCCTGCCCAAGGTCAAGGTCGCCGCCACGTGGGTGCCGTGGACCCACGGCCGCCTGGCCTCCGCCAGCGGCTACGGGGCGGGCGTCACCTCCCCGGGCTGGTACCACCACCTGTTCACCGCCCCCGACCGGCCGGTGCACCGGTGGTTGACCGACGCCGCCCGCCTGCTCCGCGACGAGGGGCAGCAGGTGTCGTCCTCCCACGTCATCGAGGGCGTACGGCTCGCCGAGAGCCTCGCGGTACTGCGCGGTCGGCCGCTCGCCGGACTCGACGAGGTGTCCGAGGCCCTGACCTCCGTCCTGTGCGAGGGCGAGCAGACCCGCGCCGCGCTCGTACACGGGCGGATGGCGCTCGGCGAGCGCATGGGCTCGGTCCCACCGTCCACCCCCATGGTGCCGCTGCAACGCGACGCCATGGCCGCGCGCAAACGGCTGCGCCTCAAGGCCGAGCCGTTCGACCGCGACCTCGACCTGGACCTGCGCACGGCCTCCCAGCGCGAACGGAGCGTCCTGCTGCACCGGCTCAGGATGCTCGGCGTCCACTGGGGTGTCCCGCGCAGGGACCAGAGCGGCGGGAAGGGCACCTTCCGCGAGTCGTGGCGCATCCGCTGGGAGCCCGACCTGGACGTGGCGCTCATCGAGGCCAGCCGGTGGGGGACCACCGTGGCTACGGCGGCCGCCGCCAAGGCCGTCGACACGGCGGCCGGGGCGACACTGCCCGAACTCACCGCCCTCACCGAACAGTGCCTGTACGCCGACCTGGACCGGGCTCTGCCGCCGGTGCTGTCCCTGCTCACCGACCGGGCGGCCACCGACGGCGACGTCACCCACCTCATGGAGGCGCTGCCCCCGCTCGCCCGCTCGGCCCGCTACGGCGACGTGCGCGGCACCGACGGCGCCCGGCTGCGCACCGTCGCCGAACAGGTCCTGCGCCGGGTGTGCGTCGGGCTGGCCCCGGCCGTGCACGGGCTGGACGACGAGGCGGCGGCGCGGTTCGTCGAGCGGATCGACGCCGTGCACGCCGCGGCGCACCTGCTCGGCGGCGAGGGCGAACGGGCGTGGGCCGAGACCCTGGTGTCCCTGGCGCCGCGCGAGGGCCTGCCCGGACGGATCTCGGGCCGGGTCAACCGCATGCTGCTGGACTCCTCCCGTCTGGAACCCGACGAACTGCGCCGACGCCTGGGGCGCGCCATGTCGCCGGGCACCGAACCCGCCGAGGCCGCCGCCTGGCTGGAGGGCTTCCTCCAGGGCAGTGGGCTCATCCTGGTGCACGACCCCACACTGCTCGGACTGATCGACGCCTGGCTGCTGGGGCTGCCCGAAGAGCGGTTCACGGCCGTGCTGCCGCTGCTGCGCCGCACCTTCGGCGCCTTCGACGGCCCCGAACGCCGCGAGATCGGTGCCGCCGCCATCCGCCTCGGCGGCGGCGAGGGACCCGAGACCGGCCCCGAACGCCGACTCGTGGACACCGACCGGGCCGCGCCCGCCCTGGCCACGGCCCTGGCCATCCTCACCGACGGAAGGAGCGAGCCGTGACCACGGTGGACGAGAGGGAGCGCCGCTGGCGCCTGGTGCTGGGCCGGGAGGGGCACTGCCCGTCGGGGCTCAGCACGGGGGACCAGGGCATGGACGCCGCACTGGAGAGCCTGTACAACCGGGCCGACGGCGGGGGCGGCAGATCCTCGCGGCGCGGCGCGGGCCTGGGCGGCTCCGCGCCGAGCGTGGCCCGCTGGCTCGGCGACATCCGCGAGTACTTCCCCACCCCCGTCGTCCAGGTCATGCAGAAGGACGCCATGGAGCGGCTGGGGCTGCACCAGCTCCTGCTGGAGCCGGAGATGATGGAGGCCGTCGAACCGGACGTGCACCTGGTGGGGACGCTGCTGTCCCTGAACAAGGTGATGCCGGACCAGGCGCGCGAATCCGCCCGCGCCGTGGTGCGCGGGGTCGTGGAGGACCTGGAGCGGCGGGTGGCGCAGAAGACGCGTTCGCTCGTGGGCGGGGCGATCGACCGCTCGGCGCGCACGCACCGGCCGCGCCGCGCCGCCGACATCGACTGGAACGCCACGATCCGCCGCAACCTGGCCCACTACCTGCCCGAGCACAACACGATCGTGCCCCAGACCCTCGTCGGGTACGGGCGCCGCAGCCGCGGGGTGCAGAAGGAGGTGGTGCTGGCCATCGACCAGAGCGGCTCCATGGCCTCCTCGGTGGTGTACGCGAGCGTGTTCGGCGCGGTGCTGGCGTCGATGAAGGCGCTGAGCACGTCGCTGGTGGTGTTCGACACCGCGGTGGTGGACCTGACCGAGCAGCTCACCGACCCGGTGGAGGTATTGTTCGGCACCCAGTTGGGCGGCGGCACGCACATCAACAAGGCCATCGCCTACTGCCAGGGGCTCATCACCAAGCCCCGGGACTCGATCTTCGTGCTCATCAGCGACCTGTACGAGGGCGGTGTCCGCGAGGAGATGCTCAAGCGGGTCGCCCAGCTCAAGGCGCAGGGCACACAGGTGGTGGTCCTGTTGGCGCTGTCCGACGAGGGGGCGCCGTTCTACGACCGGGAGAACGCCGCCGCGCTCGCGGAGATGGACGTGCCGGCCTTCGCGTGCACCCCGGACCTGTTCCCGGAGCTGATGGCCGCCGCCATCCAGGGCCAGCCCCTCACCGCCTGGGTGGACAAGAGCAAGGAGGGCTGAGTCGCCGCCGGGCGGGGAGACGGCCCCCGCCCGGCTGCCCCGGTCGGGGCCGGGGCGAAACGAAGAATGCGACGGCGGTACCGGGAAGATCAGCACGGGAAGGTCTTCACCGACGATCTAGAGTGTGCTTCACGGCACGCTATCCGATCACCAGACTTGAGGCTGACGGCTTCGGTCCGCTCGACAAGGTCGACATCCGGCTCAGCCGGACTCTGAATGTCGTCACCGGAGAGAACGCCACGGGGAAGTCCCAGTTGCTCAAGCTTCTCTACGCGAGCACGCGTAGCCTGTCCGACAGGCCGACGCTGACCAAGGAAGCGCTTTCCTCTGTTATCGCCAGTGCCCTCACCGGTGTTCTCCGCCCTGATCAACTCGGACGTCTCGTACGTCGGGTCCAGGGGAGGGGGCGTGCCTCGATCAGGATGAAGTACCAGGGGATCAGTGAATCTCTGGCCTTCGGTTTCGCCTCGAACGCCCGAAGCAGCGTACAGATCGAGCACTTTCCCTGAAGCCCCTTGAAGACACACCGGTCTTCTTCCCGTCGCGAGAACTTCTCTCCCCGTATCCGGGCCTGGTCTCGTTGTTCGAGACACGGGAGGTCGAGTTCGACGAGACCTGGCGTGACACCGCATCGTTGTTGGGACGTCCTGCTCTGCGGGGTCGACGGGGGAATGCCGCGAACGAACTCCTGGCACCCCTCCTGGAGGAGATCGAGGGGGCTGTTCTGGAAGAGAATGGACGATTCTATGTCCAACTTCCAAGTGGAACGACCGGGATGGGGAAAATCGAGGCGCATCTGGTGTCCGAAGGTTTCCGGAAGCTGGCGATGATCATCAGGCTCGTCTCCAACGGAGTTCTGCTGGAGGGCGGATATCTATTCTGGGATGAACCCGAGGCCAACCTCAACTCGAAAACTCAGAGAGCGGTGGCCCGAGCCATTCTTTCCCTCGTTCGGAGCGGTACACAGGTCTTCGCCGCCAGGATCCACATGTTCCTCCTGCCGAACAACGTCAAACGCGACGTCCTCATCGCGCTGCTCCACGGCAACCTTCGGGATATCTGTACACGGGCCGTCGAACGCACGCCGGGCGTCTGGCGTGTGGCGCGCGCAGGATTGGAACAGCTATGACCCTGGATTCCCCGAACGTTCTCACCCCGGTTGAGGTCGGGGAGCCGCTGGGATTGTCGCGGTCGTTCATCGCCCGCCTCCTGGACGAGGGCACGATCCCTTCGGAGTACTTGCCCGGCGGCCGGCACCGTGTGGTGCGGTCGGCCGACGTGTTGGAGTTCAGCGCCGGTCGGGAGAAGCGGCGTGCGGGTAGACGGCGCATCGCTGAGGGAGTGGAGTCCGTCGGCCTTCCCTACTGAGGGCCTGCCACACCTACTTGGTGAGGCCGATGAGCCCTTCGACGTAGGACTGGTACTCCAGCAGGGTCAGGCGCAGCGCCTCGGTGTCCGAACCCTCCGCGTTCCACGCGGAGCGCAGCTCGGCGCGGCGCTCCCTGAGGGCGCTCACCAGCGCGTCGGTGACCTTCTCGGCCAGGGCGTCGGCCCGCTCCACGGCCTGCGCCGGGTCGTCGACGAACGCGCCCCTGGCCTCCCGCAGACCGTCCTGGACTCCGGCGGTGCTGCGCAGCCGAGGCTTCCACGGTGTCCGGGTGCGGTCGGCCGACTTCTTCGGGGCGGCGCCACGGGGCTTGGCAGGGGAGGGGGAACCGCCTCGCGGTGCGGGGGTCTTCGCCCCGGGCTTGCGCTCGGGCAGCTTCGCGCGTTCGGCCATGGGAGCCTCCTGACCTGGTCGGCCTGGTCCGGTCGGGCGTGCGGTCGCGGCCTCCCCGGGGAGGGGGCGCGCCTCCGTGCGGCGTGCGCGCATGGTCCACCGCGCGTCCTGCTTCGGGGCGTCGTTCACCGTGTGGCCTCCGGGGTCGGTCTCTCCGGTCTGCGGGCGGGCGTCGGGGCGGACCCCGCGTGCGGCGGGGACGGCCGTTCCAGGAGCGCGTCGACCAGAGTTCGGCAGGCCACCAGGGCCTCGCGCAGGCGCTCGGTGTCCGCGCCCTGCTCAGGGGCCTCGGCGAGGCGCGCGCGGCGGGCACCGGCGACCGCGTGGGGATGGTCCACCGACAGGTCCCGCAGACGGTCCTCGAACCCCTCGGCCGAGGGGTAGCCCAGGTCCGCCATGATCCGTTCCACCAGCGCGCGGGCGTCGTGGACGGCCGTCGGAGGGTCGTCGACGAACCCCTCCTGGAGGGCGGTCCAGGCCCGGGTGCGGGCGTCGCGCTCGGCACCGGTGAGCGTGCGGACACGGAGGTCCCGGTGCCGCTGGAGGCGCGCCTCCAGCTCCTCCTCGGCCGCCGCCCGGTTCCCCCGGGCCGCCGCGACGGTGGTGTCGTACTCCGGGCCGAAGCGTTTCCGCAGGCGGCCGCTGCGCCGGGAGGGCAGCAGACGGAAGTAGTGGGCGATGACCACGGCCGCCACGGCGACGGCCACCAGCACGGCGATCAGGACGACGGCTTCGCTCACGACGAGCACCTCCCGCTGAGGTTCCATGCCCGTCAAGGCGACCCCAAAACAGAGTGAACCGCAGGTCACGTGGCCGGTTGCGGACGTTATGGGGCAAACCTCCTTGAGTCCGGCGGACTGGGACGGGGCAGAACCCTCTCCCGGGCCTGACCGTAGTGTCCGGCCGCTACCGCTACCGCTGCCCCTGTCTCCGGGCGTGTTCCGGCCGGTTGCGCGCATGTTCGTAGCATCATGAGTGCACAGGGTGACGCGATGTGTGGCGGGGGTGGGGCCGGATGTCCGACGACGGCGTTCCGGTCCTCGACCGTGTCCGCCGGGCGCTGCGCCGTGCCCTGGGTCGGCGCGGCTACGAGCGCGAGGTCCTCGTCGTCATCGTCAAGTGCGCCCTCGCTGCCACGCTCGCCTGGGCCGTGGGGTCCCAACTGGTGAGCTCCTCCCAGTTGGGCTTCGCCCCCTTCTCCGCGCTCCTGGTCGTCCGGCCGAGCGTCTACGGGTCCGTCCTGCAATCCGGCCGCTACGTGGCCGCCGTCGTCCTGGGCGCGCTGCTGGCGGGGCTGATCGGCCTGACCGTCGGCGCGCAGCTGTGGGCCTTCCCCCTCATCCTCCTCGCGGCGCTCTCCGTGGGCTACGTGCCCTGGTTCGGCGAACAGGGCCAGCAGATCCCCGTGGTGACCGCCTTCGCCCTGGCCGGGGGCACCGCCTCCAGCGCGGCGATGCTCGGAGAACTGCTCGCCATGGTGTGCGTGGGTTCGGCCTGCGCCCTGGCCGTCAACCTCCTCCTGGCCCCCGCCATCCGCTTCCGCGACGCGGAGATGGCCGTGCTCGACTTCTCCGACGGGCTACGGGACCTCAGCCGGGACATGGCCCGAGGGTGCCGCGAGGGGGAGGAGGGTGTGGACGCGGCCCGGTGGGAGCGGCGGGCCACCGGTTTCGACGAGACCGCGCGCAACGCCAGGACCGCCGTCGCACGGCAGGAGGAACGGGTACGCCTCAACCCGCGCCGACTCGTGGCCGGACCGGCGCACGCCGTGGACCTGCGCCGCTACCGGTCGTGGATCAACGCCCTGGAGCGCTCCGCCCGGCACGTGCAGTCCCTGACCCGTACGCTGCGCAACGCCGCGGACGGTCAGGCGCGCTCCCGCCCAGAGGAGGGGTTCCTGGGCGAGCTCGCGGGGGTCCTGGACTCGGCGGCCGACGCCTTCCAGGCCGTCCACGACGCCGAGGAGCCCGAACGCGAGTCGGTCTCCGCGGATCTGGCGGCCCGTGTCGACGAGGGCCGCCGCCGGCTCGACGAGGCCCGGCGCTGGATCGAGGGCGAGCGCGAGCCCCGGCGCGTACCCCTGTACACCTCGCTGCTCACCGACGTGGAGCGCCTCTACGACGAACTGTGCGCGGGGGAGCCGCGCCAGAGCGCCTGACCCCCCGTCGTGCCACCGGGGCTGTCCGCCGCGAGAGCCTGTCCACAGCCTGTGGAATCCCCGTGGCCGCGGCGAGGGCTGGGCACGGCTGCCGCTGCTCGACTGGTCCTGCGGCGTCCTCGTCCTCGTCCTGGTGTGCCGGGCGTAGCGGCGGCCGCGCGCGGGCAGGGACAGGGCATGGACACCTCCCGCCCGCGCCGGGGCCGCAGACGGGCGCGCGCCGCCGCGCTCACGGCCCTGTCCCTCTCCCTGTGCTCGTGCTCTCCCGTGGCGACGGACGCCGCGGACCCCGCCGAGGAGGGGCCTGGCACCCCGGAGGCCGTCGCCACCGGCCTCGACGTCCCCTGGGGGGTGGACTTCCTCCCCGACGGCTCCGCGCTCGTCACCCAGCGCGACACCGCCGAGGTGGTGCGCGTGGCCTCCGACGGCACCACCACCGGGGCCGGCGCAGTCGAGGGGGTCGTCCCCGGCGGCGAGGGCGGCCTGATGGGCCTGGCCGTCGACCCCCACTACCCCGCCGACGCGTTCGTGTACGTCTACTACACGGCCGAATCCGACAACCGCGTCGCCAGGATCGGCTACGACGCCGCTACCGGGAGCCTGGGCGCGGCCGAGGTGATCCTCGACGGCATCCCGAAGGCGGGCAACCACAACGGCGGCCGGATCGCGTTCGGCCCCGACGGCCTCCTGTACGTGGCCACCGGCGACGCCGGACAGGGGGCGCTGGCCCAGGACACCGGTTCGCTGGCGGGCAAGATCCTGCGGATCACCGACGACGGCGCGCCGGCCGAGGGCAACCCGTTCGGCGACGAGGTGTACAGCTACGGGCACCGCAACGTCCAGGGGCTGGCCTGGGACGGCGACGGCCGCCTGTACGCCACCGAGTTCGGACAGAACACTCTGGACGAGATCAACCTCATCGAACCCGGGAACAACTACGGCTGGCCCGAGACCGAGGGGCCCGGCGGCGGCGACGCCTTCACCGACCCCCTGCTCACCTGGACGCCCGAGGAGGCCTCGCCCAGCGGCGCGGCGGTCGCGGGCGGCGCCCTGTGGGTGGCGGCACTGCGCGGGGAGCGGCTCTGGCGAGTCCCCCTCGACGGCGACGGCGGCACGGGCACACCGCGGGCCCACCTGGTGGGCGAGTACGGGCGGCTGCGCACGGTCACGGCGACCGCCGACGGCGAGGACCTGTGGGTCGCCACCAGCGAGCGCGACGGGCGCGGAACCCCGGCGGAGGGCGACGACCGCGTCCTGCGCGTGCCCGTCCTGCCGTAGGGTCGCCGGGACAGGTGTTTCCCTCCAGGTGGACAGGAGTGCCCGTGGTGCGACCGCGGATCGAGGAGCTGGGCTGGCGCCCCACACCCATGGGCGAGATCAGTCTGCGCCGCCGGTGGGACCCCGTGGCCGGGGCCGACGTCCACGAGATCAAGCTCGACGACGAGTTCCTCATGTCCAGCCTGTTCACCGAGGCCGAGGAGGAGATGTCCCGGCTCGCCCTCGCCGACCTGCGTGCGGGCGGCCGGAGCGGCGGGTTCGACGTGGCCGTGGGCGGCCTCGGGCTCGGCTACACGGCGCTCACCCTCCTGGCCGACCCGGGCGTGCGCTCCCTGACCGTGGTCGAGGCCCTCGCCGAGGTGGTGGACTGGCACGAGAGCGGCCTGATCCCCGCCGGGCGCACCCTGGCAGCCGACCCCCGGTGCAGGCTGGAGCGCGCTGACTTCTTCGCGGCGGTCGCCTCCCCCGGCGGACTTCTGCCCGACGCCCCCGAGCGCGTGTTCGACGCCCTGGTGGTGGACATCGACCACTCGCCGCGCCACGTGCTCGACCCCTCGCACGCGGCTTTCTACACCCCGGAGGGGACCCGGCGCCTGGCCGAGCACCTGCGTCCGGGCGGGGTGTTCGCGCTGTGGTCCAACGACCCGCCGGACGAGGACTACACGGCGGTGCTCGGCGCGGCCATGGAGCGGGTACGGGCCGAGGTCGTCTCCTTCCACAACCCGTACCAGGACCGCCCGGCGACCAACACCGTCTACCTGGGCACGCGCCCGCGCCTCTGACGGCGGCCCGCTACTCCTCGTCGGCCTCGTCGTCTCGGAGCAGGCCGCCCGCGATGACCTGCCCGGTCAGCGCGCGTAGCACCTGCTCGGTGTCGCCGGTGTGGCCGGGGTGCCCGGTGGTCTCCCGCAGCCCCGCGCGGATCGCCTCCACCACGGCCTCCGACCGCACGATCTCGGCGAGCGGTGCCGCCTCCAGCGCCTCGTTCCACCGGCGCAGCGCGTCCAGGCGGCCGTGCTCGACCGCCTCGTGGGTGAGGTGGAAGAGCGCGTCGAGGTTGCGGTCGTAGGCGTCGGCGTCCAGCAGGTCCACCTCCACGACCGGCACCGCGCGGTGGCCCTCGCCGTCCTCGTCGGGGCGCAGGTGGTAGGCCTTCCAGTGCCGGCCGTTGGTGAGGACGATCCACTCGGCGCCGTGCTCGGCGGCGACCTTGCGGGCGGTCTGGATGTTGCGCACGTCCAGGTCCTGGGCGATGCCCTTGACCTCGACGGGGGCGAACAGCTCGCCCTCGCGCACGATCGCGTAGTCCACTGACTCCGAGCCGGTGCGGAACTGCGTGGTGAGGTCCTGGTACTTGCTGTAGTTCATGCCCACGCTGAGGAAGTCGGCGACGAGCATGCGGGTGTCGCCCTCGTTGGCCTCGCGCTCCACGAGTTCGTCGAGCGGGCCGGAGAGGCGGTCGATCGCCGCGGCGATCCTGCTGCGTACGGGGACCTCCCAGCTAACGGTGGAGGTCGTGAACTCACCGGTCCTGGTCATCACCTGGGTTGCCTCAGCGTCCATACCCGTCCGTTTCCGCGCTCGCCATGGGTCCCACCCGGTGCCGGGTGGGGGTGCCGCGATGATCGTACAACTCGGACACGCCGCCTAGAGCGCTCACCGGGCGCGGCGGCCGCCGCCCCGGCTCGACCCATGCCGAGGTTCGCCCTATGACGAAATCGGGCCCCGAGGTTCGCCTCACGGAGAACCTCGATCCACGGAAGAGGGGTTGGTCGAAGCACACCCGCAGGCCCGATCCCGGCCCCGTGCACCCGCTGGTGCACCCCCAACGCGAAGACGGCCCCTGGTGTACGAAGAATCCTCGTACGTCAGGGGCCGTCTTTCGAGCGGAGCGGATGACGGGAATCGAACCCGCGCTATCAGCTTGGGAAGCTGAAGTTCTGCCATTGAACTACATCCGCGTCGTCCACCGATGGTTCACCGGTCGGCAACAAGACCCATCTTAGCCCAACTCCGCTGCCGACGGGTAACCGGATTCCCGGCCCGTGCCACCGGGCCACCACCTCGGACGCGGTGTCTCAGCAGGCGGTAGGTTCGGACCGTGCTCCTCTCCGATCGCGATATCAGGTCCGAAATCGACGCCGGCCGGGTCGGTATCGACCCCTTCGATCCGGACCTCGTCCAGCCCTCCAGCATCGACGTCCGGCTGGACCGCTATTTCCGGGTGTTCGAGAACCACAGGTACCCCCACATCGACCCCTCGGTGGAGCAGTCGGGCCTGACCCGGCTGGTGGAGCCCCGCGGTGACGACGCCTTCGTGCTGCACCCCGGCGAGTTCGTGCTGGCCTCCACCTACGAGGTGGTCAGCCTCCCGGACGACCTCGCGAGCCGCCTGGAGGGCAAGAGCTCCCTGGGGCGCCTGGGGCTGCTCACCCACTCCACGGCCGGGTTCATCGACCCCGGGTTCTCCGGGCACGTCACCCTGGAGCTGTCCAACGTGGCGACTCTGCCGATCAAGCTCTACCCGGGTATGAAGATCGGTCAGTTGTGCCTGTTCCGGCTCTCCTCGTCGGCCGAGTACCCCTACGGCTCCGCCCGGTACGGTTCCCGGTACCAGGGGCAGCGGGGCCCCACGCCCTCGCGCGCGCACATGAACTTCACCCGCACGCCGATCCCCGCCCCGGAGGAGTGCTGAGCACTCCGGTGCCGTGCGTGACGCCGCCCTGACCCAGGGGCGCGAGGGGCGCAGTTTCGTTGAAGTGGTCACATCGAATGAGTGACCGGAGTCACACTTTCTCTCCCGGTGGCGCAGATCACAACCGGGCGCTTTGGCGTGCCCGCATCTCCTGATGTGGGCTGGTGGTCAGTTTTTACCCAGGTTAAACCCGTTATCGGGTGTTTATCGTCGAGTTAAACCGTCGGTGTACTTCGCCGGTAGCGTGACGAGCTGACGTGATCAGGTGACGGCTCCACCCCGTCTCCGGGGGCGCGGACGGGGGCTCCGCGCCGGCCCGTCGCCTGAGGGAACCGCGAACGACGAAGGGACACCACACTGTGCCTGGGCAGGCTTCGCGGCGTGACAGCCCCCTAGAGGAGACCGTGCCAGCAGTACGCGCAGACCACCTGTACAAGGTGTTCGGGAAACGGACGAGGGCCGCCGTCGAGCGGCTCTCCGACGGCAGCCACCGGGACACCATCACCGACCTCGACGTCACCGCTGCCGTCATCGACGTCTCGTTCGAGGTGCGGCCTGGAGAGATCTTCGTGGTGATGGGCCTGTCCGGTTCGGGCAAGTCGACCCTGATCCGCATGCTCAACGGCCTCCTGGAGCCCACCGCGGGCAGCGTGTCGGTTGACGGCGTCGACATCTCCGCCCTCGACAAGAAGAGCCTCCTCGCGCTCCGCGGCGAGAAGATCAGCATGGTCTTCCAGCACTTCGCCCTCCTGCCGCACCGCACCGTCCGGGAGAACGCCGCCTACGGGCTGGAGCTGCGCGGCGTGCCGCGCGCCGAGCGCGACCGCAAGGCCGACGAGACCCTCGAACTCGTGGGGCTCGGCGGCTGGGAGGACCGGCTGCCCCACCAGCTCTCCGGCGGTATGCAGCAGCGCGTGGGCCTGGCCCGCGCCCTGGCCGCGGACACCGACATCATCCTCATGGACGAGGCGTTCAGCGCCCTGGACCCGCTGATCCGCCGCGACATGCAGTCCCAGCTCCTCGAACTCCAGAAGTCGCTGGGCAAGACCATCGTCTTCATCACGCATGACCTCAACGAGGCCATGCGCCTGGGCGACCGGATCTGCGTGCTTCGCGACGGCCGCGTTGCCCAGATCGGCACCGCCCAGGAGATCCTCAGCAGGCCGGCCAACGACTACGTCGCGCGCTTCACCGAGGACGTCGACCGCACGCGCGTGCTCACCGCCGCGTCGGCGCTCGACTCCACCGCCGACGCCGACGACTCCCTGCCCAAGGTCGACGCCGACACCCCGATCGCCGACCTGTACCCCGACGTGAGCGCCGCCGACCGCATGCGCGTGGTCGACGAGGGCCGGACGGTCGGGACGGTGACGCGCGAGTCCGTGCTCGCCGCGCTCTCCGGTGCCGACGACGGGGAGGAGCACCGGTGACACCCGTCGACTTTCCGCCGAGCATCCCGATCGGTGCCGGGTTCGAGGCGCTCAACAGATGGCTCAAGTCCACCTTCGGGTGGTTCTTCGACGCCCTCGGCGCGTTCATCAGCTGGTCCGTGGACCTCCTCTCCGGGTTCTTCACCGACCCCGCCGCCGGTCAGCTCGCGCTCATCGCCGCGGTGGCCGTCGCGCTGCCGCTACTGCGGACCCGGACCGTGCCGGTCCTGGTGATCGCGGCCGCGAGCGCGCTGCTGCTCCTCCTCCAGGTGTTCGCCGGGGCGGGGGACTGGATCATCAACAACCTCCTGCCGCCCGCGCCGATCCTCTGGCTCATCGACGTGACCGGCGAGTACGCCGACGGGTTCTTCATCGTCGCGTTCCTGTCCCTGCTCGCCGTCACGGTGCTCGGGGCCCTGGAGCGGTCGACCCGGGTCCGCACCGGTGTCGTCGCGGGCGGGTGGCTGGCGGCCGTCCTGCTCGGCTGGTTCGTGCTGCCCCTCCTGGTGACCGAACCCGAGGCGCTGCTCATGCTCCTGCTGCTGAGCCTGCTCGCCTGGCTGGTGGCCGGATGGCGCATGGGCCTGTTCGCGCTGGTGGCTCTGGCGCTCGTGGCGTCCGTGGAGCAGTGGACCAACGCCATGGACACCCTTGGCCTGGTGCTCGTGGCCAGTGTCATCGCCGTGGCCGTCGCGGTGCCGATCGGGGTCCTGGCCGCCTACAACGGCACGGTCAGCAAGACGGTCAAGCCGGTCCTGGACCTGATGCAGACCATGCCGGCCTTCGTCTACCTCATCCCGGCGATCTTCTTCTTCTCGATCGGGTCCGTGCCGGGCGTGGTCGCCACCATCGTGTTCGCGATGCCGCCCGGCGTGCGCCTGACCGAGCTCGGCATCCGCCAGGTCGACAAGGAGCTGGTGGAGGCCGGGGAGGCCTTCGGGGCGCCCAACCGCAAGATCCTCACCGGGATCCAGTTCCCGCTGGCCCTCCCCACGATCATGGCCGGTATCAACCAGGTCATCATGCTGAGCCTCTCGATGGTCGTCATCGCGGGCATGGTCGGTGCCGGCGGCCTGGGCAACCAGGTCTACCAGGGCATCGCCCGCAACGACGGCGCTCTCGGGTTCGAGGCCGGCATCGCCGTGGTCATCCTGGCGATCTTCCTCGACAGGCTGACGGCGGCCGTCACCGACAAGACCCCGCAGGCGCGCGCCGCGAGTGCGCGCTCGTGAGGACCCAGATTCCGAAGAACCGAGATTCCGAGGGAAGGAAGAGTCTATGAACGCGCGTCTCGCAGCGCTCACGGCCCTGGGCCTGAGTGGAGGCCTCCTGCTGACCGCCTGTGGCGGCGGCGACCAGGACCTGACCGGGGAGGAGGGCGGCGACCAGGCCGCGGACGAGTGCGTGCCCGGCGCCGAGGCGCCGGTGGTCGAGAGCGCCGACATCCCCGTGGTGGACATCCCCGAGTCCGGTGAGGACGCCGAGGAGATCAACATCGCCCTGATTCCGTGGGAGGAGGGCATCGCCGCCACCAACCTGTGGCAGGCGATCCTGGAGGAGAAGGGCTACGACGTCACCATCACCGAGCTCGACGTCGCCCCCATGTACCAGGGCACCGCCCAGGGCGACATCGACCTCTTCCTGGACACCTGGCTGCCCCAGACCCACTCGGACTACTGGGCGGACTACGGCTCCGACCTGGAGAACCTGGGCGCCTGGTACGACAACGCGGTCCTGACGCTGACGGTCCCCGCCTACATGGAGGACGTCAACACCATCGCGGACCTGCGCGAGAACGCCGACGCGCTGGGCGGCGAGATCGTCGGTATCGAGTCCGGCTCCGGCCTGGTGCGCACCACCAAGGAACACGCCATGCCGGGCTACTGCCTGGAGGACGACTTCGAGCTGCTGGAGTCCTCCACCGGCGCGATGCTCGCCGAGCTGGACTCCGCCTACCAGGCCGAGGAGCCGATCGTCGTCACCCTGTGGCGTCCGCACCTGGCCTACGCCCAGTACGACCTGAAGGACCTGGAGGACCCCGAGGGCATGATGGGCGGCGCGGAGACGATCCACTCGATCGGCCGCACCGGTTTCGCCGAGGACTACCCGAACGCCGCCTCCTGGCTGAGCGGTTTCGAGCTCAACGACGAGGAGCTGGGCGAGCTGGAGGCCCTGACCGCCGCCGAGGACGTGGAGGACCCGCTGGAGGGCGCCCGCACCTGGCTCGCGGACAACCCCGAGTTCCTGGAGCGCACGCTGGGCGAGGACGCCGAGGGCCTGGAGTTCTAGGCTGTGCCTCTCCGAGCCTGAAGCGAAGGCCGGGCCGCCTCCCCCTCGGGAAGGCGGCCCGGCCGAGTGCGGGTCAGGGGGCGTAGTAGCCGCCCTGTGCGCCGGGGTTCCACCGGTCGTCCCGGGGGTTCTCCCGTTTGGGTAGGACGTAGGCGGAGGCGAGTCCGCCGATGAACCCGAACAGGTGTGCCTGCCACGAGACGCCGGGGTACTGGGGCAGGACCCCCCAGATCATGGTGCCGTAGAAGATGATCACGCAGATCATGATCACGATGTCGACGGTCTTGCGCTCGATGATGCCGCGCAGGACGGTGTAGCCGAAGTAGCCGAAGACCAGGCCGCTGGCGCCGACGGTGAGTGTGCCGGGGACGCTGAACAGCCAGATCCCCACCCCGCTGACCAGGGTCACGATCAGCGTGGTCAGCAGGAACCGGCTGAGCCCGCTGAAGGCCACCAGGGAGCCCAGGACCAGGAACGGCAGCGAGTTCCCGATGAGGTGGGGGAGGTTGCCGTGCATGAACGGTGCGGTCAGTACGGTCCAGAGGTCGTCGAGGGTCCAGGCGCGCAGCCCGAACCGCCTGTCGAGGCTCTCCATGAACAGGACGCTGTCGAGGATCTCGAAGACCCACATGGCCGCGAGCATCCCCGCTACGGTCAGGATGGCGGTGATTCTGGACTGCTTCACCCCACCGAGGGTAGATGATGTGCCCTGGTCCCGGTATGTCGGCGTGGTCCCTGGTGTGCCGAAGACCGGATGCGGCCGGTGGGGCGCAGGCCCGCGGTCAGGACGGCAGCGCACGCTCGCGGGGCGGGATGCCGGCGGCGGCCATGAACGCCTCAACCCTGGCGGGCCTGGTGATCCCGGTCAGCGGCAGGTGGGTGCGGGCCGTGCGGCGCTTCTGTAGCGACGGGAAGCGCTTGGGCCGTCCGGCGGTGTCGTACAGGGCCAGGGACCGGATGCGGCCGGGGAGCACGTGGTAGGAGCCGATGGAGTGGAAGGGGACGCTGACGGTGTAGCGGCCGCGCGTGTAGTGGAACTCGCCGTCGGCGACCTCCAGCACGGGGGCCTTGATGAGGCGTCCGTGGACGGCCAGGGCGACGCCGACGGCGGCGAGGACGACGGCCGGGGCGACGGCGGCCCAGTGGCCTCCGGCGGCGATCGCGATGGCGGCGGCCGCCGCCACCAGCAGGCAACCGCTCCACAGCTCCACGTGCTTGCGACCCACGGGGCAGACCATGCGGACGGTTTCGGACACGGCGGGGCCTCTTTCGCTGAAGTGCTGCATGGGGGTGGTGGGCACCGGTCGAAACCCTATCGGCTCGCAGGTCCTGCGCTCGGGGGTTTCGGACATCCAGTATGCCGTACGCTCACCGATGTCGCATACCTTTTTGTTACTGATTGTGACGATGATGTGCATGTGTGCCATAGTCGCGTCGTATGTCGGTGTTTCGGCTGCTCGGGGCGGGTGCTGCGGAGGATGCACGGGGGCGGCCGCTTTCTCCGGCGGGGCGGTGCGGAATACTGACCGTTCATGCCCTCGGTTTACTCCCAGTAGTCGGAAAGCCTTGAACGGGGTCTGTAAATTAATTATGTTGCGTCCGAATCAAGGGATCGTAAAGATTGTATGGAGATCCGCGCTGAACTGCGCGAACATACTCCCTTACGGCGGTGTTTCCCAGGCGTCACGAAGGCGGTTCCGCCGGGTCGAGCGGGGAGTGCGCGGCGATTGCGGATCGGTCACGAATTCGGTATCAGGGCTATACAGACATTTCGCTTAATGGTCTTCTGGCTGACTAATCGCCTAACTTCGGCGGGGTATGCGCGAAGCATTGAAACGATAGACGTTCGGCTCGTATCAGTGACCAAGGGTGGAACCGATGCACAGAAGTAGGAAGACGCTCGCGCTCGCCGCGGCGGGCACCTCCGTGATGATGGCTTTGACGGCTTGCTCCGGCGGGGCGGCCCCCGCCGAGGACGTCCGGCAGATCACCTGGGTGATCAACAGTCTCCCGTCCCAGTGGGCCAGCACCAGCGCGGCGGGCGGCAGCGTCTACACCGTCCAGATGCTCTCCGGTGTGGTCCCCAACACCGGCACCTACCTGCCCAACGGCGAGTACGAGTTCAACCTGGACGTCCTCGCCGAGGAGCCCGTCCTCGTCAACGGCGACCTCGACGAGGGCCCGTTCCAGTACAGCTTCACCCTCCACGAGGACGCCGTCTGGAGCGACGGCACGCCGATGACCGCCGAGGACCTGCGGGTCACCGCGATGATGGCCGCCTCCCCCGACGAGGGCTACTGCACCACCTGCGACTCCCGGGGCACCACGCAGGCCGACATGATCGACACGATGGAGGCCGACGGCAAGACCCTCACCGTCACCCTCAAGGAGGGGCTGGCCGACGCCGAGTGGCGGGCCCTGTTCGACTTCGCCAGCGCGGGCGCCGGCTTCTACCCCTCCCATCTGGCCGAGGAGAACGGCTGGGACGTCGACGACCCCGACCAGCTCGGCGAGTTCTACACCTGGCTGCACGACACCCGCCCCGAGTGGTCCGGCGGCCCCTTCATGATCGTCGACGGCGACCTGTCCAACCAGGTCGTCAAGGAGCCCAACCCCCAGTGGTGGGGCGCCGAGCCGCAGGTCGACCGGATCATCCACCCCTTCAACACCGAGGAGGGCACCTTCGTCACCGCCTTCGCCAACGGTGAGATCGACGGCGCCAACCCCGCCCAGTACTCCGAGGACGTCATCCTCGGACTCCAGGACCTGCCGGGCGCCACCGTGACCGTCGCCGAGGGCTCCACCTGGGAGCACATCGACCTCAACACCGAGAACGAGTGGCTCGCCGACGTCGAACTGCGCCGTGCCATCTTCACCGCGATCGACCGCGCCGACATCGCCGAACGCCTCTACGGCACCGGCTACCCCGACTACGAGCTGAAGAACAACCACATCTTCAACAGCGACAGCGAGTACTACACGGACTACCTCGGCGAGACCACGCAGGGCACCGGTGACGCCGAGGCGGCCCTCGACATCCTGGAGGAGGCCGGGTACGAGCTCGACGGAGACACCCTCACCCTCGACGGCGAGCAGGTCGGCCCGTTCCGTCTGCGCACCACCGACACCGACGTCCGCAGCACCTCCGTGCAGCTCGTCCAGTCCCACCTGGCCGAGATCGGCATCGAGGCCAACATCGAGATGACCGACGACCTCGGCGGCAGCCTCTCGGAGGCCGACTACGACATCTTCCAGTTCGGCTGGAGCGGCTCGCCGTACTTCGTGAGCGCCGCCGAGCAGTTCTGGCACAGCGAGAGCACCAGCAACTTCGGCAGCCTCTCCAACGAGGACATCGACGCCGCCGCAGAGGCCGCCGGCTCCGCCCCCACCCTCGACGAGGCGGCCGAGTACTCCAACGAGGCCGTCGAACTCGTCGTCCAGGAGGCCTACGTCCTGCCCATCCTGGCCGACCCGAACTACTTCTTCGCCAGCGACCGGGTCGCGGGCATCGAGGACAACCTGTTCTCCAGCTTCCGTGCCACCTACAACATCGGCGAGTGGGCCCTCGCCGAGTGACCCGGGAGAGGCACTGAAGGCCCGGGCCGGGGCGCCCGCGACGGCCGCGTCCAGGCGCGGCCGAACCCCGGCCCGGGTCCGCCTCGGCCCGTTCCCGAAGGAACACCCATGCTCGTTTACACGGTGCGGCGCCTCCTGGGCGCGGTGCCCGTCCTCGTCCTCGCGTCGATCCTCACCTTCGTCCTGATCGACGTCTCCGGTGACCCGCTCGCCGACCTGCGCCTGCAACAGCCGCCGCCGGACCCCTCCGTCATCCAGCTCCAAGAGGAGCGGCTCTACCTCGACCGCTCCATGGCCGAGCGGTACTGGCTCTGGGTCACCGGCATCGGCGGCAACGGCGACATCGGCCTGCTCCAGGGCCAGTTCGGCCCCTCCACGCAGAGCACCACCTACGACATCGGCGCGAACATCGCCGAACGCCTGGGCGTCACGCTCCGCCTGGTGGGCGCGGCCATGGTCCTCGCCTTCGGCCTGGCCGTCCTGACCGGGGTCGTCAGCGCCATGCGCCAGTACTCCAAGGTCGACTACACGCTGACGTTCGTCGGCTTCCTCGCCCTGGCCATGCCCACCTTCTGGTTCGCCGGGATCATGCAGAGCGCCGGGGTGGGCTTCAACGAACTCGTCGGCACCCAGGTCTTCGCCACGATCGGCGACGGCACCTACCAGGCCCAGGGCCAGGACCTGTGGGGCAGGATCACCAACGCCTTCGCCTACATGACCCTGCCCACGATCGTGCTCATGCTGACCACCTTCGCCTCGTGGAGCCGCTACCAGCGCACCTCCATGCTGGAGGTGCTCAACAGCGACTACGTGCGCCTGGCCCGCGCCAAGGGGCTGCCCGAACGCGTGGTGATCCGCCGCCACGCCCTGCGCACCGCCCTGATCCCGCTGACCACGGTGACCGCCGTGGGCATGGCCGCGATCATCGACGGCACCGTCCTGACCGAACGCGTCTTCCAGTGGCGCGGCCTCGGCGAGTTCTTCATCGCCGCGGTCGACAGCAACGACTCCTACGCGCTGATGGCCTGGCTGATGCTCAGCGGCACCACCGTCATCGTCGCCAACCTCATCGCCGACCTGCTGTACGGCGTGCTCGACCCGAGGATCCGCTATGAGTGAGAAGACGGTGCCGGAGACGGGGCCGCGCGCCCGGGCAGAGGCGGTGGGCGGCCCCGAGCGCACCCAGATGCAGATGATCGTCCGCCGGTTCCTCCGCCACCGGCCCGCCATGGTCAGCCTGGCCGTCCTGGCGGTGATCACCGCCTTCGCCTTCCTCGGCCCTCACCTCTGGGCCTGGGACCACAGGGTCCACGGCGAGATCCCGCCGAGCGTCCCGCCCGACGCGGACCATCCGCTGGGCACCACCAGGGCCGGGCACGACGTCCTGGGCCAGCTCATGCGGGGTGCCCAGCAGACGCTGAAGGTGGCCCTCACCGTGTCGGTCCTCAGCACCGTCGTCGGCTCCCTATGGGGCGCGGCCGCCGGGTACTACGGGGGCCGGACCGACGCGCTGATGATGCGCGTGGTGGACGTGTTCATGATCGTCCCGCTGCTGGTCATGGTCGCCGCGATCTCGGGCACCGTGCGCGGCGGCACCACCTGGTGGGCGGTGGCCCTCATCATCGCGGTGTTCTCCTGGGCACAGATCGCCCGCGTGGTCCGCGGCGTCGTGCTCTCGCTGCGGGAACAGGAGTTCGTGGAGGCGGCCCGGGCCGCGGGCGCCTCACCGTGGTGGATCATCGTCCGGCACCTGCTGCCCAACGCCGCCGGACCCATCATCGTCGCCGCGACCCTCCTCATCGCGGTGGCCATCCTGCTGGAGGCGGGGATGTCCTTCCTCGGCTTCGGCATCCAACTCCCCGACATCTCCCTGGGCCGGATGATCGACGACGCCCGGACGGCGGCCACCACCCGGCCCTGGCTTTTCTACCCGCCGGGCGTCCTCCTGGTGGTCATCTGCCTCACCGTCAACTTCATCGGCGACGGCCTCAGGGACGCCCTGGACCCGCGACAGACCATGGAGCGCCGATGACCGTGACGACCAGTGCAGGCGCAGCGGGGGCCGACCCCGCGCGGCCGGACGACGAGGCGGTCCTGGAGGTCACCGACCTCAGCGTGGACTTCACCTCCGAGGACGGGCCGCTCCGGGCGGTCCGCGGCGTCTCCTACACGCTGCGCAGGGGCGAGGCGCTGGGGATCGTCGGCGAGTCCGGGTCGGGCAAGTCCGTGGCCTCGATGGCGGTCATGGGCCTATTGCCCAAGAACGCGCGCGTGTCCGGATCGGCGAGGGTCCTGGGCCAGGAGGTCCTGGGACTGCCCGACTCCGAGATCAGCAAGGTGCGGGGCGAGCGGATCGCCATGATCTTCCAGGACCCGCTGACCTCGCTCAACCCCGTCTACACCGTCGGGTACCAGATCGCCGAGGCCGTGCTCGCGCACCGCAGGGTGGGCCGGGCACGGGCCCACGAGCGGGCTCTGGAACTGCTGAGGCTGGTGGGCATCCCCCACCCCGAACAGCGCGTCAAGCAGTACCCGCACGAACTGTCGGGCGGCATGCGCCAGCGCGTGGTGATCGCGATCGCGATGGCCAACGACCCCGACGTCATCGTCGCCGACGAGCCCACCACCGCCCTGGACGTCACCGTCCAGGCGCAGGTCCTGGAGGCGCTGAACGCGGCCCGCCGCGAGACCGGGGCCGCGCTGGTGCTCATCACCCACGACCTGGGCGTGGTGGCCGGGCACGTCGACCGGGTCGCCGTGATGTACGGCGGCCGCGTGGTGGAGTCGGGGCCGGTCCAGGAGGTGTTCCACCGCCCCCGCATGCCCTACACCCTGGGGCTGCTCGGCTCCCTGCCGAGGCTGGACTCCGATCGCGCCACACGCCTCACCCCGATCCGGGGCACCCCGCCCGCCCTGAACGCGATGCCCGCCGGGTGCGCGTTCGCCCCGCGCTGCCCCATGGCCCGGGACCGGTGCCGCGAAGAGGAGCCGGCCCTGTCCGCCACGGACGCCCCCGGCCACACCGCGGCCTGCCACTACAGCGGCGAACTGGACGGTGTCGGCCCCGCCGACCTGTTCGGCGACGGCGCGGCGGCGGCCGGGAGGGGGCGCACCCGGGCCTCGGGCGCACCGGTCCTGACCGTCACCGACCTGGTGAAGAACTTCCCGATCCGCTCCAAGGGGCTGCTCCGGCGCAGGATCGGCGAGGTGCAGGCGGTCTCGGGGGTCTCCCTGGAGCTGCGGGAGCGGGAGACGCTCGCGCTGGTGGGCGAGTCCGGGTGCGGTAAGTCCACCACCGCGCGGATGCTGCTGCGGCTCATCGAACGGACCTCCGGGGAGATCGTGTACCGGGGGCGGCCCCTGCACGATCTGTCCCCCCGACGGATGCGCCCGCTCCGCCGCGAACTCCAGATCGTGTTCCAGGACCCCTTCGCCTCCCTCGATCCGCGCATGACCGTCGCCGACCTCGTGGGCGAACCGCTGCGCATCCACGGCGAGCGCGCCGGACGGGCACGGGAGCGGGCCGGTGACCTGCTGGACCTGGTCGGCCTCGACCCCGCGCACGGCTCCCGCTACCCGCACGAGTTCTCCGGCGGCCAGAGGCAGCGGATCGGGATCGCCCGCGCCCTGGCGCTCCAGCCGAGGGTGCTCGTCCTGGACGAGCCCGTGTCGGCCCTGGACGTGTCCGTCCAGGCGGGGGTCATCAACCTCCTGGAGGACCTCCAGGAGGAACTGGGGCTGTCCTACCTGTTCGTCTCGCACGACCTGTCGGTGGTCCGGCACATCGCGGACCGGGTGGCCGTGATGTACCTGGGCCGCATCGTGGAGACAGGCCCGGCCGAGCGGCTGTTCCGCGAGCCGACGCACCCCTACACCCAGGCGCTGGTCTCGGCCATCCCCCTGCCCGACCCGGTGCGGGAGCGCGAGCGCGAGCGGATCCTCGTGACCGGTGACGTGCCCAGCCCGGCCGACCCGCCGTCGGGCTGCCGGTTCCGGACCCGGTGCCCGAAGTTCGCGCACCGGCTCTCCGAAGGCGAGCGGACGCGCTGCGTCGAGGAGCCGCCGGAGCTGCTGGACCGGGGATCGGGGCACCGCGACGCGTGCCACTACTCGGAGGCCGTCGAACTCCTCTGAACCCGGGCCTCGCCGGTGTCGGGCCGGTGGCGTGCGGTGCGGCGACGCGCCCCGCGCCACCGGCCCGACGAGTGTCCGGGGGCGGGTGCGGTCCGCCGTGAACCCCAAGGGCGGCAGCGGGATGGAAGGGTGCGGGGCCCCGGCCCCGCCCGGTGGGGGCCGGGGACACCCGGGCGCGTTCGCGTACGGAGAGCGTCGCCTTCCGTTACGTTCGTGGCGCCGGAGCCCGTCCGGCGCCTTCGCCGACCGACGATCTCACGAGGGAGATCCATGACCACCGCAGTCCCCCGCGGCCCGCGTCCCGGACCGGGGCGCGCCCCCGCCCTCCGGACCCGCCTCGCCGCGGCCGCACTGGCCGTGCTGCCCCTGACCGTCCTGGCACCGGCCCCCTCCGCGTTCGCCGACCCGCTCGACGGGCGCCAGCCCCTGGCCGGCCTGAGCACCGACATCGACGCCCTCCTGGCGGACCCGTCCCTGGAGGGCGCGGTCTCCGGGGTGGTCGTCGCCGACCCCGGGACCGGAGAGCGGCTCTACGAGCGCGACGGCGACGAGCCCCTGGTCCCGGCCTCCAACATGAAGCTCTTCACCACGGCGGCGGCCCTGGAGCTGCTGGGTACCGGCCACACGTTCACCACCGAGGTCGTGGCCGACCGGCGGGGCCGGAGCCGCTCGGTGGGCGACGTGTACCTGGTCGGCGGCGGCGACCCGGCCCTGACCGCCGAAGACCTGAACGCCATGGCCGCCGAGGTGGCCGCCTCGGGCGTGCGCTGGGTGCGCGGGGACGTGGTCGCCGACGACACCT
Source organism: Nocardiopsis sp. LOL_012 (assembly GCF_048060475.1). Lineage (NCBI taxonomy): Bacteria > Bacillati > Actinomycetota > Actinomycetes > Streptosporangiales > Nocardiopsidaceae > Nocardiopsis > Nocardiopsis sp. LOL_012. The sequence continues at coordinate 153,897 of NZ_JBHMIV010000003.1, read as the reverse complement.
GGTTCGACGGCGAGCGGCTGGTCGACGACTGGTGGCCCTCGGATGAGCCCTACGCCTACTCCGCGCAGATCTCCGCCCTGACCGTCGCCCACGGCGAGCGCCTCGACACCGGCGTGACCGAGGTGGTGGTCACCCCCGCCGCCGAGGGCGACCCGGTCGGGGTGGACCTGGGCGCGGCCGAGGGCTACATGGAACTGGACAACAGCGCCGTCACCGTGGCGGCGGACGGCAGCGGCTCCGTCGCCGTCGACCGCCCCACCGGTACCAACACCATCACGGTCACCGGCACCCTGCCGGAGGGCGCCGCCCCGGTGGTGCGCCTGCGCACCGTCGACGAGCCCGCCGTGTTCACCGCGCACCTGTTCCGCCGGGCGCTGGAGCGGCACGGCGTCACGGTTCGCGGCGACGTCTCCCTGGGGCGGGTGCCCGAGCACCACCGGGGGGCCGACGTGCTCGCCGACCACGAGTCCGAGGAGCTGGGCGAACTGCTGCCCGCGCTGCTGAAGTTCAGCAACAACGGGCACGCGGAGATGCTGGTCAAGACCCTCGGCCGGGAGACCTCCGGCGAGGGCTCGTGGCCGGCCGGCGGGGCGGCCGTGGAGCGGGCGGTGTCCGGGCTCGGCGTGGACACCTCCGGCCTGGTCTTCCACGACGGTTCGGGGCTCTCGCGCACCGACCGGATCACTGCGGTCTCGATCACCGAGCTGCTCGACCACAGCCGCGAGGCCTCCTGGTACGGCACCTGGTCGGAGGCGCTCCCGCTGGCGGGTGACCCCGACCCGTGGGTGGGCGGCACCCTCGCCGGCCGGATGGGCGGCACGGCCGCGGACGGCGCGGTCCGGGCCAAGACCGGCACGATGACCGGGATCAGCGTCCTGTCGGGCTACGTCACCGGCCCCGACGGGGAGCGGCTCGTGTTCGCCATCGTCAACAACGGCCACACCGGCCGGGCACCCTGGGCGGTGCAGGACGCGATCGCCGTCCGGCTCGCCGAGTACCTGGGCCACGAGGCCGTCGTCGCGCTGCGCTCCGAGAGAGCGCCGGGGCCGAGGGGCGGCGGGGAGCTGGAGTGCTCCTGGGAGCTGACCTGCTGACAGGCTGACGCGGGAAGGGGCGGGCCGTGTCCCGCCCACCGCCTCCTGTCTACAGGCTGTGGACAGGAGGCGGCCTCCTACCAGGCGCGGCGGCCGAGGAAGGCGAGCAGGCGGGTCTGCTCGTCAGCGCCCTCCGGGGCGTCCAGCGCGGGCCCGAAGCCCTTCCCGCCGCGCATGTGCTCCCCGAACCCGTCGGCGGTCGTGCGCGTCCACCGGACGTCCCCGGGGTCGAGGCGCTCGTCCTGGCCCGTGGCGCGGCACAGGTCCCAGCGGTGGACCACCAGGTCGAAGCAGAGGAACCGCTCGACCGCCGCGGCGAAGGTCGTTCGGCCGAAGAAGCCGTCGAACTCCGTACCGGCGCGCCCGGGGTCGTTCAGGTCGGCCAGGACCGTCGCCCGGGCGGCGTCCCAGGCGGCCCCGGGTCCCGATGCCACCGGGGGGATTCCGTCGAAGGGGCGGCCGACCAGGCCCAGGAACATGCCCTGGGTCTGCACCACGTGCCCGACGACGTCCAGGGCGGTCCACCCCTCGCAGGGCGAGGGGCTGGACCAGCGGTCGTCGGATACCGCGGCGATCACGTCAGCGAATCCGGTGGCCAGCCGGTCGTAGTGTTCGGCGCTGTCGCCCATGGCGGTGTCCCTCCCAGGTCGGTGTCGGGCTCCGATTCTCGTGCGGCCCTCCTCGGGTGTCTTGGACAAACGCGACAGGACGCGTGTTCGAAAGCCCTACGATGGGGGTGTGCACCCCCTCCCCGTCGACCAGGACGCACGCGGCATCCTCGACCCGGTGACCGGGCTGACCCGGTTCCGGCTCGACCGTTACGCGCCCTCCGACCCCGTCGCCCGCTTCGTGGACCGCTACTGGCTCTCCTCGTGGGACCTGGCCGACGGCGAACCGCACGCTCAGCGCGTGTTCCCGCACCCGGTGGTCAACGTGGTCCTCACCGCCGGCACCGCCACGGCGCACGGCCCCGCCACCGGTGTCCGCACACAGAGCCTGGAGGGCACAGGGTGGGCGCTGGGGGTGATGTTCCGACCGGCCGGGTTCCGCCCCCTCCTCGGGCGTCCGATGCGCACGATCGTGGACGCCGCACTGCCGTGGCCGGAGGTCCTCGGGGCGGACGCGCCCCGCGACGACGACCCGCGGGCCCTGATCGCCGCGGTGGACCGGTTCCTGGCCGCGCGGCTGCCCGGGAACCGGCACCCCGCCGAGGACACGGCCGACCTCGTGGAGGGGATCGCGGCCGATCCTGCGGGCATCGGGGTGGAGGCACTGGCCGAGCGCGAGGGGACGACGGTCCGCTCGCTCCAGCGCCGGTTCGCCGACCACGTGGGGCTCTCGCCCAAGGCCGTGGTCCGCCGCTACCGCTTCTACGAGGTGGCCGAGCGGGCCCGGGCCGGGCCCGCTCCCGACTGGTCGGCCCTCGCCGCCGACCTGGGGTACAGCGACCAGTCGCACCTGATCCGCGACTTCACGGCCGTGGTGGGCGCACCCCCGGCGCGCTACGCGGCGCGGAGCCGATCGTGACTGTCCGTCCGTGACCTTTTGGTTCACGTTCCGTGAGGAACCCGGAACCACCGTGTTGTTTCGGGCATTCCCTGGTGGAGAGGATGACCGTGTTCTACGTTTTTGCGGCAAGTGCGGCCTTGGGTCGGTGGAGAGCCACGCCACCCCCTAGGTGTATCCTCGTCGGCTCCGGCGTATCTGCCCCCAGAGCGTCGCGGATAACCGCTCGGTAGCGATCCGTGGAACTTCAGAACCTTTTCCCTGGATGCGCGTCAAACAGGGCAGAGGCAAGAGCGCACACGACGCACCCGGCGTTCAAGATGGAGGTCCAGACGTGACGGGCAAGACCCACCAGGCGGCGCTGCGCCGGCTCGGCATCGGACTGGCGGCGTTCGCGCTCGCGGCCACCGCCTGTACGTCCGGCGGCGCGGAGACACAGAGCACGGAAGAACCGGTGGTCGACGCCGACCCCGCGGAACTGACCATCACCCCCGCGGACGGTGGCACCGACATCGCCCCCAACTCCCCGGTCAGGGTGACCGCCGAGAGCGGCACCATCACCGACGTCCGGGTGGAGCAGGCCTCCGCGACGGAGCAGGAGCACAACCGCGGACTCTTCGACATGACCGGGACCCTCAACGCGGAGGGGACCGAGTGGGTCAGCGACTGGAACCTGGACCCCGGTGCGGATGTCGTGGTCACGGCCACCGCCGAGAACGAGGCCGGTGAGACGACCGAGTTCGTCCACGAGTTCTCCACCCTCGACGCCACCCCCGGCCGACGGCTGGAACTGGCCTCGAACTTCCCCACCAGCGGTGACACCGTCGGCGTCGGCATGCCCATCGTGATCAACTTCGACCTGCCCGTCACCAACAAGGCGCAGGTGGAGAACTCGATGGAGGTCATCGCCGACCAGGAGATCTCCGGTGCCTGGAACTGGGTGTCGGACAAGATGGCCGTCTTCCGGCCCGAGGAGTACTGGGAGCCCTACCAGAGCGTCACCGTCGACCTCCACTTGGCGGGCGTCGAGGCCTCCGAGGGCGTGTACGGCGTCAGCGACCACCAGATCGACTTCGAGATCGGCCGCGAGCTCATCGCCACGATGCACGTGCCCGACCACGAGATGGTCATCACCATCGACGGCGAGCAGGACCGCGTCATCCCGGTGAGCAACGGCCAGGCCACCCGCCACTTCGACACCACCTCCTCCGGCGTCCACGTGCTCATGGAGCGCTACCGGCACCTGACCATGGACTCCACCACCGTCGGCATCCCCGCTGACGAGCCGGGCGGCTACACCGTGGACGTGCAGTACGCGGTCCGCACCTCCAACAGCGGCGAGTTCGTCCACGAAGCCTCCTACAACCCCTCCATCGGCTCCGCCAACACCTCGCACGGGTGCACCAACGTGGGGCTCTCGGACGCGCAGTGGTTCTACGAGAACACGCTCATGGGCGACGTCCTCGACACCACCGGAACCTCCCGCGAGTTCCAGTGGAACAACGGCTGGGGCTACTGGCAGATGACCTGGGACGAGTGGCTGGGCAACAGCGCCACCGGCGAGCCCCAGAACACCGACGGCTCCGGCACCCCCGGCTCCGTCCACGGCGAGGGCCTGTAGCACCCGCTCGGCCCGAGCACGGATGAGGGGCGCCGGGAACCCCACGGTTCCCGGCGCCCCTCCCGCTCTCCCCGCGGCCGCGTGGGCCGGTCTCACCAGGCGCGCACACCGCCGATGGGTGCCGGCAACTGTTCGTTGAGCCAGGTCCAGGTGCCGTCGTTCTCGGTGAAGCGGCGCTGGACGCGCTCCACCTCGGTCAGAGGCGAGGTGAACACCGGGCGCCAGGTCCCCGCCGCACGTTCCTCCAGGTAGAGGCTGTGCGCGTCGGCACGCATGTTCACCGCCTGAAAGGTGTGGGAGGAGCCGTTCCTGAGCTGGACACGGAAATAGGCCATGGGTTTCCCCGGATTCTCGTGATCGTCCCGCGAAAAGAAAGAAGATCGGCGCTCTCCGACGGTGAAGGCGTCGCGCCGTGTGTGCCTGCGCGGACGGCTGTCCCGGGCACGGTACTGCTCGCGTTCTCGGACTCTACTGGGGCCGGACACCGCCCGGAGCCAAACAACAGGTTTCCCCCGGGAGAATTCTCCCTCCGAGGTGCCGGACATGGCAGATGAAAGCGAAATGTCACTTTCCATGCCGAGTGGGGTTAAGAATGAGATTGTTCCACTGCTGATCCGTTGGTCCCGTCTGCGGCCAGGAGCGCCCGTGCCTCCATGAGGGCGAACCCCAGCAGGTTGAGGCCGCGCCAGCGCGCGGGATCCCCGGCGGCGTCGTGTCCCGCCGACAACCCGATCCCCCACACCCGGTCCCGAGGACTGGCCTCGACCAGGACCCGGTTGCGCGTGCCGAGGAGGAACCCTCCCAGCTCGGGGTTCTGGCCGAACTTGGCGACGCTGCCCCGCACGACGATACCGAAGCGCGCCGCCTCCCAGGCCGCCTGGTCGAAGCCGTGCACCTGGCGGCCGATCACCTTGGCGTCCCTGGGGTGGCCGGCGGCGATGATCCGGCAGAGGGCCTCCCGGTCCCCGAACAGCCGCGCTTTGCCCGCCATCATGTAGTGCTCGGCGGTGGGGTAGGCGGTCCCGTCGACGGTGAAGGCGGCCGGCCACCACTGCGACAGGCAGCTCGCCGACACCTCACCCGACGGGTGCGGCCGGTGGCCCCAGAAGTGCAGGAACTTCACGGGCCCGCCCGCCGCCACGAGTTCCGCCACCGAACGTGCGTCCACCGGTCTGCGCGTCTCCACCATGTCCGACATCGTCGCAGGCACCTCCGACGGTTCGGTACCGGTTTTCGCGCTCACTCGAACTGGAAGGACCGCTTGGCCAGCCCGTACCAGAAACCGTCGACCGTCGCGGTCGAACTCTCGTGGCCGTCCAGTGCGGCCCCCATCGCGACGAACAGCGGTGCGAAGTGGTCGCTGCGCGGATGGGCGATCGCCGCCGCCGGGGCCTTGCGCTCGAAGTCCACGAGTGAGTCGACGTCGTGGTCCGCGACCGCCCGGTCCACCCAGTCGTCGAACTCCGCTGACCAGTGCGGCGGCGCGCCGTCCGGGGCGCGGGACATCCCCCGCAGGTTGTGCGTGGTGAAGCCGCTGCCCACGATGAGGACGCCCTCCTCGCGCAGCGGGGCCAGACGGCGGCCCAGTTCCAGGAGTTCGGCCGGATCGAGGGTGGGCATGGAGATCTGCAGCACCGGGACGTCGGCGTCGGGGTACATCTCCTTGAGCGGGACGTAGGCCCCGTGGTCGAGTCCCCGGAGAGGGTCCTGGCGCAGGGGGACACCCGGGCCGGAGGCGAGGTCGCGGACCCGTCGGTCCAGCCCGGGAGCGCCCGGGGCCGGGTAGACCACGTCGTAGTAGCGTTGCGGGAAGCCCCAGAAGTCGTAGGTGAGCGCAACACCGTCGGCCGTGGCGCCGACGGTGAGCGGGGCGTCCTCCCAGTGCGCGGACACCACGAGCACGGCCGTCGGGCGGGCCAGACCGCCGGCCCAGTCGGCGAGTTGGTGCTTCCACCGGACATCGTCGGCCAGCGGTGGCGCGCCATGGCTCAGGTACAGGGTCGGCATGCGTGTGGTCATGGGCTTCTCCCGGGGTAGCGGACATTGCCCAGAACAAAGTTGAACTCTCAAGTATTTCGGATGCGGTGGTCGACGTGCGGTGGCTCGACGATGACGAGCAGAGGACCTGGCGCTCCTTCCTGGCCGCCGTCCACCTCCTGGAAACCGGCCTGGACCGCCAGCTCAGACGAGATTCAGGGCTGCCCCACGCCTACTACCAGGCGCTCGCGATGCTGTCGGAGGCCCCGGAGCGGTCACTGACCATGACCCGGCTGGCCGGGCTCCTGCGCTCCTCGCCGAGCCGCCTGTCCCACGCGGTGGCCCGAATGGAGGCGGACGGGCTCGTGCGCAGACGGAAGAGGGAGGGCGACCGGCGCACCACCGTCGTCACCCTCACCGACACGGGCATGGAGCGGTTGGAGCGGGCCGCGCCCGGCCATGTGAGCGAAGTGCGCCGCGTCCTGTTCGACGTGCTGGACCGGGAACAGGTCGATCGGCTTCGGGAGATCTCCGAGGCGATGCTGGGCGCCCTCGATCCGGGGGGCGATGAGCCCCGCTACCAGGTGCGTTAGGCCGTCCCGCCCGAAGACACCGGTTCGGTATGACAGCCGATTCGTGGCTTTCCGTGTTCGAATAGTTGCGATGAGTCGTCATGTCTTCCGGGGGCGGTGCGATCCGAGCCCCGGGACGCCGTTCGCGGGAGGGAACCCATGGGCAAGCAGACGATCGGACCGCTCGGTGACATCGCGAGCCTCCTCGCGAGGCTGGCGGTCGGGACCGTGTTCGTCTACCACGGCCTGCCCAAGCTGCTGAACCCGTCGGGCACGTCCGAGTTCTTCGGGATGCTGGGGATCCCGTTCCCACAGATCGCCGCGGTCTACGGGGGAGTGGTGGAGGTCGTCGGCGGACTCATGCTGATGGTCGGTTTCGCGCTGCCCGTGGTCGGGGCCCTGCTCTTCCTCCAGATGGCCGCCGCCTACGTCTTCGCCCACCTCGGCCAGCCCTTCGAGGAGTGGGAGCTGGTGCTGGTCCTGGGGACGTCGGTGCTGGCACTGGGCTTCTCGGGCGGCAGGATCGCCCTCGACCGCCTCATGCCGTGGGGCCGCCGCTCCGAGGAGGAGTAGGGGGCTGTTTTCGGTCTCTGGGCCTTCTTTTTCACTTTTTCGTGCAAAACGGTCAGGTCTTTACTTTATTCACATTCATATCTCCGGTGCCGTGGTGATGGGATGCCTTGCGCTCGAATGGGGCTTGCTCGGTATTGCCGTATTTTCTGAGGAAAAGCTACTATGAAAACGAATCCATGCAGACTGTGGGGTCCACGTACTCTGGGTCCGTCCCCCCGGGCACCGACCCCCTCCGTCGAATCGGAGTACCGTGCCCGAACAGGTCACAGACACCATTCCCACCGGCTCCCCTGACTGGCAACTGAGGATCACCGACCAGGACGGCAAAGCTTCGTACGGGGCCGCTGTACTGGTCGCCCCAGGCTACGCGGTCACCTGCGCCCATGTCGTCGAGGACGCCACCGGTGGGGCGACAGGACCCGGTACGCAGGTCGGGGTGGACGCCCCACGCGGAGACCGGGCGTGGAGGGCCACCGGCACCGTCATCAAGGGCGGCTGGTGGTACCGGGACAAGGCCCCCTGGGACATCGCACTTCTGCGGCTGAGTCGTCCTTCCGAAGCGGTTCCGGCCCGTAGCGCCGCTCCGCCCGCCTTCGGCGAGCGAGTGCGCGTCGTGGGTCTCCCCTTCAGCGATACCACCGCGGGCCGCTGGGTGACAGGGGTGGTCGCCGGCAGCGGCGGAAAATACCCGGAGTACGTACAGATCGACGCCGACTCGCCTGCGGGAACCAGGATCCTGCCGGGCTTCAGCGGAAGCGGTGTCCGCGGAGTAGAAGACGACACGGTCGTCGGGATCATGTGTGAGGCGACTAAGGACGGGCGCCTTGGCTGGATGGTACCGATACAGGCGATCCCGATGGATGTGGTCCCGCAGGTGCGGCCCGCGCAGGCGGAGCCGATCACCGAGGTCCCGGACAGCCCCCGGGCCATCGAGGAGACCGCGCAGGCGATGACCGACCTGCGGACCCTGTTGACCCCCGACAGCCGTCAGGACTTCTTCGAACACCTCGACAAAAGGGTTCGCAACTGGTTGCGGGCTGACCAAGACCTGCCCTCTTTCACGCGACAACTGGTCACCCTTGCCCATGGTGAGTACGACGTTCTCTGCAAGGTACTGAAACAACTCGATGCACGTGAGCAGGGCAGCGTCAAGATGCAAAAAGTTTGGCGGGCCGCCAAGCCCCTGCTGAAACGGTGTCCGTGAGCCACCGGGAGGAGTTCCGGAGAGAACTCCTCAGGACATTGAGCTTCAGTGACTCCGGTTATGTGAGAGGACTGCGTGCCTTCTTGTATTCTGCGGGGTGGCCTGTGGCCGACTTCCGATCCGAACCCATTTCGTCCTTTGCTGAGGATGTGACCAACAAAGCGTTCAACGAGCGTCGTGTCGGCGAGCTCGTGCGAATCATCGTCTATCGGGAATTCAGCTCGTCTTCGGCATGTCGCCTGGCGCAAAGATTCGAATGCCATATAAAGAAGGAAGAGAATAATTTTCTGCTCGATCGTGTCAGGGAAAGAAACAGATCCAGGGCTGAGCAGATTATCATAGTTTTGCGCGATATGCTGTCCGCCCTTCCTTTCGCGTCCGGCGCTAATGTCTACCGACGTGTTCTGGAGCAAGCGCCATATGAGATTCAGATACTCCCGAACCCGGTCAGTCTATGGGAGGTCTTTAAGGACATTTCAGACACCGTCAGTGTCGGGGTGGAATCTCCCGTGCTACTCCTCGCACGGGAGCTTGCGGATTCCCATCCAAGGGTGGCGAGAATGCTGCAGGATTGGTGCGACCTCAACAACCTGGGAACGGGGGAAACAAGTTCAGGGACGGGTACTCCTGTGCCTGGTGAGATTAGTGGGACGGCAAGGAATCCACGTTCACTGGCGAGGCTTTTAGTGTGGGTTCGGTGTGGCGAAGACAGCAGATACCTCATCGACGCCTGGAAGATTCTCGGCAGCAGCAGTGACGGAGAACCGGACGTGGACCAGATACCGACGGGCGATGAGGGACAGGAACAGAAGGGGGTTCGCTGGGATGCCATAGGGCACGAGGTGTACGACCTTTTCGAGCGCTTCGAGGGCATGCCGGAAGTCGAGGCATGCGAGCACAAACGACTCGAACTCACGATGTCCGCTGGTCTGCACGTGGATCTCGCAGCACCTTGGTGGAAGCCTCGTAAGACGGTCCTGGACGACCCCGTCCGCCTGGGTGCCAAGACCGAGATCATAGGTCATCTTGAGGAGTTTCTCAAGGGTCAGGATAGCGATCACGAGACCGGTTACAAAAGTTTTTTGAATCGCTGGAGAAACATCAATGAATCGGGTACTTCGATCATGTTCGATGAACAATGTGAAACGATCCCGCCAGGCGTTCACCTCTCCGAGTACGCATCGCATGACGGGCTGATCCTCTTCTCCCATGTGCATGAGCGTGGACAGGTGTTGGCTCGACGTGTTCGTGAGACCGCGCTCGTGGGAGTCCCCGTCATCGCTTGGCGTTTGGCGAAGCACGCTCGTGGGCATGGATTGAGACGTATTCTTGCAGGGGACGCAAGGGACGTGGAACTGGCATCCGTTCGATCTTTGCCGAAACTACTCCATCTTTCCAGGTCAGGTCATCCTTATCCAGGAAATAGGGGAATTTCGGACGGAATGGACATGGGTCTCATTTATCACGACCAGGAACACCATCCCCTGGAGCGCCCGTGGCGTCCACTCGCTCCTGGCGCTGGGTCTGGACAGCCAGAAGGGGGCGAAGCGTGACCATGTCAACGGTTGCAGGGAAGACGCCTTCCGGCGATGATCCGCGTGACTGGTGGGTCTTCCACGGTACCGGGGTACCCGGTCCCCACTCCGATCTCGCGGAGCGCCTGACCACAGTCCCCTCATGGCGGATCTACAACGGTGGCCCGCACATGCCCGAACCCCCTGGCTACCACGATGACCGGCTGCTGGGGCACGTGACTGCATCTGTGGACGTGGGGTCCATGGGCCGACAGCGCCCGGAGTTCCTGGACAAGGTGAACGCGGCCCTGCACCTGAGGCGGCCCATCATCCTCTCTGGGCCTCCCGGTATCGGTAAAACCACCTTGGCCTACCAGTTGGCCCGGGAACTCGGTCTGGGACGGCTCCTGAAGTGGAGCATCAATAGCACCTCGTCAGTGCGTTCGGCCCAGTACGAATACGATCCCGTGAGCCAGATCCACGAACTCAATGTGGAGAACACCCTGCGGGGCCTCCATGGGACCGACACCGTGGACACCGTGGGAAGCGGAGGGCCTGAGGACAGGGCCCGCAGTATCGGCCGCTACCTCACCCTGGGCCCGCTGGGAACCGCCTTCCTCCCCTACCGGCTTCCACGAGTCCTGCTCATCGACGACTTCGACCTCGGCGACTTCGACCTGGCGGGTGACCTGCTCAACCTCTTCGAGAGCGGTACGTACGCCATCCCCGAACTGGAGCGCCTCTCTCCTCTGGTCGGAGATGAACCGATTTATGTGGGCACCGACGACCCCGGTGTGACCGCGCCGATCATCCGGGGTGAAGTGGCGTGTTCGGCCTTCCCCATCGTGGTCATCACCTGCAATTCCGAACGCCAGTTCTCACCGGCCTTCATGCGGCGCTGCATCCCCATCAGGGTGGAGATGCCGTCAGAAGAAGAACTCGTGGACATGGTGGCCCGGCATTTCCGGGGCAGTCCACCGGAGTCCACACCTCAACTGGTCACGGCGTTCCTCGAACGTTCCCGTGAGGGAGGACGGTCGATCGACCAGTTGTTGAACGCCGTGCAGCTCATCGCGACCGCTTCGCCGGACGCCGACCGGCTGAGCGACGAACAGATCGTCCACATCGCCGACCTTCTGTGGCACAAGCTCACGGGGCCGACCGGATGAGCCGGGACGGACTCGGAGAGAGCGTCGGCGGGGAGCGTTCGCCGTCCCCAGGGTCGGGCCTGACCAAGGCGGACCTGATGGACGCCGTCCACCTGGCCGCGCTACGTACCCGCTACGAGGCCCCCGCGGAACCTCGCGACGAGCCCATGGCCGAACCCGTGGTCCCGCCGGATCCCGCTGGGGAAGAACGATCTCCACATACCCCTGAACCGGACACAGGGGCACCACCAGGCGGAGGAAACAGGGAGGAAGAGCCGGAACAGGAGCAGCAGGAAGAGCAGAAGGGGACGCACAGCTCTTCTCCTGAGACCCGCTCCCCTGAGGATTCCGGGAAGGCAGAGGACACGTTTTCCGGTGATCCTCGTACCTTTACCGAGAGGCGGGAGGTGCCTCCCCCGCCTCCTCCGGCGGCCGGCGGATACAAAGATCCGCCCTTCGAAGCAGTGCCACCGGGCCGGGGACGGGAAGCCGCCGCCGGGCCGGCGGCCCCGGTCCACACCGTTCCCGAAACGGGGTACATCCCTGGCAAAATGCCTGAGAGGTGGGCTCTCACACTGCGGACCCAGGCCCGGGAACTGGTGGCCGCGCCCTCGGAGCTCAGCCAGGTGCAGGGGTGGGCCGCGTCGCTCCGGCCCTTCCACATACACATCCCCGATGGGGCGAAAACAGTCTTGGATCGGGAACGGACCGCACACGACTACGCCACCGCTCTGCTGGAGAACGCTCTCCGTCCGGCAGGGGAGCGCGGCGGAGTGCCGGTACCGGTGATGCCTGTCATGAGTGCGCGCCGCCGACTGGCGATCACGCTCACCTGTCTCGTCGACAACGGTGTGTCGATGCTCTTCCAGCATCCTCTCGCGGGTGCGGCCGTGGAGGCGGCGCGCCGATCAGGCATCTTCCGGGACGTACGTGAAGTCCACTTCGACTCCGAGATGACCGGTGCCCCCGACCTGAGCGTTCCCATGGGTTCCCGAGGACAGGGCCACGCTGGTACCGACGTCATCCTCGTGTTGACCAACGGTGTGGGACGGGCCTGGCGGGACGGTGGATTCCGTCGATGGCTGGCCGATACCGCGAAGCGGAACACGATCGCGATCGTGCATCTGCTGAACCCGCGTCAGTGGCCCATCAGCGGTATCAACACGGTCCCGGCTGAGCTCACCGCACCACGTTCGTCCTTGCCCGCACTCGCGAATGGTCTGTACCGGGCTGCCCTGAGTCCGGACGCGTCCCAGTGGGGGCTCTCCGGAGCCGGGGAGGCGTCCGGGCCGGACCTTCGCACCTGTGTTCCCGTCCTCTCGTTGAACACGGAGCGGATCTACGCGTGGGCGATGTTCGCCACGGGACGCGATAAAGATGCCGTCTTCCGTGCACAAGTCCTCCCGGTGCCGGGGCGCTCCCCAGACGCTCCTGCTGACGAGTGGCCCCGCGACGCGGGGCCGGAGCCACCTCAGCGAGAGGCGAAGAGACTGGTACGGAACTTCGCCTCCCAAGCCTCTCCGAGTGCATTCCGGATCGCTGTCGCCTTGGCGGCGGTACCGCTGCACGTACGGTTCATGGACCCTGTGGCGGATCACGTGTTGGGCCGGTTGAGCAGGGCAGAGCTCACCGAGATCCTGTTCAGTGGGCTAGTCCGGCCGATCACGGAAGAGGACGGCCGTCCCCGTGGCGAGGGGCCGGCCTGGGACTTCCTCCCAGGGGTCAGGCAGGAGCTGTTGGCCCGCGGCGGGCGTGTCTCACGCATCCGGTCCGTTCTGAGGCTGGTCGTCGATGGCGCGGAGAAGGCCCTCGACAGAACCGACCCGTGGTTCGCGACTCTGAGGGCCATGCTCGACGGTCGGGAACTGCGGCAGGACTGGGACTTCGGGTCGAATGTGTGGGTGGATCACACGTGGGAAGCGTTGAAAGCCACGGCGCTGACGTCCCAGTACTCCGACACTCGGCTCATGGGTGATCTTATTTCTCAATATTCCCATAAAGGGTCAGCGGGGAATGAGTCCTTGTTGGGGCCGGTCAGTGATTCTGCGATACAGTCGAACCCCTCGGGTTCTACTGGTGGGGGTGCGGATATGCTCGGCCCTCACATGGCGTCCGATAATCCTGAAGGTGGAGTATCGATGGCTCGTTTCGATGAAAAGGCAAGCAAGCAAGACGTTGCGGGTCAAGAGGGAAGGGCTTCTTGGGGTCCTCACCCCGAAGCTGTCTGGGTTCGGGTGCCCAGGCGTGGCCCCTCCTTTGTGGGAAGGGAACAGATTCTTGCCGATCTCGCATCGAAACTTCGGATAGGGCACCGGCAGGCCATCACTGCCCTCAGGGGGACTGCAGGTGTCGGAAAGACGGAGATCGCCAAGCAATACATCTATCTCCACTCTAAAGAATACGATCTGGTCTGCTGGATACCGTCTCATCAGGAAAATCTGATCAGGGAGTCGTTTGCGGAAATCGCGGAAAAGCTCAACCTCGGATACGTCGATGCCGCTAATGACCATGTCGTTCGTGGTGTCTTGGAGGCATTACGTCAGGGGCGAAAATTTCCAAAGTGGTTGCTAGTATTCGACAATGCAGAAGGGCAGGAGAAAATTGAGCGGTTTCTTCCTGTCGCGGGGGAGGGACACGTGATCATCACCTCTCGCGACTCCAGTTGGAGGTACGGGGGTGATGACACTTTCCTTGAGGTGGATAAACTCCCCCGTGAGAAGAGCATTGAGCTTCTCAAGATCAGAGGTCCGGAGGGCCTGAGCGATGACGAGGCGGATCGCCTTGCGGAGGAGTTCGACGACTTGCCCCTGGGGTTGAATCAGGTCGCGGTGTGGTTGCGCAGATCCGGTATGGGGGTGTCCGAGTATCTCACCCTGTTGGAGACGGAGCGCCTAGAGGTGATCGGGTTGTTGGAACCGGATGATCCGAACTACCCCGTCCCGCTTGTGGCCGCTTGGAACTTCTCTCTAAAGCGGCTGTCCCAGGAGAGCCCAGCGGCGCTGCAACTGCTCCAGGTGTGCGCGTACATGTCTCCCACGCCGATCTCTCGAAAGCTCTTCAGGAAAGCCCGATCGATCGACGCTCCTGATGAGTTGCGTGCCGCCCTAAGCGATCCGCATCGGTTGGCGGCAGCGATCATGGACATCGACCGCTACAGTCTGATTCAAACCGACCACCGGAAGGGCACCATCACTCTGCACCAGTTGGCGCGGGATTCGATTCAGAAGCTGATGACTCCGGAGGAACGGGAGAACCGTCGGCACTGTGCCCATCAAGTGCTCGCCAGCAACGATCCGCAGGATACGACTTCCGAGGCACTGCGAGAATACGCAGAACTGCTCCCACACGCGTGGGCCTGTGAGGTATGGGACTGTGAGAGCCCGTGGTCGCGTGACCTTGTCATCAGATTGTGCCAGGCTACTCTTCTGAAAAGAGAGTACGCAGAGGTCTTGGAACTCGGTGGCCGAGCGAGAGATCTGTGGTCGGACCGCCTCGGACCCACGGACCGTGACACACTCCGCATACAGATTCGCCTCTCCGAGGCTCTCCGTGGAAAGGGCGAATTGACCCGGGCGCGGGAGTTGTGTGAAACCACGATGCGCACGATCGGCGAGGTGAGTGGGAAGAATTCGGCTGAGTACATGGACGCCGACATTCAGCATGCCCGTAACCTGCGGATGTCCGGTAGGTTCGCGGAGGCACTTGACTTTTCCCAGAAGAACTACGACCGGCGGGTCGATTACTTCTCCAGGAACCATCCCGATGCCCTGAAAGCAGCTCACTTCCTCGCCTTTGACCTCAAGCTCGTCGGCCGCACGAAAGAATCACTGAAACTTTACCGTGATACCTGGAATCTCAAGCAAGAAGTTCTGGGGCCGGACGACGCAAGTACCCGTGCGACCGCCGACGGTTACAGTGATGTCCTGATGGAGAGTGGGAATTATCGGGAAGCGGCGCATATACAGAAGGAACTGGTAGATCATCTCTTGGGTCTCAGTGACCCTGATGACGTATCGGTGTTGAGTTTGCAGAGTACCTTGACCACTATGCTGCGCCGCTCTGGTGACCTTCAGGGAGCTTGTGATCTTTCCGGTCATGTTCTGCGTATGTTCCGGGACAAGCGCGGTGAAGGTGATATCGATGTCATCTACGCTTCTTTGCGTCATTCTCTGGATCTCCTGGAGACCGGGGAAATCGAGAAGTCACTGGAGCTGTCTGAGACCGCCGTTAAATGGCTTTCAAAGATCTGGGGGGAAGACCATGCGCATGTGGCGGCCGCCCGGGTGAACCAGGCGATCACACTGCGGCGGCTGGAACGGTTCGCTGAGGCCAAAGAGCAGGACGAGTGGGCGATGGCGCTATTTCTACAGCGGTTGGGCGATCGCCACCCCATGACGTTGTCCTGTGCTATCAGTATCGGCAATGACCTGTTCTGGTCCGGTGACACCTCTGGGGCGGTTGAGAGCGATGAAAAATCCTTCGAATCATGTGGTGATATTCTGGGCGTGAAGCACCCGATCACCTTGCTGGCACGCCGTAACCTTCTGATCGGTCGGAATTCCCTCCAAGGTGTGGAAGCGGATGATATTCAGAAATTGAAGTCGGACTATGAAGAGATCATGGGTGAAAACCACCCGGCCACTCTCAGTATCGGTGGCCTTGTCCGAGGGGAATCCGACATTTACATTAGCGCTCTGTAGCCATAATGATGCCACCCTGCTCGAAGGGTGGCATCATCGTTTATATGAACAAACGGAATGAACGAATTCTATCCAGGTTTTTCTGGGTATCGCGAGTTCGATCTCCGCGGTGCTCGATGAATCTCTTGCCAGGATGAGTCCGTCTTCCTTCCAGATGGACTCTAAGCAATCATTGGTATGTGAACCACTGTAGCTCGATTTTCTCCACCGGCCTCTGTTGACCCCCAGTCCCTTCACTGGAAGGTCTCCGAAAAGATCCTCTTCTGCACCTCGTGTCTCAGGGGTGGTACCGAATCCCGTGGTCCCATCGCTGGCTGCTCCTCGTCTTCACCGGTTCGTGGAAACGCGTCCGGCTATGCCTATGTCTCTCGGACATGCGGTCGGTGTCGATCTGGCCGAATTCTGTCAGTCCGGCACGGCATCTGCGTTGATACGTGGGACTCACTACGTGTACACGTATACCCGGTAACCGCGAGTCGTAAAGAGTCACGTTCGGTGCGCTTCGGGGTCAACGATGGGGACACTGTCCCCGTGTAAGGCGTGGTGACAATAGACAACGGTGGTCGGATTTGACCTCTGGGGCTTCTGTTGTCGATCTGTTGTCATCGAAACGGGCAATTCTTTACTCTATCCACATTCATGTTTCAAATAGTGTGGTGATGGGATGTCTGTGCTTCCAGTTCGGGCTGACGGCTATTGCCGTGTTTTCGAGGGAAAAGCTAATATGAACACGAATCCATACAGACTGTGGGGTCCGCGTACTCCGGCTCCGTCCCCTCGGGCGCCGACCCCCTCCGTCGAATCGGAGTACCGTGCCCGAACAGGTCACAGAAACGGTTCCGCCCGATCCCCGTGACTGGCAACTGCGGATCACCGACCGGGACGGAAACGCCCAGTACGGGGCGGCGGTGCTCGTCACCTCCGATCACGTGGTCACCTGCGCCCATGTCGTCGAGGACGCCACTGGCGGGGAGACAGGGCCCGGCGCTCAGGTCAGAGTGGACGACCCGCGCGGTGGTGGCACATGGGCGGCCATCGCCACGGTCGTCGAGGACGGCTGGTGGCACGGCGACAGGTACCCCTGGGACATCGCGGTCCTGCGCCTGGACCGCTCCTGCCCGGCGGTGCCGGTGCGGATCGCGGAAGTGCCGCCCTTCAGGGGCCACGTCCGCGTCGTCGGCCTGCCCTTCAGCGATACCCCGGCGGGCCGCTGGGTGACCGGGCGGGTCATCGGCAGCGGCGGCAGATACCCGGACTACGTCCAGATCGACGCCGTCTCGCCCGCCGGGAGCGGGATCATGCCGGGTTTCAGCGGGAGCGGTGTCCGCAGCGAGCGGGAGGACACCGTCGTCGGGATCATGTGCGAGGCGACCGAGGACGGTCGTCTGGGCTGGATGGTCCCGATGGACACGATCCCGAAGGTGTGGCCTCAAGAGGAGGCCGCGCACGGCGGTCCGGGCACGGACCCTGCCCCTCTGCCACCGGAGCGGCTGGAGAGCATGCTCTTCGACGCGATACGCGGGATGTCGGCCTTCCACGAGGACGTCAGGCGCGGGTCTCTGCGCAATTTCCTGCGCGAATGGCCGGTGCGTTGGGATGACGACGAGCCGGGCGAGGCCTGTGCCAGACGTGTCGCCTCGGCGGCGGTCGAGGACGCACGTGTCTCCGAACTCCTGCGGATCCTGCGCCACGTTGAGGACGACGGGTCGTCGTTGGTGCGCGGTGCCGGGGAACGGTTCGCCCCGTGGGTGTGGGAGGAGGACAGGGAGGGCCTCCTTGCGGGTGTCCGGCCACGTGACAGGTTCCGGGCGGAACAGCTCCTCGACGCTTTGTACAGGGATCTCTCCGCGAGCCCGTACGAGCCGTGGGCGGATGCCTACGTCCGCTCCTTGAGGGGCAGCCTGGTCTTCCTCCAGGACGGGCCGCGGCCCGTCAACCTCTGGGAGGCCTTCCGGGACCTCGCGGACGCGGCCAGAACGGAGTGGGGCCCGCCCCTGGCGATCTTCACCGAGATCCTGGCGCAGGCCGGCCAGGCGGAGACGGCAGGCCTGCTGCGGTACTGGTGTGAACTCGCCGGCCTCGGCGCGGTGTCGTCGCTGCCCCCTCCCTCCACGGGGCCCGCCCCACCCGCCAGGCTCGTGGTGTGGCTCTACCACGGTGAGGGCGACGGATACCGGATCGACACGTGGACGGTTCTCGCTACCAGGAACGGCGGGGAGCCCACCCGATTCCTGTCGAGTTCCGGGCAGATCAAGCGTCGGGATTTCGGGCATGAGGTGTACAAGATCTTCCTGAATTTCAGCACGAGTTCGGAGGTGCAGCTCCTTGACTGGACCAGGATCGACCTGGTTCTCTCCTTCGAGATGCTCGCTGAACTCGACGCCCCGCACTGGGAATGCCACCCTTCCGAATCCGACCTGGGGATGGCCCCCAGGCTGGGCACCCAGACGGCGATCGTCTACCAGGTGGAGGAGTTCTTCCTCGGCCAGAGGCATCAGCACAAGATCGCCCGTTCCAGTACTCACAAACGCTGGATGCGGCTCCACAGGGAGGGCAAGGGCGACACCTTCGACATCGAGCGGGACCCGGTTCCTGACGGGCTCCGTTTTCCGGAGCACATCTCCTACGAAGGGATTATCTTCCTCTCCGGGGGATACTATGAAGAGGGAGTTCTGCCCAAACGGTTCAGGGACGCGGCACTGCTCGGTGTTCCGGTCATAGCGAGCAGGGCTCGACAAAACCCGTCAAAGGAGACATTGAGGGACGTCCTCGTGGGCAATGAAGGTCGAGTGGACCGGGAGGAGATCGAGGGCCTGCCGAAACTCCTTTATCATTCCAGGTCAGGACGGTCTAGGGAAGGTCTCGCGGGTCGAGTTCCCATTCCGGACAGCATGAACATCAACCTCATCTACCACGATCTGCTCCCCCATCCCCTGTGGCCGGGCTCGACGCCGCTCGCGGACCACGAGGGGCCGCACGAACCCCAGGGAGGGTCGGTGTGACCGCTTCCACGGTTTCCGGACAGACGGTTCCCGGGGGAAGGCCGACCGGATGAGTCCCGGTGACCCCGCTGCGGGGGACGGCGGCCGTTCGGCGGACCCTCCCGAGGGGGCCGTTCCTCGATGGGCCGCCGCTTCCGTGTCTGCCAGCGGCCTGGCGACCGCGCTCCGCCCCTTCTGCCTTCGTGAGCGCTGGGGCCCGGAGGACGAGACGGGCACGGAGGAGGCCGTTCACGACCATGGGAACGTGCTTCTGGACAGCCGCCTCCGGCCGGAGGAGTACGCCCATTCGGGAGCGCCCTCCCGGAGCCGCCGTTCCGTCAGTCTCACCTTCCTCGTCGACACCGGTGCGTCGATGCTCTTCCAGCGGGAGGTCGCCGATTCCCTCGTGCGGCTGACACGCGAGGCGGGGATCTTCCGGGACGTGGAAGAGCTGTACTTCGATTCCGGGCTCGTGGGCGCACCCGTGTTCAGGGCTTCCCGTGGCACGCAGCGGGCGCCTTCACAACAGCCCGTGTACGGGAGCCGGGTGGCCCTTCTGCTCACCGACGGGGTGGGACAGGCATGGCGGGACCACGGATTCCGCGGCTGGCTGGCCGACCTCGCGGAGCGGAGCGCGGTCGCGATCATGCACCTGCTGGCACCGGAGCAGTGGCGCCGGACCGGGATCCACACGGTTCCGGCCGAGCTCGCCCTTCTCCGGCCGCCGTTCCCCGTGTGCGAGAACAGCCGTTACAGCGCCGTGCGCCGGGCGGACGCACCCCACCCGGAGTTCTTTCCGGGGGACGAGGACGGGCCGGATCCGGACCTCGGCACCTGTGTGCCGGTTCTGTCGTTGAGTACCGAACGCATCCACGCGTGGGCGATGTTCGCCATGGGCCGGGGCGGCGGGACGCTGAGGTCACGGGTGCTTCCGGTGCCCGGGAAGGTACCGGACGGGATCGGTGAGGAGCAGATCCAGGGAAGTTCCGCTGACGGATCCGAGGAGACCCCGGAGAGGCTGGTGCGCCGCTTCGTCCGCGAGGCGTCCCCTTCCGCGTTCCGGCTCGCCGTCGGGCTGGCC
The DNA here is from genome assembly GCF_048060475.1 of Nocardiopsis sp. LOL_012. Classification (NCBI taxonomy): domain Bacteria; kingdom Bacillati; phylum Actinomycetota; class Actinomycetes; order Streptosporangiales; family Nocardiopsidaceae; genus Nocardiopsis; species Nocardiopsis sp. LOL_012. The sequence continues at coordinate 133,926 of NZ_JBHMIV010000003.1, read as the reverse complement.
GTGGTGCCGCTGCACGCGGGGCTGATGAGCGCCGTGGCCCGGCACGTGCTGGGACGGCCCGGTACCGCCGAACTCACGGAGGTCGTGTTCGGCGGCCTGGTCCGGCCGATCACGGACGCGGTCGAGGGCGGGCCGAAATGGGACTTCCTCCCGGGGACCAGGAGAGAGTTGCTGTCCCTCGGCGGTCGGGTCTCCCGGATCAGGTCGCTGCTGCGGCTGGCGGCGGACCTGCTCGACGATGCCGACCCGTGGTTCCCGACCCTTCGGATGATGCTCGACGGTGCGGAGCCCGAGCCCGGTCGGGGCACGGGATCCGCTATGTGGATGGCGCCGATGAGGGCGGCTTTGGAAGCGGCGTCGATCATCCGAGAAGATTCGGACCTGTTTCAGATTTTGGGTGCGGAAGAGGGAACGGACGTATCTCCCGGAGCTCCTCTTTCTGATATAGAATTTTCCCGTACTGTGCCCGGAACACAGCCGACCCCCGAGATCATTGACGTTTTCAACACTTCTGAGGGTGGAGTCTCGATGGCCCGGTTCGACGACAGGTCGACGGTGGAGAAGTCCGGTGTTCACGGAGGGGCCCACACACAGGGCCGTCCTCCGAGTGCCGTATGGATCCAGGTTCCCCGGCGCAACCCCTCCTTCGTGGGCAGGCGGAGGATCCTCTCCACTCTGCGGGAGAAGGTTCTGAGCGGGAGCCAGCAGGTCATCACCGCACTCAACGGAACGTCTGGTGTCGGCAAGACGGAACTGGCGAAAGAGTACGTCTACCGCTACGCGGAAGAATACGATCTGATCTGTTGGATCCCGTCCCACCAGGACAACCTGCTCAGAAGGTCCTTCGCGGTTCTCGCCGAAGAACTCGGCCTGGGCTATGTCGGTGCTGGTAGCGACCATGTCGTCCGTGGTGTCCTGGAGGCGTTGCGCCAGGGCAGACAGTTCGGTCGCTGGCTGCTGGTATTCGATAATGCGGGGGACCGGGAAGAACTCAATCAGTTCCTGCCCCGCGCGGGGGGCGGGCACGTGATCATCACCTCGCGTGATAGCAGTTGGGAGCGCGGAGGCAGCGACACCTTCCTCCAAGTGGAGGTGTTCACTCGGCAGGAGAGCGTCGAGCTCCTCAAGCTCAGGGGGCCCAAGAGCCTGACCGAGCCCGAGGCGGACCGGTTGGCCGACGAACTCGGCGACCTGCCGTTGGCACTGAACCAGGCCGCGGTGTGGCTCACCGAGGTCGGCATGGACGTCTCCGACTACCTCGACCGGCTCTCGGAGAAGACCCCGGAGATGATCCGGCTGCTCCAGCCGGTGGACCCGGACTATCCCATTCCGGTCGCCGCCGCCTGGAACGTCTCCCTCGACCAGCTCGCGGAGGACAACCCGGCGGCACTGCAACTGCTCCAGATGTGCGCGTTCATGTCCACTGCCCCCATTCCCCGGACGCTCTTCCGGTTCGCGAGGGACATGGAGGGCCCCGAGGAACTTCGCCGGGCCCTGTCCGACCCGGTGCGGACGGGTATGGCGATCCGGGACGTGGGCCGCTACAGCCTGGCCCAGCTCGACCACCAGCGCAACACCCTCTCCCTGCACCGCCTGGTGCGCCTCGCCGTCCGGGCCTCGCTGCCCGAGGAGGAGCAGCGCACGTTCCGGCACTGCGCGCACCAGTTGCTCTCCCGCAACGATCCGCAGGGCACCACTCCGGAGGCGCTCCGTCAGTACACGGTGCTGCTTCCGCACGTGTGGGAGGCCCAGGCATGGGACTGCCGGGACCCGTGGTCGCGCGAACTCGTCGTCAAACTGTGTGACGTCGCTATCCGCCGGAGGGAGTACGACGAAGTTCGTGCCCTCGGAACCACGGCTCACGAGGCGTGGGCCGAGCGGTTCGGCGCGGAGAACCGCGACACCCTCCGGATGGCGCTGCGGATCTCCCAGGCACACCGCGGAGTGGGAGAGCTGGAACGGGCAAGGGAGCTGTGCGAGTCCACCATGCACACGATTGGCTCCGTCTCTGGGGAGAATTCGGCGGAGTACATGGAGGCGGACCTTCAGCACGCCCGCAACCTCCGCCAGGCCGGGCGTTTCCAGGAGGCCCTCGACTTCACGTCGGAGAACTATGAACGCAGGGTCCGGCTCTTTGGCCAGGAGGACCCGGAGACCCTGAACGCAGCTCACTTCCTCGCCTTCGACCTCATGCTCGTCGGCCGGGTAACGGAGGCCCTGGAACGCTACGCCGACACCTGGGAACGCAAAGAGGCGGTGCTGGGGCCGGACGACAGCGTGACGATCATGAGCGTGGACGGCTACACCGACGCTCTGATGGAGTCCGGACGCTACCGGGACGCCGCCAACCTCCAGAGGGACCTGGTCGACCGAGCCCTGGACATCTTCGGCCCGGACGACGTCGCCATTCTGAGCTTGCAGAGCACGCTGTCCACCATGCTGCGGCGGTCCGGGTGGCGCCAGGAGGCCTACGAACTGTCCGAGCAGGTCCTGCGGCAGCTCCGGGACCGGCGGGGCGAGGACATCGACGACACCATCCACGCCGCCCTGCGCCACTCCCTGGCCCTGTATGGGGTACAGCGGTTTGGGGAGGCACTGGAACTGGCGGAGAGCGCGGCGGCAGGGCTGGAGAAGCTCTGGGGCGGGGAGCACACGCACGTTGCCGCAGCCTGGGTCAACCAAGCGATCATGCTGCGTCGGCTGGACCGCCTACAGGAGGCCCGTGCACTGGACGAACGGGCGATGGCACTGTTCATGGACCGTCTGGGCGCCGACCACCCCAGCACACTGTCCTGCTCGATCAATCTCGGCAACGACCTGTTCCGGTTGGGGGACACGGCCGGTGCGCTGGAACGCGACGAGAGCGCCGTCGAGGCCTGTCGTGAAGCACTCGGCGAGAAGCACCCGCTCACTCTGCTGGCCCGCCGCAACCTCGTGATGGGGAGGAACGCGATGGGGAGTGTGGACCCGGCCGAGATCGATGCGCTGGAGACCGACTACCAGGAGATCATGGGTACGGACCATCCGGTCACCCGCACCATTCGTGATCTCGCCAGGGGTGACTCCGACATCTACATCGGTGCCCTGTGAGCAATGCGAGGTTCTGTCTCTCCTGACGGGGGGAGACGAGATCCGCTCACACGGACCTCGTGTATGAAGGCAACCCAGGCCAGGGGGGTGAGCATGAATTCGGTACCTTGGGGGTACATCGAATCACGAATTCCGACACGGCTGGTCGCATCTAGAATCGCTTCGATGCACTGACTGGCCGTTGGGCTGTAACTTGACTTTCTCCACTGCCCTAGATTTCTCCCCAGTCCCCTCACCGGAACTCTCCCGAGAAGAGCCCCGCCTGATCCTCGAATTTCAGGGGCGGTTTCGACTCTTTCGGTCCCCACACTGGCCGCTCCTCTTCACTTTGGCCACGGAAGCGCGGTCTTCCGTGTCGATCATGTCTCTCGGACATGACGGCAGTCGCTGAGTCCGAGTTCCGGTGGCCCCCCACGAGATCGGCGCTGATACTTGGGACCTACTCCACGTACACACATACCCGATAGCAAGGAACCGTAAAGTGTCGCGTTTGGTTCGTTTCAAGGTCGACGGAGAGGACACCGTCCTCGTCGAGGTCGACGACGGTGAGGGGTCCATACCGGTCGGCGGCGGTGACCGGATCGGTGAGGCGGCCGAGGCCCTGACGGAGAAACTCTCCTCGGTGAGCAAGGCGATCTCCGTGACCCTGGAAGAACTGGGGAGAACCCTGAAACCGGAGACCGTCAAGGTGACCGTCGGGGTGAAACTCAAGGCCGAGACCGGCGCGGTGATCGCCAAGTCCGCCGTCGAGGGCAACTTCCAGGTGGAGATGGAATGGCGGCCGGGGGCGGACCGGGACCGGGCCGTCCGGGATGACGGGGACGACGACAACGACGACGGGCAGAACGGTCAGGAGGCCACAGACACCTGACCGGAGGGCTTGGCCGCCACTCGCGGTCACGCGAAACACAGGGTTCACGCGCGGACAGAACCACCGAAACACGCTCTTTCTACCGTCGAACCCATGGACACACCGCTGTATACACGCCTGGAACCCGCGGCCTCGCGCCGTGACCGGGTCTATGTGCAGTTGCGCGAGGAGGTCCTGAGCGGGCGGGTCACCCCCCGCACCCGCCTGGGCGAGGTCCGCCTGGCCGAGCACTTCGGCGTCTCCCGCACCCCCGTGCGCGAGGCCCTCGCCCGCCTGCATTCCGACGGCCTCGTCGAGCGCCGCGAGAACGGCTTCTACGTCACCGTCCCCAACCTCCCCGAGCTCCGCGACCTCTACGAACTCCGGGTCACCCTCGAACTGCGGGGCATCGCCCGCGTCATCGAGGACCCTGGCCTCACCCACGACCGCGCCGTCCTCACCGCCGAGCTCGAACGCTGGGAGAAACTGCGTGCCGACCCTCCCGTCCCCGACCCCTCGTTCGTCCTCCTGGACGAGGAGTTCCACGCCGCCCTCTCCCGCGCCTCCGGCAACCGCGCCCTCACCGAGTCCCTCGTCTCCGTCAACCACCGCATCCGCCGCGTGCGCATGTACGACTTCCTGACCGAGGACCGGATCACCTCCACCATCACCGAGCACATCGACATCGTCGAACTCCTCCTCGACGGTGCGCTCGACGCCGCCTACCGCGCCCTGCACGAACACGTGGGCGCCTCCATGGAGGTGGTCCTCGAACGCGCCCAACGCGCCCTGACCCAGATGGCGCTCCACGCCGACACCCTGTGACACCAGCCCGCTTCCCGGCACCCCGGAACCGGGGGGTAAGGAGAGCCACCATGTTCGACTCCGTGCTCGTCGCCAACCGCGGTGAGATCGCCTGCCGCGTCATCCGCTCCGCCCGGGACCTGGGCCTGCGCACCGTCGCCGTCTACTCCGACGCCGACGCGGGCGCGCCGCACACCCGGCTCGCCGACGAGGCCGTCCGACTCGGCCCCGCACCGGCCGCCGAGAGCTACCTGAACACCGCGCGCGTGCTCGGCGCGGCCGCCGCCACCGGGGCCGGCGCCGTCCACCCCGGCTACGGCTTCCTGTCCGAGAACGCCGCCTTCGCCCGCGCGGTCGAGGCTGCGGGCCTGGTGTTCGTCGGCCCCCAGCCCCGCCACCTAGAGGAGTTCGGCGACAAGCACACCGCCCGCGCGGCTGCCGCCGCTGCCGGGCTGCCCATGGTGGCGGGCAGCGGAATCCTCTCCGACGCCGGTGCCGCCGTCGCCGCGGCGGAGGACATCGGATATCCGGTCATCCTCAAATCGACCGCCGGGGGCGGCGGGATCGGCCTGCTGCCCTGCGACGACGAGGCCGCGCTGCGCTCCGCCTTCGACCGGGTGAGCCGACTGGCGAAGACCCACTTCGGCGGGGGCGGCGTGTTCCTCGAACGCTTCGTCCCCCGCGCCCGCCACGTCGAGGTGCAGGTCTTCGGCGACGGTGCCGGCCGCGTCGTCACCCTCGGGGACCGCGACTGCTCCCTCCAGCGCCGCAACCAGAAGGTGGTGGAGGAGGCGCCCGCCCCCGACCTGCCCGGGGACCTGCGCGCCGAACTCCACCGCACCGCCCGCGCGCTGTGCGCCGAGGCCGCCTACCGCAGCGCCGGAACGGTGGAGTTCGTCTACGACGTCGACCGCGGTGAGGCGTCCTTCCTGGAGGTCAACACCCGGCTCCAGGTGGAGCACCCGGTGACCGAGGAGGTGACCGGGGTCGACCTGGTCGCGTGGATGCTGCGGCTGGCGCGCGGTGAGGACGTCCTCGACGGCGTCCCCCCGGAGGGGCCGGCGCCGACCGGCCACGCCGTCGAGGCCCGCGTGTACGCCGAGGACCCCGCACACGACTTCCGGCCCAGCTCCGGCCTGCTCACCCGGGTGGAGGCGCCCGCCGGGGTGCGCGTCGACGGCTGGGTGGAGACCGGCCAGCGCGTCACCAGCGACTACGACCCCATGCTCGCCAAGGTCATCGCCACTGGAGCGGACCGGGCCCAGGCCCTGGACCGGCTCGGCGCGGCCCTGGCCGAGACGCGGATCGACGGCGTCCAGACCAACCTGGGCCTGCTGCGTGCCCTGACCGCGCATCCGGAGGTCCGAGCGGCCGCCCACACCACCGCCACCTGTTCCGGTGTCGGCGATCCGGAGCCGCGGATCGAGGCCGAGCGCGCCGGAACCCTCACCACCGTGCAGGACTGGCCCGCCCGCACCGGCTACTGGCAGGTGGGCATCCCACCGTCGGGGCCCATGGACGACCTGTCCTTCCGGCTGGGCAACAGCGCGCTGGGCAACCCCGAGGGCGCCCCTGGCCTGGAGTGCACCGTCGAAGGGCCCGCACTGCGGTTCAGCGCACCGACGACGGTGTGCGTCACCGGCGCGCCCGCCCGCGTCACCCTCAACGGGGAGCCGGTGCCGCAGTGGGAGCCGGTGGAGGTACCGGGCGGCGGTGTGCTCGACGTCGGGTTTGCCGACGGCCCCGGCATGCGCACCTACGTGCTCGTCCGCGGCGGCCTGGACGTGCCCGCCTACCTCGGCAGCGCCGCCACGTTCACCGCCGGTGAGTACGGCGGCCACAGCGGGCGTGCCCTCCGGCTCGGCGACGTGCTCCGCCCCGCCGCCCCCGGCACCGGAGCTCCGGACCCGCGCCCGGTCCCCGAAGCCGACCGCCCCGACTTCCCTGCCCCCGTCGAGGCGGGGGAGGGCACCGGCGCGCACTGGGACGTCGAGGTCTCCGAGGGCCCGCACGCCGCCCCCGAGTTCCTCACCCGCCAGGGCCTGGCCGACTTCTACGCCGCCTCCTGGAAGGTGCACCCCCAGTCCGCCCGCAACGGCGTCCGCCTCTCCGGCCCCAAGCAGAGCTGGGCCCGTCCCGACGGCGGCCAGGCCGGGCTGCACCCCTCCAACATTCACGACAACGCCTACTCCGTCGGCGCGGTCAACCTGTCCGGTGACACCCCGGTCCTCATGGGCCCCGACGGCCCCAGCCTCGGCGGGTTCGTCTGCCCCGTCACCGTGGTCACCGGATCCCGGTGGAAGGTCGGCCAACTGCGCCCCGGCGACACCGTCCGGTTCCACCCGGTGACCGAGGCCGCCGCGGAGAAGCTGCACACCACCCCGACGGCCGCGCCGCTGCTGCGCTCCAGCGGCGCCGACGGCGACGACGGGGTCCTCGCGCGGACCCTGCCCGGCGAGGGCACCCCCGAGGTCACCTACCGCCGCAGCGGCCACGACAACCTGCTCGTCGAGTACGGACCCATGGTGCTGGACCTGGGGATGCGCATGCGCGTCCACGCGCTCATGGCCGCGCTGGCCGAGGCCGCCCCGAAGGGCATCGTCGACGTCACCCCGGGTGTGCGCTCCCTGCACTTGCACACCGACCCCGAGGTGCTGCCGCTGCGCTCGCTGCTCGGCCTCCTCCAGGAGATCGAGGAGGGACTGCCGCCCACCTCCCGCCTGCGGGTGCCCAGCCGCACCCTGCACCTGCCGCTGTCCTTCGACGACCCGTCCATCCACGAGGCGATCAGCCGCTACGAGACGAGCGTGCGCGACGACGCCCCCTGGAACCCCGACAACATCGAGTTCATCCGCCGCATCAACGGCCTCGACACGGTGGAGCAGGTGCGCGACACCGTCTTTGACGCCTCCTACCTGGTGCTGGGCCTGGGCGACGTGTACCTGGGCGCGCCCGCCGCCACCCCGCTCGACCCGCGCCACCGGCTGGTGACCACCAAGTACAGCCCGGCGCGCACCTGGACGCCGGAGGCCGGGGTGGGGATCGGCGGCGCCTACCTGTGCGTGTACGGCATGGAGAGCCCCGGCGGCTACCAGCTCATCGGCCGCACCGTGCCCATCTGGTCGGGCCTGCGCCAGTACGGGCCCTTCGAACCGGGAACCCCCTGGCTGCTGCGGTTCTTCGACCGGCTCACCTGGTATCCGGTGGAGAAGGAGGAGCTGTTGGACATCCGCGCCGACCTCCTTGCCGGACGCCACGAGCTGGAGATCAGCGACGGCGAGTTCGTCCTCGCCGACCACGAGCGCTTCCTCGCCGAGAACGCCGACTCCATCCGGGCCTTCCGCCAGCGCCAGGACGCCGCCTTCGAGGCCGAGCGGCAGCGGTGGGAGGCGGCGGGCGAGTTCGAGGACCGCCCCGAGCCCGAACCCGTGGCGGACACCGGGGCACTGGACCTGCCGCCCGGCGCGGGCCTGGTGGAGTCGCCCCTGTCCGCCTCGGTGTGGAAGGTGGACGTCCGCCCCGGCGACACCGTCGAGGAGGGGCAGCCCGTCGTCGTCCTGGAGGCCATGAAACTGGAAGTGGTGGTCCGGGCCCCCTGCGCGGGAACGGTCTCCGACATCCTGGTCGCACCGGGCCAGCACCTCGATCCCGGGCGTGCCATGGCCGTCATTACGCGAGGAGGAGACGCCTGATGCCCACCCCGACCGACCGCGTCCACGAGGCCTACCGCAGGATCGCGGCGGCCGACCGCCCCGAGGTCTGGGTCACCCTGCGTCCCGAGGCGGACGTGGTCCTGGAGGCCGAGGCGGTGGAGGAGCGCCTCGCGGCGGGGGAGGACCTGCCGCTGGCGGGCGTGCTCGTCGCCGTCAAGGACAACATCGACGTGGCCGGTCTGCCCACCACGGCGGCGTGCGAGGAGTACGCCTACACACCCGTGCGCAGCGCCACGGCGGTGCGGCGGCTGGCGGCGGCCGGAGCCCTGGTGCTCGGCAAGACCAACCTGGACCAGTTCGCCACCGGTCTGGTCGGCACGCGCAGCCCCTACGGGGCGGTCCGCCACGCGCACCGCCCCGAGCGGATCTCCGGCGGCTCCAGTTCGGGGTCGGCGGTCGCCGTCGCCCTGGGCATCGCCGACGCGGCCCTGGGCACCGACACGGCCGGGTCGGGCCGGGTGCCCGCCGCGCTGCACGGGATCGTGGGGCTCAAGCCCTCGGTGGGGCTCGTCCCCGCCACCGGGGTGGTCCCGGCGGCCAGGCCCTACGACTGCGTCACCGTGTTCGGCCGCGACCTGGCGTCGGCGACGGCCGTGCTCAAGGTGATGACCGGCCCCGACCCCGAGGACCCCTACAGCCGCACCTGGCCCGCCGACACCAGGCTGGCCCCGCGCGGCGCCGGAAGGGTGGCCGTCCCGACCGGTGACGGGCTGGCGGTGCTCAGCGACGCCGAACGCGCGTCCTTCCGCGCCGCCGCCGACCGCCTGCGGGAGACCGGGGCGGAGATCGAGGAGGTGGACGTGGCGCCGCTGCTGGAGGCGGCCCGGCTGCTCTACGACGGAGCGCTGGTCGCCGAGCGCTACGCCGCCGTGGGTGGGTTCCTGGAGGGCAAGCCCGATTCGGCCGACCCCACGGTGTCGGGGATCATCCTGGCCGCGGCGGACCTGTCCGCGCCCGCGCTCGCCGCCGACCAACAGCGGCTGGCCGCCTACCGGTCGGCCGCGCGCGAACTGCTGGCCGGGTTCGACGCGCTGATGCTGCCCACCACCGTCGGCCATCCCACCCTGGAGGAGGTGGCGGCCGACCCGGTGGGGGTGAACTCGCGGATGGGCACCTACACCAACTTCGTGAACCTGCTGGACCTGTCGGCGGTGGCGGTTCCCGCGGGGGAGGCGGACGGGCACGATTTCGGGGTGACCCTCATCGGCCGGGCCTTCGAGGACCAGGTGGCCCTGGACCTGGCCGCCGCCCTGACGGGCCTCACTGCGGGGGAGGTGTACCCGGAACCGGGCGTGGAGCTGGCCGTGTTCGGGGCGCACCTGCGCGGGCAGTCGCTCAACCACCAGCTCACCGACCTGGGGGCGCGGTTCGTACGGGAGACGGAGACCAGCGCGGACTATCGGATGTACGCGCTGGCCACCACACCGCCCAAACCCGGTTTGCAGCGGGCGGACGAGGGCGGGGCGGCGATCCGCTGCGAGGTCTGGCGGATCTCCCCGGCGGGTCTGGGCGCGTTCCTGGCCGCGCTGCCCGCGCCGATGGCGCTGGGCTCGGTCACCCTGGCCGACGGCAGTTCGGTGGTGGGCTTCGGGTGCGAGGCCGCCGCCGTGGCCGGGGCCGAGGACATCACCGGCCACGGCGGGTGGCTCGCCTACCTGGCCTCCCAGGAGGGGTGAGTGCGGGTGACCGCCGGACATGTCCTCACGCACGTATAACGTCGTGGGTATGGCGAGGGCGCGTATCCGTATCAGTGTCGACCCGGACCTGGCCGACCGCGTGAGGTCGCACGCGGACCGTGCCGGGATGGACGTGTCCTCCTATTTCGTCAATGCCGTGATTCGTCAGATGGCGGAGGGCGAGGCCGAGGAGGACGCCGATCCGCCCCGAGCCTGACCGGCTCGCGGCTCGCCTTCCTCTCCGCCTGGAGGACCGAGGAGACCATGGACCTCTTCACCGCCCCGGACGGCCGTCCCCGCTGCGCCTGGGCCGGCTCCACGCCGGAGATGCTCGCCTACCACGACACCGAGTGGGGCTTCCCGGTCACCGACGACCGGAGGCTCTTCGAGAAGGTCAGCCTGGAGGGCTTCCAGTCCGGGCTGAGCTGGCGCACCATCCTGGACAAGCGGGAGAACTTCCGCCGGGCCTTCGCCGGGTTCGACTTCCACGCCGTGGCGCGCTTCGATGAGGCGGACGTCGAGCGCCTGCTCGGCGACGCCGGGATCGTCCGGCACCGGGGCAAGATCGCGGCCGTGATCGCCAACGCCGGCGGGGCGGTGGACCTCCAGAGAGAGGCGGGGTCGCTGGCGGCGTTCTTCTGGCGCCACGAGCCCCCGGCCGACGAGGTGGACCCGCCGCAGAGCGCGACCCTCTCCCCGGCGTCGGTGGCGCTGTCCAAGGACCTGAAGAAGCGCGGCTGGAGGTTCGTCGGGCCGACGACCGCGTTCGCGTTCATGCAGGCAATGGGGCTGGTAAACGACCACGCCGCCGGATGCGCCCTGCGTCCCGCCGTGGCGGAGGCCCGCAAGGGGTTCACACCGCCGACGTGACGGCGGCCCCGCCCACACGCGCCGGTGGGCGGGGCCGCGTCGCACGGTGTCAGCCCTGGGTGCCGGACCCTCCCGCCGGGGCGGGGGCCGGGACCTTGCGGTAGTGCCGGTTGCGGATGCTCAGGATGGCCGCGCCCAGCACGGTGGCGATCAGCGACGCGATCAGCACACCCGACTTGGCGTGGGTGAGGTGCTCGGCCGACCCGGCGAAGGAGAGTTCGGCGATGAGCAGGGAGACGGTGAAGCCGATCCCCGCGAGCAGCGACATCCCGACGAGGTCGACCCACTTCAGGCTGGGGTTGAGTTCGGCCGCGGTCACCTTGGTGGTCACCCAGGCTCCGCCGACGATCCCGAGAACCTTGCCGACCACCAGGCCGAGAATGATGCCGAGCCCGGCCGGGTCGGTGAACACCGCGCCCATGCTGTCGAAGACCACGCCCGCGGAGAAGAAGGCGAAGATCGGCAGTGCCAGGCCAGCGGACCAGGGGCGCAGCATGTGCTCGACGCGGTGGCTGGGGTCCTGGATCTCTCCGGGCAGGGTCGTGGTGCGCATGAGCAGACCCATGGCCACACCGGCGATGGTGGCGTGGACACCGCTCTCGTGGACGAGGAACCAGATGACGGCGGCCAGCGGGACGTAGACGATCCAGTTGGGCAGCGCGGACGCGTTGAGCTTGGCGGCCAGCCCCTTGCCGCGCTGGAGGTAGGCGAAGACGGCGAGGAGGACGGCGGACGCGCCGAGGGCGACGAAGTTGATGCCGCTGGTGTAGAAGACGGCGATGACGATGACGGCGCCGAGGTCGTCCACGATCGCCAGGGTCAGCAGGAAGGTGCGCAGCGGGGTCGGCAGGTTGCGGCCGACGACGGCGAGGATCGCCACGGCGAAGGCGATGTCGGTGGCCATCGGGATGCCCCAGCCGCCGATGGTCTCCGGGGAGGAGAGGTTGATCGCCACGTAGATGCCGGCGGGGATGACCATGCCGCAGACGGCGGCGACGATCGGCAGCATGGCGCGCCGCGGGTTGCGCAGTTCGCCGTGGACGAACTCCTCCTTGAGTTCGTTGCCGACGACGAAGAAGAACACCGCGAGCAGTCCGTCAGCGGCCCAGGTCTCCAGGCTCAGGTCGAGGTGGAGGGCGTGGGGGCCGATCGTGATCTCGCGCAGGTGCTCGTAGACCTCCCCGAAGGGAGAGTTGATCCAGATGAGGGCCAGGAGCGCCGCGCCGATGAGGATGAAGCCCCCGACGCTGTCGCTGCGCAGTACGTTGGCGAAACGGGCGAGCGGCGAGGTCTCTGGGGTGGGGCTTACGTCCGGGTCGATGCTCATGTGCGGTTCTCCAAGGCGTGACTCGTCAGGGACACGCCGACCAGTCTTCCCGGCTCACCTCTCGGGGCGCTCCTCGCCCCGCCACGTTCACAGGTCTTTCGCGGATGTCCGTCGGTCTTCCGGAGACGGTCGGGTGGACCGCGCTCCGGAGATGAGAACCAACGGGTTGGTTGGTTCTTCGCCGAACCCTAACCGAATCTGGCATTCGGGCAGCGAACATCCGGCCCTGTGATAACAGGCAAAGGCCATCATATGCTAACGAATCGGGCCTACTGTCCAGCACGGTTCGCGTGATGTGGCCCACCGGCGAGTGCCTTCCCCCGGTGTGTGGGGTGGAACGGCCGACGGCAGGAGACTCCTACCCGAGAAGTGGGTGCTTGATGTTCCTGTTCTCCCTGAGTGAAATGTGACTCGGGTCGCAGGGGTGTCCCTTTCCTTGCCGCGCGGCCACCCGCGAGCGGGTATGGCGTGACACACCTCACCCGCGTACAGTCCGAAGAGGAGTGCCGGAAAGACTGGTCGGCGTTGAACACTCCTATCGGAAACCAGGCGTCTGATGCTCGATTCCCACGTGCGCGGGGCGCACGTCTACCGAACCGAATCCGGAGCGCAGAGTGTGCGCTCCTGGTGTGAGGCCCAGATCGCCCGATCCCCCGGGCCCGTGTCGCTGCCCGAGATCCCTACGGGGCTCGGCGGCACGCGGGCGTTCCGTGCGGAGGGGGGAACGGGTACCCCGGTCGTCCTGCTCAACGGCACCAACTTCAACACCGCCACCGCAGTCGGACCCATCCGGACCCTGTCACGGGACCGGACGGTGATCTCGGTGGACGTCCCCGGCCAGCCCGGACTCAGTTGCGGGGTCCGCCCCAGGGCTCCGCGGTCGGCCGCCTACGGGGCCTGGCTGGACGAGGTCCTGCCTGCGGTCACCGACACGCCGGTGATCGTGGTCGGCCACTCGCTCGGGGCGGCGATCGCCCTCTCCGCAACGCCCTCGCCCCTGGTCAGGGCCCTGGTCCTGGTCTCCCCCGCGGGCCTCACCGCGGCCGGGATGGCGCCCGAGGTGATGCGGGCGGTCCTGCCGTGGATGATCGGCCCCCGTGACAGCAAGAGCACCCGGCTGCTCAACGTGATGAGCGGTCCGGGCGCCGTCGGCGGCACACACCCGCTCGCGCCGTGGATGACCCTCGTCGGCAAGCACTGCCGGACCGCCCTGGCCCCGGGCCCCCTCACCATGGAGTGCCTGCGCCCGTGGTCGGACACCCCGGTCCTCGTCGCCACGGGCTCCGACGACACCTTCTTCTCCCCGGCGCGGCTGCACGGCCCGGCCCGCCGCCTCCTCGACACCGACGTGCACGTGCTGGAGGGGGCCGGGCACCTGTCCCTCTTCGAGCGGCCCGAGCGGGTCGCCGAACTCCTCAGGGACCTCGACTGAGCCCTGTTCTCCGCCCGCGGCGCCGTACTTCAGGGGGCGGGCAAAGGTCCGGCAGGAACTCGGCGAGGGGCGGCCCGCGCCCTGCGCGAGCCGCCCCGGACCGGGCTCACCCGCCCTCGGGCCAGCTCACCTCTCCGGCGATGTGCACGGCCTCGATGAAGGCCGGGCGGAAGAACGGCTCCAGATTGGGGATCTCCTCCAACTGGCCGTACTCCTCCAGGATGGCGGCCTCCTCCTCGGTCTTGTTCAGGTCGATGTAGCCGAGCGGCTTGCCCTCCATGGTGTAGCTGCTGACCAGTTCCTGCTCGGCGTCCCAGATGCGGAGGTTGTGGTCGACGTCGTACCCGTAGCTCTCGGGGTTCTCCGCGTCCAGCGCGGCGGCGTACTCGACGCACTCCCTGCCGTTCTCCTGGCAGTACTCGAAGGCCTGGGCCATGGCGCGCAGGAAGTCCTCGACGGCAGTGGGGTGGGCGTCGGCGAAGTCGGGGCTGGTGGCCATCACGCCGAAGGAGCCCGCCACCCCGAACTGCTCGGGCAGCCACTCGATGAACTGGGCGTCCATGGCGTCGAGCAGGAAGGGCTCGTTGGAGCGGTAGCCGGTCAGCGAGTCGACCTCGCCCGCCGGGAGGATGGAGGGGTCGTAGCCGACCAGCTCCTGTTCGATCTCGTCGAGGTCCACCCCCTCGCTCACCAGCATGGCCGCCACCGGGGGCGGCAGCATGCCCTTGTGGCCGAGGACGGTGCCCTCCAGGTCGGTGAGCTCTTCGACCCCCTTCGGGGTCATCAGGTTCGCGATGCCCACGTGGCCGTAGGTGGCGATGCCGACGATGCCGATCCCCTGCTCGTTGGCCTGGATGACCTCGCCCTCGTTGCCCAGGGATGTGAACTGCACGCTGGCGTCGGCCACGGAGCGGGCGTTGCCGATCGTGTCCCCGCTGCCCGGCACGATCTCGACGTCGAGACAGACGCGGTCGAAGTAGCCGAGGGCGTCGGCGGCGACGGCCTCCAGGATGCTCACCGAGGACTGGTACTGGTAGCCGGTGAGGTAGGTGACCGTGCCGATGGCACGGTTGGTGGCGCACCGCTCCTCGTCGACCACGGTGGCTCGCTCGGGCTCCTGCGGGGTCTCGGCGGCACCGTTCGTACCGCAGGCGGTGGCCAGGAGGACGGCCGAGACGGCTGCCGCGCAGGCGGTGCGCGGATGCCGTCTCGGAGATCGGGGGGCGGGGGTGGACATGTGGGTCTGCTCCTTCGCAGGGGGAGGGACGGCTCCGCGGAATCGGACGGTTCGCGGAGCGCTGGTGTGCCCTGTGGCTGGTTTGGGCGTGGCCGCTGAGTGGCTCAGAGTGTCCGACCGGTCACTGTATATGGTGGCGTGGTGGCGGTCGGATACGGGGCGGCGTGAAGGACGGTGGGGGATGCCGCCGCCAGAGGCCGCACGCGGATGCCCGTGGCCGGCCCGTGGGCTCACACAGCAGGCACCCTAGCCCCCGGGTGCCACCTTGGCATCAGTTGTGTCACGTATTTCCAACGGGATGGGTGCGCCGAAACGGGAAAGGGGCCCGAGAAGCCGCGTGCGATGCGGTCCTCGGGCCCCGGTGCCCCTGTTCCCGTCCGGCGGACGGACCCGGCTCACGGAACGGGCGGGCTCACTCCTCCCAGACGAGCTCACCGTCGGAGTGGACGGCCTCCAGGTACTCGGGGGCGAAGAGGGGCTCCAGCTCCGGCAGCTCCTCCAACTGGCCGTACTCCACGATGGTGCTGCCCTCGGCCTCGGTCAGGGCCAGGTCGATGTAGCCGTACGGGCTGCCGTCCGGGGTGGACTCCATGACCAGTGCGCTCTCGGCCTCCCACACCTTGAGGTTGTGGTCGACGTCGTACTCGGCCCCGGCGAGTTCGGCGGCGTACTCGACGCACTCCTGGCCGTTCTCGACGCAGTAGTCGAAGGCCCGCGACATGGCGCGCAGGAAGTCCTCGACGGCGGTGGGGTTGGCCTCGGCGAAGTCGGGGCTGGTGGCCATCACGCCGAAGGAGCCCTTGACGTCGTACTCCTCGGGCATCCAGGCGGTGTAGTCCTCGCCCATGGCCTCCAACTGGAAGGGCTCGTTGGAGCGGAAGGCGGTCAGGGACTGCACCTGGCCGCGGGGCAGGACGGAGGGGTCGTAGCCCACCTCCACCTGCTCGATCTGGCTCATGTCGACCCCGGCGGCGTTGAGCATGGCCTCGACGGGTGCGGGGAGCATGCCCTTGTGGCCCAGGGTGGTGCCTTCGAGGTCGGTGAGGTCCTCGATGTCGGGGCCGGTCAGCAGGGTGGCGATGGGCACGTGGCCGTAGGTGGCCACCCCGATGACGTCGCTGCCGGCGTTGTTGGCCTGGAGGATCTCGGCCTCGTTGCCCAGCGAGGTGAACTGGGAGGTGCCGGCGGCGACGGTCTGGGCGTTGCCGATGGTGTTGCCGTCGCCGGGCTGGATCTCCACGTCCAGGCACAGGGCGTCGAAGTAGCCCAGGGCCTGCGCGGCGATGGGCTCCAGGATGCTCACCGAGGACTGGTACTGGAAGCCGGTGAGGTAGGTGATGGTCCCCGCGGCCTCGTTGGCCTGGCAGCGCTCGTCGTCGATGACCGCCGCCGTGTTCGCGCCTTCGGCGTCCGTTTCGGAGCCGTCGTCGCCCGAACCGCACGCCGTGGCCAACAGCAGGGCCGACAGGGCGGCCGCGGAGGCGAGGCGCGTCCGGTGGCGGGGGGAGAGTTGAGAGGGGGTGGACATGTTTCCGGCTGCTCCTTTTTCGGGGGAAGAGGCCACCGTTGCTGGCCGGTTGAGCTGCAAACGGTGACATTTCGACACAAGCGTGTTGAGTTCTATCAACGTGCTCGAAGTTGCTTATATCTAATCGGCGGTGATCACCGCATAAAATGAGACCTTAATCCACAAAAGTCCCTCCCGTATCGTGATGCGGAGAGGGCCCGGTCCACCGCACGCTCACGTGGCGGACCGGGCCTCCGCTGGCACGGGAGGAAACCGCGTCGCGGGTCGGCCGGTTCACGCGTCCGGGCGCAGACGCGGCATGACCTGTTCGCCGAACGCCTCCAGATCGGCTTTGTAGTCCGGGAAGATCAGCATGAGGCCGTCCAGTTCGGCGGCGGCCACGAGTTCCTGGACACGCTTGGTCACCGTGTCGGGAGAGCCGGTGACGAACGGGGCCTGGAAAACCTCGTCCGCGGGGTTCTCCGCGGTCAGGGACAGTGCCTTGTCGAGGGGCAGGCCCCAGGAGCGCTTCATGTTGACGGCGGCGTCGGTGTCGATACCGCGGCCGAACTCCTGGCGCCGCGCCTCGGCGGCGGCGTCGGTCTCGTCCATGACCACGGTCAGCATCGAGTAGGTCTTGATGCTGCGCCCCTCCTTCCGGGCCCGACCGCGGACGTCGCGGCTGGCGTCGCGCAGGCCGTCCAGGGTCTGCGCCGTCAGGAAGGAGCCGTCACAGTGCCTGGACTGGAAGTTCAGGCCGGTGTCGGAACGGCCCGCGCTGATCAGCGTCGGCATCGGGTCGGGGTGCGGTCGCGACCGGCAGTCGTCCAGGTGGAAGAACTCACCGTCGTGGGTCACCGAGTCCTCGGTCCACAGGCGCTTGAGGACGTGCGTCCACTCGTCCGTGTACCGGTAGCGGGCGGCGTGGTCGATGTCCTCCCGCCACAGGCCCATCTGCGCGAACTCGTCCACGTAGGAGCCGACGACGATGTTCATCCCGGCCCTGCCGCCGCTGATCTGCTGGAGGGTGGTGAACATCTTCGCGGTCAGAGCCGGATGGAACAGGTTGGTGTGGACCGTCGACCACACCTTGACCCGCTCCGTGGCCTCGGCGAGCCCCGACATCATGGTCATGGACTCCAGCGTGCGGCCCCAGTGGTCCGTGGACCCGTCGTAGCCGCGCCACTTGCCCATGGACATGACGAAGTCGAAGCCGTGCCTCTCCGCGGTGACGGCGGCCCTCTTGTTCTCCTCGTAGTCCGCCTCGGGGTGGGGGGCGGTCTCGGAGAGGATCCAGCCTCCGTTGCCGATCGGCAGGAAGAGGCCGTACTCGGTCGGCTCCGGCACACCTGGTTCTGACATGTCGTTCCTCAGTCGCTTCCGTGTTCGGTCATTACTGTTGGGCCTGCTCCTCGGCCATGTCCTCGATCTCGGTCCCGCCGGGCCAGGTCACGGTGCCCAGCGTGTGCACCGACACCAGGTACTTGGGCTCGAAGAGCAGCTCCAGGTCGGGCAGCTTCTCCAACTGCTCGTACTCCACGAGGGTCCTGCCCTCGGCCTCGGTCAGGGCCAGGTCGATGTAGCCGACCGGGGTGTTCTCGGACGTGGAGGCGATGGCCAACTGGCTCTCCGCCTCCCAGACCCGGAGGTTGTGGTCGACGTCGTACTCGGCGCCGCCGAGCTCGGCGGCGTACTCGACGCACTCGCGGCCGTTCTCGACGCAGTAGTCGAAGGCCCGCGACATGGCGCGCAGGAAGTCCTCCACGACCGTCGGGTTGGCCTCGGCGAAGTCGGGGCTGGTGGCCATCACGCCGAAGGAGCCCACCACCTGGTAGTCCTCCGGCATCCAGGCGGTGTAGTCCTCGCCCATGGCCTCCAACTGGAAGGGCTCGTTGGAGCGGAAGGCGGTCAGGGACTGCACCTGGCCGCGGGGCAGGACGGAGGGGTCGTAGCCCACCTCCACCTGCTCGATCTGGCTCATGTCGACCCCGGCGGCGTTGAGCATGGCCTCGACGGGTGCGGGGAGCATGCCCTTGTGGCCCAGGGTGGTGCCTTCGAGGTCGGTGAGGTCCTCGATGTCGGGGCCGGTCAGCAGGGTGGCGATGGGCACGTGGCCGTAGGTGGCCACCCCGATGACGTCGCTGCCGGCGTTGTTGGCCTGGAGGATCTCGGCCTCGTTGCCCAGCGAGGTGAACTGGGAGGTGCCGGCGGCGACGGTCTGGGCGTTGCCGATGGTGTTGCCGTCGCCGGGCTGGATCTCCACGTCCAGGCACAGGGCGTCGAAGTAGCCCAGGGCCTGCGCGGCGATGGGCTCCAGGATGCTCACCGAGGACTGGTACTGGAAGCCGGTGAGGTAGGTGATGGTCCCCGCGGCCTCGTTGGTCGCGCAGCGCTCGTCGTCGATGACGGAAGCGGCCTCCGCCGCCTCCGGTTCGTCCTGGGCCCCGCCGCACGCCGAGGTCAGGAGGAGGGCCGCGGCCGCGCCGGCCGCGCCGCGTATGTACCGGGAACGGCGGGGGGAGGTGGGGGTGGAGGAGGGCATGCCGGTGTTGCTCCGATCATGGTGGAGGAGTGAGGGGTTACCGCTGTGACTCGTGCCAGAACAGCAGCCTGCGTTCGAGGAGGGTGGTGAACGCAAGCATCAGTACGCCCATCGCCGCCAGGCAGATGACGGCCGCGTAGACGTAGGACAGTTGGCCCATCGCCGCCGAGTTGCGGATCATGGTGCCCAGCCCCTGGGAGGAGCCGGCGGCGACGAACTCGGCGACGACGGCGCCCACGATGGACAGGGGCAGGACCACGCGCAGGGCGGCCATGGCGTAGGGGAGGGAACTGGGGACGCGGAGTCTGAACAGGATCTCCATCCGGGAGGCGTGCAGTGTGCTGAACACGTGCATCACCGGTACGGGGACCGAGCGTAGCCCCGTCGTGACGTTGATCAGGACCGGGAAGAACGTGATGATCGCCGTGACGATCACCTTCGGGGCCAGGCCGAAGCCGAACGCCACCACCAGGGCGGGGGCGACGGCGATCACCGGGGTGACGTTCAGGACCACGGCGAGCGGCATGATCGCCCGCCGCAGCACCGGGATCTCGGACATGAGCAGGGACAGGCCGAACGCCAGCCCGGCGCCCCAGGCAACGCCCATGAGCGCGATGCTCAGCGTCGACCAGGCGTTGCCCAGGAACGCCAGGGGGTCGTCGGCGAGTGTCGCGCCCACGTCGGGCAGCCTCGGCAGGACATAGGGCTGCGTCTCGGCGATGTAGGTCCACCCGGCGGCGACCAGGGCCACGGCGACGACCGTGGGCAGCCACATTCCGGGCCGGAGGGGGGAGTCGCGAAGCCGGCGGCGCTTGCCGGGTACGGGACCCGTGGGCGAGGGGGCTCTGTTCGCGCCCTCGGAGGTACTGATGGTGGCCACGTTCTCTCCTCCCGTCACTGGGGAATCAGGTCGTCGGGGGCGGCGCCGGCCTGCCAGGCGTCCTGGAGGGAGGCGCGTACCCGCTCCTCCAGTGCACGCGCGCGCGGCCCGGCCACCTCGCCGCCGTCGCGCGGGCGGGGGAGGTCGACGGGCAGGACCTCGTGCACACGCCCGGGGCGGGCCGACATCACCACGATCTCGTCCGAGAGGGTGATCGCCTCGCGCACCGAGTGGGTGACGAACACCACAGTTGTGGACATGCGCTCCCACAGGCTCAGCAGGTGCCACTGGAGGGCCTCACGGGTGAACTCGTCCAGCGCGGAGAAGGGCTCGTCCATGAGCAGCAGGTCCGGGCGCATACCGAACGCGCGAGCGATGGCGACGCGCTGCTGCATGCCGCCGGACAGTTCGTGGGGGTACTTGCGGGCGGCGTCGGCCAGCCCGACCAGTTCCAGCAGGGATTCGGGGTTCTCGCTGCCCCGGCCCGCCCTCCGGTTGACCCGGGAGGGGAGCGACACGTTGCGCCGCACGTTCAGCCAGGGCAGGAGGGCCGGTGTCTGCGGGACGAGCCCTACCGCCTTGGCCGCGCACATCTGCCGCGGTGTGGAGCCGAAGAGGGCCGCCCGGCCGGAGTCGAAGCCCTCCAGTCCGGCGATGACGCGCAGGAGCGTGGACTTGCCGCAGCCGCTGGGGCCGATGAGGCTGACGAAGTGTCCTCGGGGGATGGTCAGATCGATGTCGTCGAGGACCGGTGCCAGGGCGCCTTCGTAGGTCTTGGTCAGTCCTCTGACGGTGATGCTCTCGTTCACGCTGCCCCCAGGCGACGGAAGCGGCGCCCCTGGTACACCAGCGGTTCGGCGTCGTGGCGCCGGACGCGGGAGACCTCGGCGAGGATCATCGTGTGGTCGCCCGCGTGCTGGAGGGAGTGGACGGTTCCCTCCAGCACGAGGGCGGCTTCGGGGAGGACGGGGGCGCCCAGGTCGCCTGGGACGAACCCGGTGGCGGCGAACTTGTCGGCGCCCCTGGTGGCGAAGACCCTGGCCAGGCCCTCCTGGCCGTCGGCCAGGACGTTCACGGCCAGGGTCTCGGTGTGCGAGAAGGCCTCGTGGCACTCGGCCTTGGTGGCCAGGAAGACGGCGATCAGCGGCGGCTCCGCCGAGACGGACACGACGCTGTTGGCGGTGAAGCCGTGGCGGCCGGTGGAGATCTCGGTGGTGACCACGCTGACCGAGGTGGCCATGTGGGCCAGGCCGTCGCGTAGGGCCCCTGGTTCCTCGCGTATGTCGGTCGAGCGGGCTGTGGGGGAGGGCGAGGTCATGGCTGCTCCTCAGGGACGGGCTCGTGCTGTCGGCGGCCGCTGGGGTGTGCGGGGGCATGCCGAAGGGGAAGGCGATGGGCTGCGTCGATCATGGGCGCGCCAAGAGGGGGGCGTTCCGGGTGAATCCGTGGTCCGCCCGGCCGTCCGCGGTGGCCGCGGTGCCGGTTCGCGTCCGCTCGGGGCGCGACGGCGGGCTCTGGTCGACGCAGGAGAGAGCGCGTGGGCCCGAGCGGGGACCACGTGTCGACGCGACCACATGGGAAGAGCCCACGCGCACACCCTCCATACAGGACACCTCAGGCATGGCGCCTGAGCCTTCGACGGAGAGCGGGCGGAAGCAGGGTTGTCGACGGCCCGCGGGAGTCGTTGACTCGGCAAGTGTAGACGAAAAGGATGGGCTCATAGCGGGGTATTGGTCACTTGGTCGTATCCGATAGCTGGATATTTCGGTTCTGGTCCATGATGAGGACGTGGATGTGGTACGAGGCGAGCGCCGAGGGGAGCCACGCGCCGCTTCCCAGTAGACGGGTGAAGGGTGTACTCAACACCAGGAGGGCGCGAGCCTCGGGGAACCTGGTGTCGCGCAGCCACGCGAGCTTGAAGGCGTCCGCGATGACCTTGTTGCGGTGGGCGGACTTGACCTGCCCCCAGTGGAGGTAGCCCTGGGCGAGTACGGTCGGGGTTCTCCGGTCGGTGTCCGCGTAGTCGACCCCCACCCTTATCCCGTCCTTCAGCGTGAAGTCACGTGGTGCCAGCGGGACGCCGAGGAATTCGGAAAGCGTTTCGGCGGGTTCGGGGGTGGTGATCCCGTCCGTGCTCGTCGTCGGTGCGTTCCTCAGTGCGTTCCCCATGCGAGCAGACCATAGTGTACGGAAGGTCCTCTGGTGGGGAGGTAGACCACTGGTGTGAACAGAGTGAACGACTCTTCGACACTTCGTCCCACGTCGTGACATGTGTGACTTAGAGTTTCGTGGCGCATGTCACGTCTTATTTGTCAGCATTAGTCACATGATGTGCTGAATGCTCGTTGTCAGGTCGACAATGACCCTTTTGACACTTGGAGACCGGCGTGGTGACCGAAATCCCCCGAACCACTACCTGGCGTGCCTGGCTCGGCCTGGCCGTGCTGACACTGCCCCTGCTCATGTCCGCGACGGACATGACCGTCCTCTTCCTAGCACAGCCCTCCATCGCCGCCGACCTGGCCCCGAGCAGCACCCAGCTCCTGTGGATCCTGCACGTGGCCTCGTTCCTCCAGGTGGGAACGGTGCTCACCATGGGGTGGCTGGGGTCGCGGATCGGCTACAGGCGGCTCCTGGTGATCGGTGTCAGCGTATACGGGACGGCCTCCCTCGTCGCCGCCCTCGCCTGGGACCCGGTCATGCTCATCGCCACCCGGGCGCTGATGGGCGTGGCCGCCGCCTCCCTGCTGCCCAGCGCCACCTCGCTGCTGCGCGTGATGTTCCCCGACCCCCGGCGGTTCTCCGTCGCCATCGCGGTGATCATGAGCTCCTTCTCCGCCGGGATGGCGCTCGGCCCACCGCTGGGCGGGGTGCTCCTGGAGTACTTCTGGTGGGGTGCGGTGTTCCTCATCAACGTGCCCTTCGCCGTGGTCCTGCTGCTGGGGCTCCCCCTCCTGCCGCGCGTGGGCGGCGACACCACCGGTGCCGTCGGCCGCCCCGACCTCTTCGGCGCCCTGCTCTCGGTGGCCGCGGTCGTCACGGTGATCTTCGGGTTCCAGGAGATCGCCGACCACCGTGCCTCGGCGTCCGAGGCGCCGCTGTGGCCGTACGCGCTGAGTATCGCGGTGGGCGTCGCGCTCGGCACGGCGTTCGTCCGGCGCCAGTTGCGCGTTCCCGAACCGCTGCTCGACCTCAGGCTGTTCGCCGCGCCCGCGTTCACGGTGTCGCTCGCCGCCATGCTGCTGATGCTCATCGGAGCGGGCGGAGTCGAGATGCTGCTGTCCCAGTACCTCCAGTCTGTGCAGGGCCTCTCACCCGGGCAGGCCGGGCTTCTCCTGATCGCCCCCGCACTGGGCTCCATCATCGGCGGGATGCTCCCCACCCTGCTCAACCGGTGGATGCGCCCCGGCTCCGTCATGGGCTGCGCGCTGCTGTCGGCGGGCGCCGGGGCGGCGGCCATGGTGCTGGCCCTGCGCGGCGGGGACACCGTGCACGTGATCGTGTGCGCCGTGGTGGTCGCGCTCGCCCTGGGGCCGATGTTCACCCTGGGCTACAACCTGGTGATCGCCTCCGCGCCGGTGCGGGGCACCGGTTCGGCCGCGGCCATGGGCGACGTCGCCGGCGGTCTGGGGACCGCGCTCGGACTGGCCCTGCTGGGAAGCCTGGCGGCGGTGGTCTACCGGCAGCGGCTGGCGGACGGCGCTTCCGCGGACGTGCCGCCCGAAGCGCTCGGCCGGGCCGGGGAGAGCATCGGCGGCGCGACCGCCGTGGCCGACTCCCTCACCGGGACGGCCGCGGCCGAGCTGCTGGAGGCGGCCCGGTCGGCCTTCTCTGCGGCGGTCCAGGCGGGATACGGGGTCACCGCGCTGATCCTGCTGCCGCTGGGCGTCGTGGTCCTGTGGACGCTGCGGCACGTGAGGCTGGACGAACTCGACTCCGACGCCTGACGGAGCCCGCGGCCGGCCGGGGGCGGTGCGTGGGTGCTCAGCGCTCCGAGCCGCCCCCGGCGGCGGTGTCGCGGGTCTCGTCGTTCTCGCGGTCCTCGCGGGGGACACGCAGTTCACGGGGCTTCCACCCCGGCTGGGAGCGAATGGTCCACATCACTGGTTCGGCTTTCCTTGGAAGTTGCGGATGATCTCTTGCAGCAGGGAGTTGCTCTCACTCTCGGCGGGCATGAGCAGCCAGGCGAGGATGTACACGAACGCGCCGCCGCCCAGGAGCGTGAAGACCACGAAGGCGAGTCGGACGATCGTGGCGTCGATGCCGGCGAAGGCGGCCATACCGCCGCACACCCCCGTGAGGAAGCGGTCGGTGTCACTGCGTTCGAGGCGCTTGGCCCGGGTCATCTCGTTCATGTCTCCAGACTGCCCTCCCTTACTGACGATTCCCATCGGGGACAGCCCTGGACCGTCCCTGACATCCCCCTCCGGCACCTCCCCGGGTGCTCCTGAGGCGGTTCCAGTGCGCCCCCGTGCCAGGTGAGACGGCACGGAGGCGCTGATGGTTCCGAGTTCGGCGAAAACGTATGGTCAGCCCGCTGCGGCGGTGTCGTTCTCCTACGGGCCCTCGGACTTCGGAGCGTCGCCGATGCTGGTGGCCAGCGGCCGCTCCTCGATGAACCAGGAGAGCACGAAGCCCGCGAGCACGATCGGCACGGCGTAGACGAACACCGGCGGCAGCGCCCCGGAGAACGCCTCCACGATGAGCGCGCGCACGGGGTCGGGCAGGGCCTGGAGCATCTCCGGGGTCATGGAGCTGATCCCGACCTCGCCGCCCTCGAAGGCGGGCGCGTCACCCGGCAGGCCGGCCACCCGCTCGTTGAGGCGGGAGACGAAGATCGAACCGAACACGGCGATGCCGAAGGAGGCTCCGATCTGGCGGAAGTAGTTGTTCGCCGAGGTCGCCGCCCCCAGGTCGCGCCGGGGTACCGAGTTCTGCACGATGAGGACGAGGTTCTGGATGACCATGCCCAGGCCGATCCCGAAGATGAACAGCGCCGCGGCGATGTAGGGGTAGGAGGTCTCGCTGTCCATCCGCGAGAGCATGAGGACCCCGACCGGCATGATGAGCGTGCCCAGGATCGGCCAGTGCTTGTAGCGGCCGGTGGCGCTGATCAGGCGCCCGGTCCCGATGTTGGTGATGAGCATGCCGACCACCATGGGGATCATCCGCAGCCCCGACTCGGTGGCGGTGGCGCCGCCCACCATCTGGAGGAACGTGGGCATGTAGGCGATGGTGGAGAACATGGCGATCCCCACGGTGATGCCCACCAGGGCCGTCATGACGAAGTTGCGGTCGCGGAACAGCCGGAGCGGGAGGATGGGTTCGGCCGCCCGGCGCTCGACGAACACGAACGCGACCGCGCAGACCACGGAGGCGGCCGCCAGTCCCAGGATCTGCGGGCTGACCCAGTCGTACTCCGACCCGGCCCAACTGGTGCACAGGACCAGGCAGACGCTGGTCGCGGCCAGGAGGACGGTCCCCAGGTAGTCGAGCTTGGGTCGCGGGCCGTCCGGCTTGGGCAGGTGGAGCAGTGTGGCCGCCGTGAACAGGGCGACGGCTCCCAGCGGCAGGTTGATGTAGAAGATCCAGCGCCAGTCGAGGTGGTCGGTGAAGAAGCCGCCCGCCAGCGGGCCGATGACCGACGCCAGGCCGAACACGGCGCCGACGATCCCCATGTACTTCCCGCGATCGCGCGGGGGCACCACGTCGCCGATGATCGCCTGCGCGCTGATGATCAGACCGCCGCCGCCGATGCCCTGGACGGCGCGGAAGGCGATGAGCTGGGGCATGCTCTGGGCCAGCCCGCACAGGACCGAGCCCACGAGGAAGACCACGATGGCGAAGAGGTAGACGTTGCGGCGGCCGAAGAGGTCGCCGGCCTTGCCGTAGATGGGCATGCCCACGGTGGCCGCGAGGATGTAGGCGGTCACGACCCAGGAGAGGTGCTCCAGGCCGTTGAGTTCGCCCACGATGGTGGGCAGCGCCGTGGACACGATCGTCTGGTCGAGCGCGCCCAGCAGCACGGTCAGGATGACCGCGAGGAAGATCCAGCGCAGCCGGGTACGGGGTGCGCCTTGGTCGGGGGGTGCGTCGGTGGTGGTCATGGGGCCTCCGTTAGCCATGGGAAGGAACCCCGGTCGGCTCCGGGGCGGGAAGCGGTGCGAGGCGGGTCAGTCGGAGGACGGCGCGTAGACCTCGCTGAGGTGGTGGAACCCCTCGCGGAGCCGGGCACGCACGTGCTCGGCGTCCTCCCCCTCGTGGAAGTCGAGCCGTTTCATGGTGTGGCGCATGACCGACATGGCGGTCGCGGCGATCAGTTGCGGTCGGGCGTCCCCGGGAGCGGAGCCCAGGCGCTGGGCGATGGTCCGGCCCAGGCCCTCCTCCGCACCGTGCAGTTGCGCGAACGCCCGGGTCGCCAACTGCGGTTCCCTTTCCAGGATCTGCTTGCGGAGCCGCATGAGCGTGCGGTGCGCGGTGACGTCCTCCCAACTGACGAAGGAGGCGGTGATCAGGTGGGTGAGGTCGTTGACGAAGTCCCCTGTGGGACCTCCCGCGGTGAACACCTCCCGGGACTCCTCGTCCGGGGAGAGCGGGGCGTTGCCGAGGACGGCCTCTTCCTTGGTGGAGAAGTAGTTGAAGAACGTGCGCGGGGACACGTCGACCGCCGCGGCGATCTCCTCCACGGTCACGTTCTCCAGGTCGTGCTTCAGGGTGAGCCCGACCGCGGCCTCCTGGAGCGCACGGCGGGTGGCCTGCTTCTTGCGTTCGCGCAGCCCCATGGTGTGCCCCCTTCCAGTCCCCCTATAGTTGCATCGGCTGCAAAATTTCGCAATGTGTAGCAATTCACGTGCTGTAACGAACGGCGGTCCCGTCCGAAACCGGACGGGACCGTGGCGGGGAAGGCCCGCGCGTTGCCCTGAACGAACCGAAAGCCCAGATCCGTTGCTGCTGCGGTAGAGTTGGCCCCGGCGAGCGCCGGGGACATGCCCCGAGCCGCGCTGCGGCGCGGGCCTCTAGCTCAATCGGTAGAGCAGCGGACTTTTAATCCGTGGGTTCAGGGTTCGAGCCCCTGGGGGCCTACCGTGCCTCACCTGGGCGCCCCTCCTGCGGGAGGGGCGCCCTTCGGTGTTCTTCGGGCCTTGGGAGCCCGTAGGGAGCCCGGAAGTGCTGGGAGTGCCCCCGACCGCCCGTCGGCGGGGGACTGCGGCGGCGGACGCTTCGGCCGCCTTCCTGGCCACCTCCGGCAGGGGGCCGAGGTTCGCCTCAGGGCGAACCCCGGGCCTCAGGTTCGCCTCAGGGCGAACCCCGGCGGCGGAGCGGTCCGACTCTGGGCCGAGCGGCCTCGGGCAGCGGTGTGCCCTATGGGGAGACGCCCTTGACCGAAGGCTCTACAACTCCTCTTCCTCGCCCTCAGCCAGAGCCGCACCCGTGAGAGGGGGGAATCCGAGCTGAGGGCGTTTCACCCGAAGGCGTACCGCTGTCTGTTCGATGGCTTCTCGGGTATGGGCGTCGAGCAACTGGACCCCTGTGGTGGCCATGAACCCGTTGACCGCCTCTTCGCTGAAGGAGAACGGCTCCTCAGCGGAGAAGAAGATGGCGCAGTCCGTGACAAAAGAGGCCTCTGGTGTGACGAGGTCGGTGCGCAGTCTCACGGAGAACGCCTCGGTGGTCGCTCCCTCATTATGCGCGTACATCACCTGAGTGGTCCGAACCGTCTTCGAGTCGCTCGGCTCACTGTCCTCATGGCGCTTACCGTGCACCTCGAAGAAGACGGTCTCTCTGATCCGCAGGTGAGAGCGGAGCGCGTCCGCTGTATCCAGACGGACAGGGGTGCTCACACCTGCACCCGCCTACCGGTGGACCAGCCCCGCCCCAGCGGCTGAGGAATCGGCGCTCGGTTGTCTTTGGCCTGATGGGGTTGGGTGGCGCTCAGATGGCGGCGAACCCAGACCAAAGAGCCCCCGACCCGTGGCGCCGCCTCGGCGGCCTTGGGAAGCGCCGCTTCGTTCGACACCGTGTGCTCCACTCGGACACCGACGGCTAGGGCGTATCGCCGGATGGTGGAGAGGTGCGGGTCACCACCCAAGCGCTCGAAATCGGATACCCCCGGCTGGCTGCAGCCCATACGTTCAGCCACCTGCTGTTGTGTGAGCCCTCGCTTGCGGCGGATCTCGACCAGTGCCTTGATCAGGTCCATGTCCCGGGCCACCGCTGCTTGCTCGCGTTGGACCTCGGGGTCCGCTGGGTCGATTCCCAGCAGGTCAGCGATGTTCTGATCCATGCCAGCACACCTCCTATAGGGTTCAGCATATATCGCGGCGCTTGGCGTCGGCCAGCCTGTCCCTGGCTTTCCTGATCTCGCGTTTCTGTGCTCCCTGGCCCCCCTTCCGCTGGAATTTCAGCGCCAGCAGCACCAGTCCGCGCTGGTTCTTGCCGAAGTACAGACGGAACTGCATGCCTTGGTAGGAGAGTCTCGCTTCCAACAGCCCATTACGCAGGTCCGTCACGTCAGAGCGCAGGGTCTCGCCTCTTGCGATACGTTCCATCAGCTCGGCAAGCTCGACCTTGGGGGCACGGGGGAGCTTCTTGAATGTCTTGTCGATCTCATCGCGCACGACATCGTTGCCGGCCGGCGTCGTGTACCAGCTCCACGTCCACAAGCGGTCTCCAGCCATCGCACCTCATCTTTGAGTCAAGGGCTATTCAATCGCTGGGATCGACAGGCTGACTACCGCCGGTGCGCTTCTTGTAGACAAGTCACCCTGATGCCCGAATCGGCCTCCCCCCTTCTCCGGTCCTGCTCGAAGCGCCCCCAGGCCCTGACTCCGGGCGGGGACGGTGCGAGACTTGGGGCACCACGACCCCCGGCCGTGGACATCCGCACTGTTCGGAGGCCTTAAACTGCGCCGCGTGCCCCTACGGGCCGTCACCGGGACACGGCCGGCCGCTTTTGGACGTTTCCCACAACAACAGCCCCCCGGACTCCTCTCTCCCCGACATGGCGCCACCGGTCGGCGGGCGGGAGGATTGCACTCTGGGGAGTGCCGTCCCGGGGACGGCACACACGTCGTCTATCTGCGAAGGACCTGATCGGGTGTTCAGTCGTGTCGCCATCGTCAACCGTGGAGAGTCCGCCATGCGGCTCATCCACGCCGTACGGGACATCGCCGCGGAGACAGGGGCCCGGATCGAGACCGTCGCCCTGTACACCGACGTCGACCGCACGGCCGCGTTCGTCCGTGAGGCGGACCTGTCCTACGACCTCGGTCCCGCGTCCGCGCGTCCCTACCTCGACATGCAGGTGCTGGAGCGCGCGCTGGTGGAGACCGGCGCCGACGCGGCGTGGGTCGGCTGGGGCTTCGTCGCCGAGGACCCCGCGTTCGCCGAACTGTGCGAGCGGGTCGGCGTCACCTTCGTCGGGCCGAGCGCCGACGCCATGCGCAAACTCGGCGACAAGATCGGCGCGAAGCTGATCGCCGAGGAGGTCGGCGTCCCCGTCGCCCCGTGGAGCCGGGGCGCGGTCGAGACCCTGGACGACGCCCTGGCGTCGGCGGCGCGGATCGGCTACCCGCTCATGCTCAAGGCCACCGCCGGCGGCGGCGGGCGCGGCATCCGCGTGATCAACCACGAGGACGAGCTCGCCGACGCCTACGAGCGCACTAGCCAGGAGGCCGCCCGCGCCTTCGGCAGCGGCATCGTCTTCCTGGAGCGCCTGGTCACCCACGCCCGGCACGTCGAGGTGCAGGTCATCTCCGACGGCGAGACCGCGTGGGCGCTGGGCGTGCGCGACTGCTCCGTGCAGCGGCGCAACCAGAAGATCATCGAGGAGTCGGCCTCACCGGTCCTGAGCCCCGAGCAGACCGCCGAACTCAAGACGTCGGCCGAGCGGCTGGCCGTCGCGGTCGGCTACCGGGGTGCGGCCACCGTCGAGTTCCTCTACCACCCCGGCGACGGCATGTTCGCGTTCCTGGAGGTCAACACCCGGCTCCAGGTCGAGCACCCCATCACCGAGTCCACCACCGGGTTCGACCTGGTCAAGGCGCAGTTGCACGTGGCCTCCGGCGGCAGGCTCGAAGGCAGGGCGCCCGCCGAGCGCGGCCACGCCGTCGAGGCGCGGCTCAACGCCGAGGACCCCGACCGCGACTTCGCCCCCTCCCCGGGCCGCATCGCCCGACTGGACCTGCCAGCGGGGCCGGGCATCCGCGTGGACACCGGCGTCGCCGAGGGCGACACCATCCCCGCCGACTTCGACTCGATGATCGCCAAGATCATCGCCTACGGCCGCGACCGCGAGGAGGCGCTCGGCCGCCTGCGCCGGGCGATGGCCCAGACCACCGTGATCATCGAGGGCGGCGCCACCAACAAGAGCTTCGTCCTCGACCTGCTCGACCGGCCCGAGGTGATCGAGGCCACCGCCGACACCGGCTGGATCGACCGGGTGCGCGCCGAGGGCGGCCTGGTCACGCACCGGCACTCCGCCGTTGCCCTGGTCGCCGCCGCCATCGAGGCCTACGAGGAGGAGGAACGCGTCGAGTGCCAGCGCCTCCTCTCCACCGCGTTCGGTGGCCGTCCGCAGGTGCAGCACGAGAGCGGCCGTCCCCTGGACCTCAAACTGCGCGGCGTGGGCTACCGGGTGCGGGTGGCGCGCGTGGGTGCGCACCGCTTCCGGGTCGGGGTGGAGGCGGGCGGCGACGCCCGCACCGTCGACGCCGAACTCGACCGCTTCGACGAGCACACCGGCCGGATCATCGTCAACGGAACCCCCTACCGCCTGCTCACCGCCACCCATGGCCCCGTGCACATGGTCGAGGTGGAGGGCGTGGCGCACCGTGTCAGTCGCGACGAGGGCGGCGTCCTGCGCTCGCCCGCGCCCGCGCTGGTGGTGGCCACCCCGCTGAAGGTCGGCGCCGAGGTCGAGGCGGGCGCCCCGGTCCTGGTGCTGGAGAGCATGAAGATGGAGACGGTGCTGCGGGCACCGTTCCGGGCCCGGCTCAAGGAGTGCGCCGTGTCCGTGGGCAGCCAGGTGGAGACCGGTGCGGCGCTGCTGCGCCTGGAGCCGCTCTCCGACGGCGAGGACGAGGAGGACGCCGCTTCCGAGGCCGTGGAACTGGACCTGCCCGCCTCCGATGCCGCCGCCTCCGCGCGTCTGCGCCTGGCACGCGGCCGGGAGGACGTGCGGAGCCTGCTCCTGGGCTTCGACGCCGACCCCTACGACGAGCGCCGGGTGCTCCAGGACTACCTCGCCGCGCGCGCCGAGGCGGTCGGGGAGGGACACCGGCCGCTGGCCGAGGAGCTCCCGCTCATCGAACTCTTCGCCGACCTCGCCGAACTGAGCCGCAACCGCCCGGCCGGCGAGGACGCCGCCGCCGACGAGCGCGTCCACAGCGCCCGCGAGTACTTCCACACCTACCTCCAGAGCCTGGACGCCGAACGCGCCGGACTGCCGGAGGCGTTCCGGGACCGGCTCGCCAAGGCGCTCGGCCACTACGGGGTCACCGAGCTGGAGCGCTCGACCGACCTGGAGTCGGCGGTGTTCCGGATCTTCCTCGCCCAGCAGCGGGTGTCCACCGAGGTCTCGGCCGTCACCGCCCTGCTGCGCGCCTGGCTGGCGGAGCCGCAGCCGGACGAGGCGTTGAGGGAGACCGCAGGCCGTGCCCTGGAGCACCTGGTGTCGGCCACCCAGGTCCGCTTCCCCGTGGTCGCCGACCTCGCGCGCGGAGTGGTCTTCGCCTGGTTCGGCCAGCCGGTTCTGCGCCGCAACCGCGCCCGCGTCTACGCGAACGTGCGCAGGCACCTGCGCCACCTGGACGCCCACCCCGACGCCCCGGACCGCGCCGAGCGCATCGCCGAGATGGTGCGCAGCACCGAGCCGCTCGTGCGGCTGCTCGGCCAGCGGCTCGTCCGCTCCGACCTGGACAACTCCGTGATGCTGGAGGTGCTGACCCGCCGGTACTACGGCAACAAGGGCCTCACCGTGCGCTCCACCGAGGCCGCCGACTGCACGTTCGTGGTCGCCCAGCGCGCGGACTCGCGCGTGGTCTCCACGGCCGTGGGCTTCGAGGGCCTGGACCGGGCGCTGCGCGGACTGGCCGAATTGGCCGCCGAGGGCGAGGTCGACGCCGACCTCTATTTGGCCTGGGAGAAGCAGCCGGAGGACTCCGAGGCGATGGCCGCCGCGTTGCAGGAGGCCCTCAGCGTCCGTCCGCTGCCCGACCGGGTGCGCAGGCTGACCACGACCGTCGCCGGGCGCGACGGCGCGGTGATGCACCACCACTTCACGTTCCGCCCATCGCCCACCGGTATGGCCGAGGACCGGCTGATCCGGGGCCTGCACCCCTACATCGCGCAGCGGATGCAGATGGAGCGCCTGAGCAGGTTCGACCTCACCCGCATGCCTTCGGCGGACGAGGAGGTCTACCTCTTCCAGTGCGTGGCCAAGGAGAACCCGGCGGACGAGCGGCTCATCGCCTTCGCCCAGGTGCGCGACCTCACCGAACTGCGGGAGCAGGACGGCAGGCTCGTCGCGCTGCCCACGGCCGAGGAGACCGTGGCCGCCTGTGTCGACTCCATCCGCCGCGAGCGGGCGCGCCGGTCCTCCAGGAAGCGCTCCGACACCAACCGGGTGGTCATCTACGTCTGGCCGCCGAGCGGGCTCACCCGTGAGGAGATGGAGACGATCGTGGGCCGGGTGCGGCCCTCGACCGAGGGCGCGGGGCTGGAGGAGATCCTGTTCATCGCGCGCCAGCGCGACCCGGAGACCGGCGAGCTGACCAAGGTGGCCATCCGCATCTGCTCCGACCCGACCGGCGGCACCGAGCTGGTCGTCGGCGCGCCCTCCGACGAGCCGATCGAGCCGATCGACGACTACCGGCAGAAGGTGCTGCGCGCCAGCGCCCGCAACACCGTCTACCCCTACGAGCTGACCAACCTGCTCGGCGCGTTCACCGAGTACGACCTCGACGACACCCACGCGCTCGTGCCGGTGGACCGACCCAAGGGGCGCAACACCGCCGCGATCGTCGCGGGTGTGGTCACCACGCCCACCGAGCGGCACCCGCAGGGCGTCACCCGGGTGGTCCTGCTGGGCGACCCCACCAAGTCGCTCGGTGCGCTCTCAGAGCCGGAGTGCCGCCGCGTGATCGCCGCCCTAGACCTCGCCGAGCGGATGGAGGTGCCGCTGGAGTGGTACGCGCTCTCCTCCGGCGCCCGGATCTCCATGGAGTCGGGCACCGAGAACATGGACTGGGTGGCCGCCGCACTCAAGCGGATCGTGGAGTTCACCCAGGACGGCGGTGAGATCAACGTCGTGGTCGCGGGCATCAACGTCGGCGCCCAGCCGTACTGGAACGCCGAGGCGACCATGCTCATGCACACCAAGGGCGTCCTGGTGATGACCCCGGACTCGGCGATGGTACTCACCGGCAAGCAGTCGCTGGACTTCTCCGGCGGTGTGTCGGCCGAGGACAACTTCGGTATCGGCGGCTACGACCGGGTGATGGGCCCGAATGGCCAGGCCCAGTACTGGGCACCCAACCTGGCCGCCGCCCGCGACGTGCTCATGTCGCACTACGAGCACTCCTACGTCGCCCCGGGCGAGGACCGGCCGCGGCGGACGGAGAGCACCGACCCGGTCGACCGCGACATCCGCGACTTCCCGCACATGCTGGAGGGCAGCGACTTCACCACGGTCGGCCAGATCTTCTCCGCCGAGGCCAACCCGGACCGCAAGAAGCCGTTCGACATCCGGACCGTGATGCGGGCCGTCTCCGACCAGGACCACCAGGTGATGGAGCGCTGGGCGGGGATGGCCGACGCTGACACCGCCGTGGTCCAGGACGTGCACATGGGCGGCATGCCGGTGTGCCTGCTCGGCATCGAGTCCAAGTCGGTGTCCCGGCGCGGCTTCCTGCCCACGGACGGCCCGGACTCCTTCACCGCGGGCACGCTGTTCCCGCAGTCGTCGAAGAAGGCCGCGCGGGCGATCAACACGGCCAGCGGCAACCGGCCGCTGGTGGTGCTCGCCAACCTGTCGGGCTTCGACGGCTCGCCGGAGTCGATGCGCAAGCTCCAGTTGGAGTACGGGGCCGAGATCGGCCGGGCGATCGTGAACTTCCGCGGTCCCATCGTGTTCTGCGTGATCTCGCGCTACCACGGCGGAGCGTTCGTGGTGTTCTCCAAGGCCCTCAACCCGAACATGACCGTGCTCGCGCTGGAGGGCTCGTTCGCCTCGGTGCTCGGCGGCGCCCCCGCCGCCGCGGTCGTCTTCGCCGGGGAGGTCAAGGCCCGCACGGCGGCCGATCCGCGGGTGCGGGACCTGGAGGCCCGGGTGGCGGCGGCCGCGGGCACCGAGCGCGCGGCGCTGGCCGCCGAACTCGACGGGGTCCGCTCGTCGGTGCGCGCGGAGAAGCTCGGCGACGTGGCCGCGGAGTTCGACGGGGTGCACGACATCCGGCGCGCGGTGGAGGTGGGCTCGGTCGACGCCGTCGTCAGCGCCGCCGAGCTGCGCCCGCGCATCATCGAGGCCATCGAGTCCCGCCTGACGGGGGGCTGAGGCGGCTGCGGCGGCCGGGCCGACATGGCGTTGGCCCGGCCGCCGTGCGGTCAGGCGTTCTGCTCGGTCCGCTCCATCCGCTCGATGGTGGGACCGGCCTCCCGTGACCACGGGACGGCCAGGAACAGGGCCGAGCACACCCCCAGCGCGCCCGCCGCCGTCACCACGGTGCCGGTTCCGGTGAACTCGGCGCAGAATCCGGCGACGAGGATGCCCAGGCCCTGCACGACCTGGAGCCCGGCGGCGACCAGGCCGAAGGCCAGCCCCCGGCCCTTCTCCGGCACACACAGGACGAACGCGGCGTTGGCCACGAACTGGTAGGAGCCCGCCATACCTACCAGGGCCAGCGCGGCGACCATCAGCCACAGCGGCGGGTCGGCCAGCCACAGCAGCAGCGGCACCGAGGTGAGCACCGCCAGGGGGCCCAGCAGCCGTATCCGGGTGGGGGGAGGCACCAGACGGGTGAGGACGAAACCACCGATCAGCGCCCCCACCGGCGAACCCGCCATGATGAGCCCCGCCGCGGCCGGCCCGGCGCCCGCCTCGTCCGCGATCGGGTTGGCGAGCCCGTAGGGGATGGAGTACAGGCCCGCGAGCCACGCGAGCAGCGCCAGTGTCCGCAGCCGGGTGTCGCCGAAGACTAGGGCGGCCCCGTCGCGGGTCATCGCCAGGAAACCGGGCCGGCTCTCCTCCGCGGCGCGCGGCGCGGCCCGCCGGGCGACCCCCAGAAGGAGGATCACGGCGGACAGGGCGAAGACCGCGCTGGTGGCGGCCACGGCCAGTCGCGGATCCACGTGTTCGACGGCCAGACCGCCCACCACCAAGCCGAACAGCATCCCGACCTGAGAGGTGAGCTGGGTGATGGCCGTGCCGGCCACGTACCGCTCGCCCTGGACGATCTCCGTCAGCAGGGCCGCACGCGCCGCGGCGAAGGGGATCGACGGCAGCACGGAGCAGAACAGCAGGACCCACACCGCCCAGACGGGTACGCCCGGAACGGCGATGAGGACCACGACGAGCGCCCGGGCCAGGTCGCACGCCACCATGACCCGGCGCCGGGGTAGGACGTCGGCCAGACCGGACAGGAGGGGCCCGGCGACGAACGGGGCGAGGAACGTCACGGCCAGGGTCGCGCCCGCGGCGAAGGCGGAGTCGGTGGCCTGGTAGACGAGGACGCTCGTGGTGATGTTCAGCAGGTTGGAGCCGATCATCGAGAGGGCGTGGGCGAGCCAGACGGTGCGGAACTCGCCGATCCCCATGACTTCCCGGTAGCTGCTCCGCCAGGACGGTTTCGGGGCGCTGGGGCGCTCGTGCCCCCGGCCTTCGGGTGTTCTGTCGAGGCTCGGATTCGGCACCCGGCACTCCCTTGCCTTTACAGGGTTCATTTCACGCTCAGTCGTGTCCCGATAACCAACAGTCCCTGATTGGTGGCGTGCGCGCAAGCGGATAAGGCGATTTCGTGCCTGATTCGTTGCTCTCGGTTATGGCGGTGTTCAGAGGAGGAAACACCGCATTACCAGGACGGATCCGTGCGTGCTCATGCCCAGCCGAGCTCGGCGAGCCGAGCGTCGTCGATCCCGAAGTGGTGCGCGATCTCGTGGATGACGGTCACCCGCACCTCCTCCACCACCTGTTCAGGGGTCTCGCACAGGGCGCAGATGTCGTGCCGGTAGATGAGGATCCGGTCCGGCAGCACCCCGAAATAGGAGTCTCCCCGCTCCGTCAGCGGAATGCCCTCGTACAGGCCCAAGAGCCCGTCAGGCGACTCGTCCTCGACGGTGATCACCACGTTGTCCATGAGGCGTGCCAGGCCGGGCGGGATCTCGTCCAGGGCGTCGGCGACGAGTTCCTCGAAGTGTGCGCGCGTCAGTTCCACCACACCATCCATTGTGCTCCCACGGCGCGGCCGGAGGCGGAGAAGGGGGCCGAAGGGGAGGAGACGGTTGGGGAGTGGTCCCAAGGCCCTGCATGATGGTGGTGTGCTGTCTTGGGAAGCGATCCGTGCGTACGACTTTCGCCGCGCCTTCGAACGTGTGACCTCCGGGCGTCTGTGGCGCTGGGGATGCGTCGTCGTCGCCGGGCTCGTCGGCGGGTGGCTGGGGCTCGCCTTGGGCGGCCAGGTCGTCAGCCCGATCGGTCCGGCCGACGTCACGTTCAGCCTGACCCCGCAGTGGCATGGTGAGACGGTCGTCGATGTCGCCCCCCTCGGCCAGCTCGCCTTCGACACCCACCGGGCGCCGCTGAGGCTGGAGGCGACGATCTCCGACATCCGGCTCGCCGCGGCCGAGGAGATGTTCACCGACCCCGAGTCCATCGGCCGGATGGCCGCGGGTATCGGTCAGGACCTGCGCCAGGGCATCACCGACCTGGTGGTCCGCGCCCTGGCCGCCGGTGCCCTGGGCGCGCTGCTCCTGGGGCTGCTGCTGTTCCGGAACCTGTGGCGGGCGCTGGCCGGGTCGGCCATCGCGGTCCTCGTCCTCGCCGGGGCGGGGGCCGGTGCGGCGGCCACCTTCAATCCGAGTGCCATCGTCGAACCCCGGTACACGGGACTGATCGCGGGCGCGCCACAGGTGGTCGGCAGCGCCGAGGCCGTCGTCGACCAGTTCTCCCAGTACCAGGAGCAGCTCGCCGGCCTGGTGAGCAACGTGTCCCGGCTCTACGAGGCCACCTCCACCCTGCCCGTTTACGAGGAGGACGAGGCGGTGGTCCGTGTGCTGCACGTGTCCGACATCCACCTCAACCCGGCGTCGTGGAGCATCATCGGCACCCTCCAGCGGCAGTACGGGGTGGACGTGATCGTGGACTCGGGAGACCTGACCGACCGGGGGAGCGCCGCCGAGGACGCCTTCGCGGCCGAGATCGCCGACCTGGAGGTGCCCTACGTGTGGGTGCGCGGCCAGCACGACTCGACGGGCACCCAGCGCGCCGTCGAGTCCCAGCCCAACGCCGTGGTGCTGGACGGCGACGTCCGCGAGGTGGCCGGACTGACCTTCTACGGGGCGGGCGACCCCCGGTTCACGCCCGACGCCACGAGGATCAACCTGACCGTTCGTGAGGTCGCGGAGCTGGGTGAGGAGCAGGCGGAGGAGGTCGCCGGCGGGCGCGAGGAGGTGGACGTCGCCGTGCTGCACACGCGCGCGCAGGCGGAGGCCTTCGACGGCGTGGTGCCCCTGGTACTGACCGGCGACGAGCACCGGCGCTCCACGATCCTGGGCGACCTGGGCACCAGGTTCCTGGTGCAGGGGTCGACGGGCGGCGCGGGTCTGAGTGGCCTTGATCACGGTTCCGGCCGACCGGTGCCCTACCAGGCGTCGGTGCTGTACCTGGACGCCGAGACGGGGCGCCTCCAGGCACGCGACGACATCGATCTCGGTGGGGTCGGCCTGACGTCGGCACAGGTGGAGCGGCACATCGAACCCGACCCCGACCGCCTGGTGGGCGAACGGCCCACGGCGCCGGAATCGGGGAGCCCGTCCGCGACGCCCTCCGTTGCGGAGAGCCCGACCGGAGGCTGACGTTTCCGCAGGTGGTCATGTGTCCGGCGGGACCGGGCAAACCGCTTTGGCGTTGGTGGGAATCTCCCCTATGCTTGACCTGTCACACGGGCCCCCATCGTCTAGCGGCCTAGGACGCCGCCCTTTCAAGGCGGTAGCGCGGGTTCGAATCCCGTTGGGGGTACGACATGGTCTGAGCACTGCCGGGCATCTGGCAGAATGATGACCACGCCAAAGCGCCGGGGCGGTCAACCGGGGCGACAACTTCATCCAGGTCCTGTGGAGCAGTTAGGAGTGCTCGCCACCCTGTCAAGGTGGAGGCCGCGGGTTCAAATCCCGTCAGGACCGCAGGTGCGCCGTGGACCGGCGTGCGCGGCTAGGTAGCTCAGTTGGTACGAGCGTCCGCCTGAAAAGCGGAAGGTCGGCGGTTCGACCCCGCCCCTAGCCACTCCCACAAGACATGCGAAAACGCCCCGTGACCTGCGTGAACAGGCCACGGGGCGTTTTGGTGCGTCGGACGCCCTGCCGTCGAGGTTCGCCCCAGGGAGAACCCGGGGCCCGAGGTTCGCCTCAAGACGAACCTCGGGCCCCGGGCGTTCGTGTCGTACCGATCGCGGGTACCCCGGGTCAGTGGCGGCGTCGGCGCGGGGTGCCGCCGCGGCGGGGGCGCTGCTGCCGGGAGGCCTGGGCGGGTGCCCGCACCGGGAGGCTGACCGGCACCCCCGAGGGCTCGCGCGCTCCGGTCACCCGGGTGAGTTCGGGGTCCTCCACGTCCGTCCGGGCGGTGTGCGCGTCGATCCGGGCCCGGCTCATCAGCCGGGTCATGTCGCGCCGCTGGCTCGGCAGGACGAGGGTGACCACGCTGCCCGACTCCCCGGCGCGGGCGGTGCGCCCGCCCCGGTGCAGGTAGTCCTTGTGGTCGATGGGCGGGTCGATGTTGACCACCAGGTCCAGGCCGTCCACGTGGATGCCGCGGGCCGCCACGTTGGTGGCGATCAGGGCGGTGACGTCGCCCCTCTTGAACTGGTCGAGGGTGCGGGTGCGCTGCGGCTGGCTCCGGCCGCCGTGCAGGGGCGCGGCGAGGACGCCGTTGGCCAGCAGGTGGGCGGCCATCCGGTCCACGGCGCGCTTGGTGTCCAGGAACATGATGACCCGGCCTTCGCGGGCCGCGATCCGGGTCGCGACGTCTTGCTTGTCGGCGGCCGACACGTGCATGACGTGGTGCTCCATGGTGGAGACGGCGCCCTCGGAGAGGTCGACCGAGTGGACCACGGGGTCGTTGAGGAAGCGGCGGACCAGGGTGTCGACGTTGCGGTCCAGGGTGGCGGAGAACAGCATGCGCCTGCCGTCGGCGGGAACCTGCTGGAGGATGGCGGTGACCTGCGGCATGAAACCCATGTCGGTCATCTGGTCGGCCTCGTCCAGGACCGCGGACTCCACCCGGTCCAGGACGCAGTCGCCGCGTTCCATCAGGTCGCGCAGGCGTCCCGGGGTGGCGACGACCAGTTGGGCGCCCTGGTGCAGGGCCCGCGACTGGCGGCGGATGGGCATCCCGCCCACGACGGTCGCCGTGCGCACCCCCACCGAACGGGCGTAGGGCTCCAGGGATTCGGCGACCTGCTGGGCCAGTTCACGGGTGGGTGCGAGCACCACGGCCAGGGGGCGCCGGGACTCGGCGGTGCGTCCCTCCAGCCGGGCGAGCAGGGCCAGGCCGAAGGCCAGGGTCTTGCCCGAACCGGTCCGGCTGCGGCCCAGCACGTCGCGTCCGGCCAGGGAGTTGGGCAGGGTGGCGGCCTGGATCGCGGAGGGGGTGGTCAGTCCCTGCCGGGCCAGGGTCCGCTTCAAGGGCGCGGGCATGTCCAGCGCGTCGAAGGAGTCCACGGGCGGGAGCGCCGGGGTGATGGTGACCGGGAGGGCGAACTCACCGGAGGGGCCGCCGTTCCCGGGGCGCCTGTCGGTGCGGGGCCGGCTGCTCTGGGGCCGCTGTCGGCCGTGTCCGCGGTTGGGGCGGCCACGGTTGGTACGGGTGTGTTGGGGATAACTCAATGTCGGGCCTTTCGCTGACGGCGTTCGCCGGGCGAGGCCTTTTGGCCGCACAGGGGGGAACCGGGGTACGCCGGAGGAGCATGGTGGATGTCCGCGCTCGTCCGGACGGTTCCGGGGCGCGGTGGAGCCGGTGCCGGTCGAGAGAACGACGGCTGGAAACCCGGCGGATGTGAAGAGAAGCGGTGGGCCCGGCGCACGAAGGGCGGGCACCACCGCGTCGGGAGCGTCGGCTCCCCTAGATCATGGTGATGTTCTCGGCCTGGGGGCCCTTGGCCCCGGCCGTGGCGTCGAACTGCACGGCCTGGCCCTCGGCGAGCTCACGGTATCCGTTGGCCTGGATGTTCGAGTAGTGGGCGAAGACGTCCGGGCCGCCGCCGTCCTGCTCGATGAAGCCGAAGCCCTTTTCGCTGTTGAACCACTTGACCGTACCGGTCGCCATAGACATACCCCTCGTTCGAAGAATGAAGAAAACCGCGGATGACGATTTCCCCGTCACCGCAGTAATCTCCCGAAGAGGTGGTCCTCGCCGGTTGGTCACGACTGCAACTCCTCCGAACTTAGCACACCGGGGTCCTGTCGTGGTGGACCGGCGGTGTCGCGAGGATCTCCAGGAGGTCGGCGCCGATGCCCGAGGGGCTGTTTCGCTCCGATCCCCCGGCGGTCTGCCCCGACCGCCGACACGAGTAGGATTCGGCCCTGTGAGCCACGCGACCGCCGCGGACGGCACCCGGATCCGGTACGACTCCCTCGGGAAGGGTGAGCCCCTGTTGCTCGTGCACGGGCAGTCCCTCGACCGC
Source organism: Nocardiopsis sp. LOL_012 (assembly GCF_048060475.1). Classification (NCBI taxonomy): domain Bacteria; kingdom Bacillati; phylum Actinomycetota; class Actinomycetes; order Streptosporangiales; family Nocardiopsidaceae; genus Nocardiopsis; species Nocardiopsis sp. LOL_012. The sequence continues at coordinate 93,107 of NZ_JBHMIV010000003.1, read as the reverse complement.
ACCATGTGGGACGGGGTCGCCGAGGAGCTGGCCGACCGCTACCGGGTGGTCCGGGTGGACCTGCGGGGGACGGGCGAGAGCGACGCCCCGGTCGAGGCCCCCTACAGCACGGGTCTTCTGGCGGGCGACGTCCTCGCCGTCCTGGATCACGCGGGCCTCGGTCGCGCGCACGTCTACGGGTTCTCCATGGGCGGCAGGGTCGCCCAGGTCCTCGCCGCGACGGCCCCCGAACGGGTCGGCGCCCTCGTCCTGGGGGCCACCGCGCCGGGCGGCGCGCGCGAGGCCGAGCGTCCGGCCGAGGCCGCGCGGGCGCTGCGCCAGGGCGCCGGGAGCGGGTTCACCGGTCTGCTCTACACGCCCGGCTGGGCGGCCGAGCACCCCGAGGCCGTGGCCGTGATGGTGCCGCGAAACCCGCCCCGCGCGCGGCGCAGGCACTACGAGGCCAGCCTCGCCCACGACGCGTGGGACCTGCTGCCCCGTATCCAGGCCCCGACGCTCGTCCTGCACGGCGGGGACGACCCGCTCACCCCGGTGGTCAACGCGCGCCTGCTGGCGGACCGCATCCCCGGGGCGCGCCTGCGGGTGTTCCCGGGCGCGCGCCACGGCTACCTCCACGAGGCCCGGGCCGAGGCCACCGGTGCGGTCCTGGCGTTCCTGGCCGGGCACCGGGTCTGAGCGTCCCGCTCAGAGCGCCGGGGGTCCCTCCGAGCGGAGCCGGTCCAGTTGTCGTCGGTCGCGCTTGGTGGGGCGCCCCGCGCCCCGGTCGCGCCGGATGAGGGGGCCCGCTTGCGGCGGGGGTGCCGGGGTGCGGTCGACGTAGCAGCGCACGGCGATGGGCGCGCCGACCCTCTTGACGATGACGTGGCTCACGTCGACGAGCCTGGTGGTGCCGTGCAGTCGGACGCGCACCTGGTCGCCGGGCCTGACGGTGGTGGCGGCCTTGGCCGGGCGTCCGTTCACGCGCACGTGGCCGCCGCGGCACGCCTGGGCCGCGTCCGAACGGGTCTTGGTGAGGCGCACGGCCCACAGCCAGCGGTCGATCCGGGTGGAATCGGGGCCGGAGGGCAGGGGCGCCGACGACTCGCTCACGCCGTGTTCCTCTCACTGTTCTTCGGACTCCTCCGCCACTCTATGGGGCGACCGTACGAAGCACTCCGGAAGTCGCGCTAGAGTTGTTCACGAAGCGAGGTCCTGTGGAGCAGTTAGGAGTGCTCGCCACCCTGTCAAGGTGGAGGCCGCGGGTTCAAATCCCGTCAGGACCGCGGAGGGAGCCCGGCACCGCGAGGTGCCGGGCTCCTGTCGTTGTGGGTGGAATTCCTCGGATGGGGAAGGTCATCGCCGGAGGAGACGGCACCGGGTGCGGGAGGATGACGGCACGTTGGGCTATCGGTACGCCACCGAGCGGGCGGACCACTCGGCGCTGGCGAGCGGGCAGGTGCTCCGCTCCGCGCCGGGTTTCCCCGGGTTTCCGGTGCGGCTGGCCAGCGAACTCCTCCAGCGGGCGCTGGCCCACGTCTACGAGGCGCCCGTGCGTCTGTGGGACCCCTGCTGCGGCAGCGGCTACCTGGCCACCGTGCTGGGGCTGCTCCACCGCGACGCGCTCTCCCACGTGCGGGTGTCGGACGTGGACGCCGACGCGGTGGACCTGGCCAGGCGCAACCTCGCTCTGCTGACCGCTTCGGGCCTAGCCGAGCGGGAGGCCGAACTGCGCCGGTCGGCGCGCGACTTCGGCCGGGTGGAGTTCGTCGAGCGGGCCGAGGTGGCGGCCGGTATCGCCGCCGGTCTGGCCGCGTCCGGGGGCGACCTGCCGCACGAGTCCGCGGTGGCCGACGTGTTCTCGCTGCGTGAGCCGGTGGACTCCGATCTGGTCGTCACCGACGTGCCCTACGGCGAGCTGACCCGGTGGTCCGGCGGAGTGCCCGAGGAGGACCCGGTGGGCGGCCTGCTCGCCTCGCTCGGCCGGGTCCTGCCCGGCCACGCCGTGGTGGTGGTGACGGCCCGCACGCGCCGGGTCGACCTGCCCGAGGGGGTGCGCGCGCTGGAGCGGGTCAAGGTGGGCAACCGGTCGGCCGCACTGGTCCGGGCCCGGGACGTCAAGCCGGGCTGATCCCCTCGGGGCTGGGCGGTCAGCTTCGGAAGGCGCGCACGGAGTACAGGCCCACCGCCAGGGCGACGAGCGCCAGCAGTACGAACCCGAGCGTGTAGGCGCCGGTGGCCTGGTAGACCACACCCATGAGCAGGGGCGGGAAGTAGCCGCCGAGGCCGCCCGCCGCGCCGACCAGGCCGGTCACGGTCCCCACCCGGGACGGTTCCACCAGCTTGGCCACGAGTGCGAACACGCCGCCGGTGCCCAGGCCCAGGGAGATCGCGATGAGCACGAACGCGGCGCCCGCGGGGAACTCCGCGGGCGGATGCAGGGCCAGTACCACGGCGAACGCGCACGTGCCGAAGAACGACACCAGGCACACCTTCACCGGCCCGATTCGGTCGGAGAGGATGCCGCCGACCGGGCGTGCGATGACGGCGGCGACCGCGAAACCGGCGGTGCGCAGCCCCGCTTCGGTCTGCGCGAACTCGTAGGACGTGGTCAGCAGGGTCGGCAGGTAGGTGGAGAAGGCCACGAAGCCGCCGAAGGCGACCGCGTACAGCAGCGACATCTGCCAGGTGCTCTTCATCTTCAGCGCCTCCGCCATGCGCGGCAGCGCGGGCTCGGTCCGGGGCCGCCACTCCGGCGGGTTCCGGCTGAACAGCCACATCACCGCGCCCATGGCCGCCAGGGTCGCGCACATTAGCAGGTGCGTGGTGAGCACACCCAGCCCTTCCGCCAGCCTGGGGGTCAGGAACGCCGACAGCGCGGTTCCGCCCATGCCCGCACCGAACACACCCGTGGCGAACCCGCGCCGCTCGGGCGGGTACCAGGCGTTGGCGAACGGGATGCCGACGGCGAACGAGGTGCCCGCGATGCCCAGCAGGAACCCCCAGAACAGCAGCATCCCGTAGGAGTCCTGGGAGAGGCCGACGAACAGCGTCGGGACGATGCTGATGAAGCACAGGACGGTGAACATCAGCCGTCCGCCGTAGCGGTCGGTCAGCACACCCACGGGTATCCGGCCCAGGGAGCCGACCAGCACCGGGACGGCCACCAGGAGCGAGGTCCGCGCCGGGCCCAGGCCGAGGTGCTCGGAGTAGGTCCGCGACAGCGGGCCGATGAGGTTCCACGCCCAGAACGTCAGGGCGAACGCCGCTGTGGCCAGGACGAGGTTGGCACCCGCCGTTCCGGAGCGGGGCGGCCGCTGCCGTGTCACTGTTTCCACAGGTGTCTCCCCTCAAGGCGGTTTCGGGGTGATTGTCGCCCGGGGCGGAGTGGGATACGTGACATCCGTGCCGGTTCAGGCATATTCATTAACGGAATGTGGTGGGAGTTGGACCTTGGCGCGTCCGGGCCGATCCATGTAACGGTGAACGGGGTGCAATGGTGGCGCAAAAAAGGGGCGGAGGTGCGGGTGACGCGCTTTTGCGCATGGGCTCGTACCTGACGCGCTCCGAACCCCTCGACGGAACCCGGGCACAGGTCAGACAGGGTGGAAGGGAGGGGGACGTCTTCTACCGGGACCGCTGGAGCCACGATCGCGTGGTCCGTTCCACGCATGGAGTCAATTGCACCGGGTCGTGTTCCTGGAATGTCTATGTCAAAGACGGGATCATCACCTGGGAGACACAGGCGACCGATTATCCGTCCGTGGGCCCGGACCGTCCGGAGTACGAACCGCGCGGCTGTCCGCGCGGCGCCGCGTTCTCCTGGTACACCTATTCCCCGACCCGGGTGCGCTTCCCCTACGCGCGCGGCGTGCTGGTCGAGATGTACCGCGAGGCCCGGGATCGGCTGGGCGACCCGGTCGCGGCGTGGGCGGAGATCACCGCCGACCCCGAGCGGCGCCGCCGCTACCAGCGAGCCCGCGGCAAGGGTGGCCTGGTGCGCATCACCTGGGACGAGGCCCTGGAGATCGCCGCCGCCGCGCACGTGCACACCATCGGCACCTACGGCCCCGACCGCGTCGCCGGGTTCTCCCCGATCCCCGCCATGTCGATGGTCTCCCACGGTGTGGGCGCCCGCTTCGTCAACCTGATCGGCGGCTCCATGCTGTCGTTCTACGACTGGTACGCCGATCTGCCGGTGGCCTCACCGCAGGTGTTCGGTGACCAGACCGACGTCCCTGAGTCCGGTGACTGGTGGGACGCCGCCTACCTGGTGCTCTGGGGATCCAACGTCCCCGTCACCCGCACCCCCGACGCCCACTGGATGGCCGAGGCCCGCTACCGGGGGCAGAAGGTCGTCGTGGTCTCGCCCGACTACAGCGACGCCACCAAGTTCGCCGACGAGTGGCTCGCCCCCCACCCCGGCACGGACGGTGCCCTGGCGATGGCGATGGGGCACGTCATCCTCAAGGAGCGGTTCGTCGACGCCCCCACCGCCCGCTTCACCGAGTACGCGCGCTCCTACACCGATCTGCCGTTCCTGGTGGCGCTGGAGGAGCGCGACGGCCTGACGGTCCCCGGCAAGTTCCTGACCGCCGCCGACCTGCCCGAGCACACGGCCGCCGCCAACGCCGAGTGGAAGCCGGTGCTGTGGCCGCAGGGGGAGGACGCCCCCGCGGTGCCCAACGGGACCCTCGGCGACCGCTGGGGCGAGGCCGGGATCGGCAGGTGGAACCTGCGACCGGAGGGGCGGGTCCCCGAACTGACCCTGTACGAGCCGGGCGGCGAGACCGCCGAGGTGGCGCTCACCCGCTTCGACGCGCCCTCCGGCGAGGGCAGCGCGGTGACCAGGGGCGTACCGGTCCGCCGCGTGGCGGGCCGCCGCGTCACCACCGTCTTCGACCTCCTCCTCGCCCAGTACGGGGTGGAGCGGCCGGACCTGCCCGGCCGCTGGCCCTCCGGATACGGCGACGCCGACGCCCCCTACACCCCGGCGTGGCAGGAGCGGCTCACCTCCGTGCCCGCTGAGCGGGCCGCGCGCATCGCGCGCGAGTTCGCCGACACCGCCGAGGCCAGCGGCGGCCGGGCCATGATCGTGCTCGGCGCCGGCACCAACCAGTGGTTCCACGGGGAGAACGCCTACCGCGCGTTCCTGTCCCTGCTGCTGCTCACCGGCTGCCAGGGCGTCAACGGCGGCGGCTGGGCGCACTACGTGGGTCAGGAGAAGTGCCGCACCTCCACCGGGTGGGCGGCCTACGCCTCGGCGATGGACTGGTCCCGCCCGCCGCGCTTCATGGCCGGGACCGCCTACTGGTACACCCACACCGACCAGTGGCGCTACGACACCTACCGGGCGGACGCCCTGGCCTCCCCGCTCGGCCCCGGCCGGGTGCGCGGCAAGCACACGGCCGACCTGGTCGCCGCCTCCGCCCGCATGGGATGGATGCCCTCCTACCCCACCTTCGACCGCAACCCCATCGTGCTCGGCCGGGAGGCCGACGAGCGCGGCCAGGACCCCGGGGACTACGTCGCCGACCGGCTCGCCGACGGCACGCTGCGCTTCGCCGCGGAGGACCCCGACGCCCCGGAGAACTGGCCGCGCGTGCTCACCGTGTGGCGTTCCAACCTGCTGGGCTCCTCGGCCAAGGGCAACGAGTACTTCCTCAAGCACCTGCTGGGCACCCGCGCGAACCTGCGCGCCGAACCCGCCGGCCCCGAGCACCGGCCCGGCGAGGTGGACTGGCGGGAGGAGGTCCCCGAGGGCAAACTCGACCTGCTGCTGTCCCTGGACTTCCGGATGACCAGCACCACCCTGCTCTCCGACATCGTGCTGCCCGCCGCCACCTGGTACGAGAAGCACGACCTGTCCAGCACGGACATGCACCCCTTCGTGCACGCCTTCAACCCGGCCATCGACCCGCCGTGGGAGACCCGCTCCGACTTCGAGGCCTTCCACGGCCTGGCCAGGGCGTTCAGCGCCCTGGCCGCCGACCGGCTGGGCGAGGTCACCGACCTGGTCGCCGTGCCCCACGGGCACGACACCCCCGGGGAGATGGCCCAGCCGCGCGGCATCCCCCTCGACTGGAGGGCCGAGGGGGAGCGCCCCGTCCCCGGCCGGAGCATGCCCGCCGTCGTCGCGGTGCGCCGCGACTACTCCGCAGTCGCGCAGAAGATGGCGGCGCTCGGCCCGCTCGCAGAGGGCAGGGGGCTGCCGGTCAAGGGCGTCTCCTTCACCCCCGACGAGGAGGTGGAGTGGCTGCGCCGACGCAACGGCGCCGTGCGCGGCGGTGTCGCCGAGGGAAGGCCGTCCCTGGACACCGATGTCAAGGTGTGCGAGGCGATCCTCGCGCTGTCGGGGACCAGCAACGGCCGCCTGGCCGCGCAGGGGTTCGAGCGCCTGGCCGAGCGGACCGGTACCGACATGGACGAGCTGATCCGCCACGCCGCCGCGCGCCGGGTGGTCTTCGACGACGCCCGCGGCGGGCCCACCCCCGTGGGCACCAGCCCGGAGTGGTCGGGCAAGGAGGCCGTGGACCGCCGTTACTCGCCCTTCACCATCAACCTGGAGCACGACAAGCCCTGGCACACCCTCACCGGGCGCCAGCACTTCTACCTCGACCACGACTGGATGCACGAGTTCGGGGAGGCCTTGCCCGTGTACCGGCCGCCGCTCGACATCCACCGCCTGTTCGGCGAGCCGCAGCTCGGCCCGCACGGGGAGCGCGAGGTCGTCGTGCGCTATCTGACACCGCACTCCAAGTGGTCGATCCACTCCGAATACCAGGACAATCTGCTGCTCCAGACCCTCTCCCGGGGCGGCCCCACCCTCTGGATGGGCGTCGCCGACGCCGAGGCCATCGGCGCCCGCGACAACGACTGGGTGGAGGCGGTCAACCGCAACGGTGTGGTCGCCGCCCGGCTGGTGGTCTCCCACCGCATGCCCACCGGGACGGTGTACATGCACCACGTGCAGGAGCGCGTCATCGACGTGCCCCTCACCGAGACCACCGGCACCCGGGGCGGCATCCACAACTCGCTCACCCGCCTGCTCGTCAAACCCACCCACCTCATCGGCGGGTACGCGCAGTTCAGCTACGCCTTCAACTACCTCGGACCGACCGGGAACCAGCGTGACGAGGTCACGGTCGTGCGCAAGCGGACGACGGAGGTGCGCTACTGATGGGCGACGGCGATGCGAGGCGGCCGATCGGACGGGTCATGGCACAGGTGGCCATGGTGATGAACCTGGACAAGTGCATCGGCTGCCACACGTGTTCGGTCACCTGCAAGCAGGCCTGGACCAACCGCAGCGGGGTCGAGTACGCCTGGTTCAACAACGTGGAGACCCGGCCGGGCCAGGGGTACCCGCGCACCTACCAGGACCAGGACAAGTGGAAGGGCGGCTGGGTACGCAAGCCGGGCGGACGCCTGGTGCCGCGCGCGGGCGGGCGGCTCAAACGGCTCGCCACGATCTTCGCCAACCCGGTGATGCCCTCCATCCAGGACTACTACGAGCCCTGGACCTACGACTACGAGACCCTGTTCAACGCCCCGCTGGGCGACGACTTCCCGGTGGCCACGCCCAGGTCGGTGCTCACCGGCGAACCCATGGCGGTCACCTGGAGCGCGAACTGGGACGACGACCTGGGTGGCGGTCCGGAACTGGCCCGCCACGACCCGATCGTGCGGCGCCTGGGGGAGAAGGTGCGCTTCTCCTTCGAGGAGACCTTCATGTTCTACCTGCCGCGGATCTGCGAGCACTGCCTGAACCCGTCGTGCGTGGCCGCCTGCCCCAGCGGCGCCCTGTACAAGCGGGCCGAGGACGGCGTCGTCCTCGTCGACCAGGACCGCTGCCGGGGCTGGCGCACGTGCGTCACCGGCTGTCCGTACAAGAAGATCTACTTCAACCACAAGACCGGCAAGGCCGAGAAGTGCACGTTCTGCTATCCGCGCGTGGAGGTGGGCATGCCCACCATCTGCTCGGAGACGTGCGTGGGCCGACTGCGGTACCTGGGCGTGGTCCTCTACGACGCCGACCGGGTCGCCGAGGCCGCGTCGGTGGAGGACGACACCGAACTGTACGAGGCGCAGCTCGACGTCCTCCTCGACCCGAACGACCCGGCCGTGCGCGACAAGGCGCGGCGGGACGGAATCCCCGGGCGCTGGGTCGACTCCGCGGCGCGCTCCCCGGTCCTGGCCCTGGCCAAGCGCTTCCGGGTGGCCCTGCCGCTGCACCCGGAGTACCGGACGATGCCGATGGTCTGGTACGTGCTGCCGCTGTCCCCGGTGGTCGACTCGCTGACCTCGACCGGGCACGACGGCGAGGAGGCGGGCAACCTCTTCGGCGCGATCGACACGCTGCGCATCCCGGTCGAGTACCTGGCGGAGCTGTTCTCGGCGGGCGACCCCGAACCGGTGCGGCGCGTGCTGCGCAGGCTCGCGGCCATGCGCTCCCACATGCGCCGGATCAACCTCGGCCAGGAGCGCGACGCGTCGATCGCCGAGGAGGTGGGGATGAGCGGTGACGAGATCGAGGACATGTACCGGCTTCTGGCCATCGCCAAGTACGACGAGCGCTACGTCGTCCCGACCGCCTTCGGGGTGGACGAGGCCGACGCCGGGGCGATCGACGAGATCGGCTGCTCCCTCGACTTCGAGGGCGGCCCGGGGATGGGGGGCATGGGCGGCGCGCCCCCGTTCGGGGAGGCGTCGGGCCGCCCTGACGCCGCGTCCGTGGAGACCTTCCACGCCCTGCGGGTGCGCCAGTCCAGCGGGGGGCGGGTCGCCCCGGGCGGCCGGGTCAACCTCCTGAACTGGGACGGTAGCGGACGGCCCGAGGGGCTGTTCCCGCCGCGCCGGTCCGGACCGGGGGAGTCCCCCGGCGATGGGCCGGTGCCCCCGCAGCGGGGGGAGGGGGAGACGTGAGGGGCCGTGACGAGGCGGTGGTCCGGCAGGCGGCGTCCCTGCTGCTCGGATACCCCGATCAGGTATGGCGCGGGCGTCTGCCCGGCATCACGCGTGCGGTGGGCGAGCTGCCCCGGGGCGGGGCCCGCGCCGCGCTGGCGGAGTTCTGCGCCCACGCCGCGGGCGCGGCCGAACGCGAGCTGTGCGAGCACTACGTGGACGTGTTCGACCTGCGCCACCGGCGCTCCCTGCACATGACCTACTACTCCGACGGCTCCACGCGGCGGCGCGGGCACGCCCTGGTCGAGATCGGGGGCGTCTACACCGCCGCGGGCTGGAAGCTGACCGCCCGGGAGCTGCCCGACCACCTCGCGGTGGTCCTGGAGTTCACCGCGCGCGGCGACGCCCGTGCGGGCGAGGCGCTGCTCGCGCGCCTGCGCCCCGGGCTGGAGCTGCTGAGGGCGGCCCTGCACGACCACGGGACGCCCTACGCGCGCGTCGTGGACGCCGTCCACCTGACCCTGCCCCCCGGGAGCGGGCGGGACCGCGAGCGTGCCCGGCGCCTGGCCGCCCAGGGGCCGCCCGCCGAGGACGTGGGCCTAGAGCCCTACGGGGCGGGTACACCGCTGCCCCTGACCGATGTGAGCGGACGGAGCGGAGAGGGGGCGCGGCGTTGACCACCCCCGACCTGCTGCTGTGGGGGGTGCTCCCCTACGTCGTCCTCGTCGTCTGCGTCGGCGGGCTGGTCTGGCGGTACCGCTTCGACCGGTTCGGCTGGACCACCCGCTCCTCAGAGCTGTATGAGTCCAGGCTCCTGCGAATCGGCAGCCCGCTGTTCCACTTCGGGCTGCTGCTGGTCATCGTCGGCCACGTGGTGGGCCTGATGGTCCCGGAGGGGTGGACACGCGCGGTCGGCGTGTCCGACCCGGTGTACCACGTGGGTGCCCTGGTGCTGGGGGGCGTGGCCGGCTTCTGCACGCTCGCGGGGATCGCCCTGCTCATCTGGCGGCGACGCACGACCGGACCCGTCTTCAGCGCGACCACCCGCAACGACAAGCTCATGTACGCGGTCCTGGTCCTGGCCCTGGTCACCGGGCTGGGGATGACGGTGTTCTTCGCGGGGCTGGAACTGGCGGGCGGGCACACCCAGGACTACCGGCGCTTCGTCTCGCCCTGGTTCCGGTCGATCTGGATCCTGCGGCCGGACGTGGCAGCCATGGCCGGTGCCGACCCGCTGTACAAGCTCCACGTCCTCGTGGGGTTCGCGCTCTTCGCGCTGCTTCCGTTCACCCGGCTGGTGCACGCCTTCAGCGCCCCGGTCGGTTACCTGTTCCGCCCCTACGTCGTCTACCGCACGCGGGTCCGGTACGCGGCCGCCGGGGGCCAGGCGAAGCGGGCCTCCCGGAGGGGCTGGTGACCGGGCCGGACAGCGCCGCGGCCCTTCGATCACACACGAACCGACACACAGGACCCAGGGGGGCCGCCGCCATGGAACTCTTCCCGCCGCTTCCGCTTGAGGAGTGGAACGAGACCAAGCAGACACTGCACCGGTTCGAACAGATCGTGGGCAAGGTGCGGCTCCAGCACAGCAGCCGCCGCAACCACTGGTGGAACGTGCCCTACCACCTGACCGGTCGCGGGATCACCACCCGCCCGATGGGGATGGCGGACGGGAACCCGGTCTTCACCGTCGACTTCGACTTCGTGAGCCACCTGCTGGTGGCCTCGAACCTGGAGGGCGACCAGGTGTCCTTCCCGCTCCCGGGCAACAGTGTCGCCTCGTTCTACCTGCGGCTCCAGTCGGCCCTGGACAGCCTGGGGGTCGACGGGAGCATCCGGCACGCGCACCCCTTCGACCTGCCCGACTCCGGGCGGCTGTTCGTGGAGGACCACGCGCACGCCGTCTACGTCCCCGAGCACGCCACCCGGTTCTGGCGGATCCTGAGCCAGGTCAACCTGGTGCTGGAGGAGTTCTCGGCCGGGTTCAGCGGCAAGGTCAGCCCGGTGCACCACTTCTGGCACACGTTCGACATCGCGGTCACGCGCTTCTCGCCGCATCCGGTCCCGCAACCCGAGTCGGCCGGTCCGGTGGTCCGGGAGGCCTACTCGCGGGAGGTCGTCAGCTCCGGTTTCTGGTTCGGTGACGACGCCGTCCCCGAACCGTGCTTCTACTCCTACACGGCCCCCGAACCAGAGGGGATCACCGGGCGCGGGCTCGTACCCCCATCGGCGGAGTGGGTGGAGAGCGGCCACGGACACCTCGCGCTGCTGCGCTACGCGCAGGCCCGCAAGGCGCCCGACCCGCGCGCCACGGTCCTGGAGTTCCTGGAGAGCGCCTACCGGGCGGGCGCGGAGCCAGCCGGGTGGGACATCGGGGCGTTGGCCTGCCCCGGAGGGGTCACCGATCCCTATCTCTCCGGACGCTGACCAGGCGGTCGGCGGAACTCTCGTACGGGTCCGGGCCGTTGTCCCCGTGTGTGCGGTGTATGTCCGGGAGTAGGCTTCCCTTCGCCGAGCACACCTGCCGAGCCCGCGCGAGGGCACCCGGAGTGGGGGAGAGACATGGAACTGACCGTCGTCGACGCACCGGAACGGTCCAGGTACGAGGTGAGTGCCGACGGGCGGGTCGTGGGCTTCTCCGCCTACCACCTGATCGAGGAGGGGGTGCTCGCTCTCCCGCACGTGGAGGTGGAGCGCGCCTTCGAGGGGCGGGGGGTGGCCAGCGCACTCGTGCGGGAGTCGCTCGACGACATCCGGGCCAGGGACCTCAGGGTGGTTCCGGTCTGCCCCTTCGTGCGCGGCTTCCTCAAGCGCAACCCCGACTACGGGGACCTGGTCCAGGAGGGCTGAGGTCGCCCCCGATATCGCGGAAAGTAACGATAATGTTGCGCTTGGGTCACATGGGTGTGGCTTTCGCGTGAGCCTTCGCACGGTTTGTTCTTTTTGTCGGTATTTGGGGGGTAGGGAGAGGGAGTTGCCTTCTCCCGAGTTAAGGAGCTCCCCACCGTGTTAACCGAAGCCATCGCCGAGGCCAACGGCTACCTGTGGTGGGTCGTGATCGGCGTCCTCATCGCGGCCAGCCTGTACTTCACCGTCGGATCGGGGCTGGCCCAGTTCCGAATGCTGCCCGAGATGTTCCGGGTGCTCAGGAGCAAGCCCGAGACGGCGCCGGACGGCAAGAAGGCCGTCTCCTCCCTCCAGGCGTTCATGATCTCGGCCGCGGCCCGCGTGGGGACGGGGAACATCGTCGGTGTCTCGGTCGCCATCGCGCTCGGCGGGCCGGGTGCGGTGTTCTGGATGTGGCTGATGGCGCTGGTGGTGGGAGGCGCCAGCTTCGTCGAGGCCTCCCTCGCCCAGCTCTACAAGACCCGCAGCAGTACCGGATACCGCGGTGGACCCGCCTACTACATGGAGCGCGGCCTGGGGCGGCGCTGGCTGGGCGTCCTGTTCGCGGTCGTGCTCATCCTGACCTTCCCGATGGTGTTCAACGCGGTGCAGAGCAACACCATCGCGGGTGCGGTCGGCAACTCCTCCGAGACCCTGGGCCTGGGGTCGGGCATGTGGCTGTCGGTGGGTGTCGGCGCGGTCCTCGTCGCGGCCACCGCCCTGGTGATCTTCGGCGGTGTCCGGAGGATCGCGCACACCGCGGAGGCCCTGATCCCGTCCTTCGCGGCGCTGTACGTGCTCATCGGCCTGGTCGTCATGGTGATGAACTACGAGGCCGTCCCCGGTGTGTTCGTGATGATCTTCGAGCACGCGTTCGGTATCCGGGAGTTCGGCGCGGCCGCTCTGGGCACCGTGATCGTCCAGGGCATCCGGCGCGGGATGTTCTCCAATGAGGCGGGCCTGGGCTCGGCGCCCATCGCCGCGGCCAGCGCCTCGGTCACGCACCCGGTCAAGCAGGGGCTGGTCCAGACCCTGGGCGTGTACTTCGACACCCTCGTCCTGTGCACGGTCACCGCCTTCACCATCCTGCTGGCCTCCGAGGAGCCGCTCGACGGCGGACTGGAGGGCGACCTGGCCCAGCAGGCGGTCATGGCCGCCCTGGGGCCGTGGGCGCTGCACCTGATGACGCTGATCATCCTGCTGGTCGCGTTCACCTCGGTACTCGGCAACTACTACTACGGCGAGTCCAACATCGCGTACATGACGGACAGCAGGCGTGTGCGCTTCGGGTACAAGATCGTGTTCCTGGTGGCGACCTTCCTGGGCGCGCTCGGGTCGGTCGACCTCATCTGGACGCTGGCCGACACGACGATGGGCCTGATGGCCCTGGTCAACCTGGCGGCGATCACACCCCTGGCGGTGATCGCCTTCCGCCTGCTCAAGGACTACAACCGGCAGCGCAAGGAGGGGCGCGACCCGGTCTTCACCCGCGACCGCATCCCCGGTCTGCGCGGGGTCGAGTGCTGGGACTCGGAGGCGGAGGCCCGGACCGGGGCACCCACGGGCACCCCGTCCTGACCGCCTGACCGCTCGGGGCGGGGACGACCGGCCGGGCCGTCCCCGCCCCGAGTCGCCGCGGAACGGGGGCCGGGGCGGCTCGACGGCTCGAAAAGCCCGTGTTTTACGGCATCCCGCTTCTTTCGGTCGCGGGCTCGACGCGATAGTGTTCTACATCACAGTGGCGGACCGTGATCGCCGAAGGAGCCCGATGTCCCTCGTCTCAGTCGAACCCGCCACCGCCGAGCGGTGGGAGGAGCTGGAGACCCTGTTCGGACCGACCGGCGCCTACGGACACTGCTGGTGCACGTTCTTCCGCAGGCGGGCGAAGGACCACACGGCGAGCGTCTCGTGCGAGCGCTCGCAGCGGGGCCTGGACAACCGGCTGGAGCTGCGGCGCCTGACCCTGGAGGGGCGTGTTCCCGGTCTGATCGCCTACGACTCCGACGGGCCCTGCGGCTGGGTCTCGGTGGCCCCGAGGAGGGACTACATCCGGCTGTCGCGGTCGCGCGCCCTGCGCCCCGCCGACCCCGACGAACCCGGGGTGTGGGCGCTCGTGTGCTTCTGGCTGCCGCCGCGCCGCCGACGACGGGGCCTCGGCACCCGGCTGCTCGACGGCGCCATCGAGTACGCCAGGACCAACGGCGCCCGGATACTGGAGGCCTATCCCGTCGACACCGCGGGCGGCAGGGCGCCCAGTGCGGAGGTCTACACAGGCACCGTCGAGATGTTCCGCAGGGCCGGGTTCTCCCTCGCCCCGCACCACGCGAGTGAGCGGTGGGTGGCCCGGCTGGAACTGAAGGCGGCATGAGCTCCGCGCCTGGAGGGGGCGCGGAGAACAGGAGGGTGAGGGCGGTCCCGTGCGGGGCCGCCCTCCGTGCTGTCCGGGGTTCCCTGGGGGCGACTCCGCGGGAATATACCCATAGGGGGTATGGTTGAGGGGGTTGGGAGCGGTTCCCGAGGAACCGCTGTGAAGCACACGTACTCAGGAGGCGACATGGCTGCCACGACCACCGCTGTCTACGACGTCGAGGGCATGAGTTGCGGACACTGCGTCGGCGCCGTCACCGAGGAGGTGACCGCGGTCCCCGGTGTCACCGGGGTCGAGGTCGACCTGGAGACCGGCAGGGTGACCGTCACCAGCGACGGGCCAGTGGACGCGGACTCCGTCCGCTCCGCCATCGACGAGGCCGGATACGGGGTGCGCGGCTGACACGGCCGCCCCCGGTGACACGGACCACCGCGCTGGAGCGTGATATGAACACGAGCAGGACCCGGACGAGAGACGCTGACACCTCGTCGGTCGAACTGGCCATCGGAGGCATGACCTGCGCCGCGTGCGCCAATCGGATTGAGAAGCGGCTCAACCGGATCGAGGGCGTCAGCGCCAGCGTCAACTTCGCGACGGAGCGGGCGCACGTGTCCTTCGAGGGCGCCCCTGTCCCGGTCGGGGAGCTCGTCGCCCAGGTGGAGAAGGCCGGATATACGGCCACGCCGCCGCGACCGGAACCCGGCAGTGCGGAACCGGAGGAGGACGACCCCACGCGGGGCCTGCGCGACCGGATGCTGGTCTGCCTCGCGCTGTCCGTCCCCGTCATCGCCCTCGCGATGGTCCCCGCCCTCCAGTTCACCCACTGGCAGTGGGCCTCCCTGGCCCTGGCCTCGCCCGTCGCCGTCTGGGGTGCGCTGCCCTTCCACCGTTCGGCGTGGAAGAACCTGCGCCTGGGCGCGGCCACCATGGACACACTGGTCTCGCTCGGGGTGGGCGCCGCCTACCTGTGGTCGCTGTACGCCCTCTTCCTCGGTACGGCCGGGGACCCGGGCATGACGCACGCCTTCACGTTCACCGTCTCCCGTACCGACGGCTCCGGTGACGTCTACCTGGAGGTCGCCGCGGGCGTCACCTCCTTCCTCCTCGTCGGCAAGTACATCGAGGCCCGCTCCAAGCGCCGTGCCGGGGCTGCGCTGCGGGCGCTCCTCGAACTCGGCGCCAAGCAGGTCTCCGTCCTGAGGGGCGAGGGCGCCGGAGCCCGTGAGGAGTCCGTTCCCGCCGACCACCTGTCCGTCGGCGACCGCTTCGTGGTCCGTCCCGGCGAGAAGATCGCCACCGACGGCACCGTCGAGGAGGGCACCTCCGCGGTCGACATGAGCATGCTCACCGGTGAATCCGTCCCGGTGGAGGTCGCCCCCGGATCGGCTGTCGTCGGCGCCACCGTCAACGCGGGGGGACGCCTCGTCGTCCGCGCGGAGCGGGTGGGCTCCCAAACCCGCCTGGCACAGATGGCGCGCCTGGTGGAGGAGGCACAGAACGGCAAGGCCGCCGCGCAGCGGCTCGCCGACCGGGTCTCCGGCGTCTTCGTCCCGGCCGTGATCGTGCTCGCCGCCGCCACCCTCGGCCTCTGGCTCGCCACCGGCGCACCCGCCGCCACCGCGTTCACCGCCGCCGTCGCCGTGCTCATCATCGCCTGCCCGTGCGCGCTCGGCCTGGCCACCCCGATGGCGCTCATGGTCGGCACCGGCAGGGGTGCCCGGCTCGGCATCCTCATCAAGGGGCCGGAGGTCCTGGAGGACACACGCCGCGTCGACACCGTCGTCCTGGACAAGACCGGCACCGTCACCACCGGACACATGGCGCTCGTGGACGCCGTCCCCGCGGACGGAGAGGACCGGGACGCGCTCCTGCGGATCGCCGGAGCCCTGGAACACGCCTCCGAGCACCCCGTGGCCCGCGCCGTCGCCCGGGGCGCGGCCGACCGCGTCGGCACGCTGCCCGCCGTCACCGACTTCTCCGGCATCGAGGGCCTCGGCGTCCGGGGCACCGTGGACGGGCACACCGCCTTGGCGGGTCGGCCCGCCCTGCTTGAGGAGGAGTGGTCGCGCGCGCTGCCCGAGGAGCTGGCGGCGGCGGTCGCCGCCGCCGAGTCCGAGGGCCGCACCGTCGTGGCGGTCGGCTGGGACGGCCGGGCCCGCGGTGTGCTGGCGGTGGCCGACCGCCCCAAGCCCACCAGCGCCGACGCGGTCCGCCGGTTCCGCGACCTGGGGCTCACCCCCATCCTGCTCACCGGTGACAACGCCACCGTCGCACGGGCGGTGGCCGACGAGGTCGGGATCGACGAGGTGATCGCCGGGGTCCTGCCGAGCGGCAAGGTCGACGCCGTCAAGCGGTTGCAGGCCCAGGGGCGCGTCGTGGCCATGGTCGGCGACGGCGTCAACGACGCGGCGGCGCTCGCCCAGGCCGACCTGGGCCTGTCCATGGGGACGGGTACGGACGCCGCGATCGAGGCGGGGGACCTCACCCTGGTCCGCGGAGACCTGCGCGCGGCGGCGGACGCGGTCCGGCTCTCTCGCAGGACCCTGGCCACCATCAAGGGGAACCTGTTCTGGGCCTTCGCCTACAACACCGCGGCACTGCCGCTGGCGGCGCTGGGCCTGCTCAACCCGATGCTCGCGGGGGCGGCCATGGCCGTGTCGAGCCTGTTCGTGGTCGGCAACAGTCAGCGCCTGCGCCGGTTCCGGCCGCTGACCGACCCCGCCGACGGTATGCCCGGGACCCCCTGAACACCGTCTCCGCGGCCCCGGGCGCACTCGCCCGGGGCGCGTACCGGGGAAAACGGGGTCTCGCGTGCGCGCTCGGCCTCCCGCTAGGGTGTGCGCCACGCATCGACCACCCCCACCACCCCGAGGCCCACGTGACATCCTGCCCCTACGCCACGTTCCAGCAGCCTGAACCCCACCCCGACCCCTTCGCCTTGTACGCGCGGCTCAGGGAGGAGCACGGCCCCGTCATCCCCGTCGAACTGGAACCAGGCGTCAGGGGATGGATCCTCACCGACTACGAGCTGATCATCTCCTGGTCCCGGGACACCGCGACCTTCAAGCACGACTCCCGGAACTGGAAGGACTTCACCGAAGGCCGGGTCGACCCCGCATCGCGGCTCACGGCCATGATGGCGCCGCGGCCCAGCGCGCTGTTCACCGACGGCGCCGAGCACCAGCGCTACCGGGGGGCCATCGTCGACAGCTTGAGCGGGATCCGCGAGGAGGACCTGTGCACCATCACCCGGCGCTACGCCGACGGCCTCATCGACCGGTTCTGCGAACGCGGTGAGGCGGACCTGCTCGCGGACTACGCGCGTATCCTGCCCATCCTGGTCCTCAACGGGCTCTTCGGGTTCGACGAGGACCAGGGGCTGCGCTTCGCCTCCAGTATGCGCAACGTCTGGGCCGGGGTGGACGTCAAGCGCTCCCTGGCCGAGACCCAGCGCGCCCTGTCGGAAGTGGTCGCCGCCAGGCACCGCGAACCCGCTGACGACGTCACCTCCCGGCTGATCGCGCACCCGTCCGCACTGACGGACGAGGAGGTGGTCATGCAGGTGCGCATCATCGTCACCGCCTCGGTGCAGACGACCGCCGACCTCATCGCCTCCGCCTGCCGCCTGGCCCTGTCCAGCCCCGAGAGCTTCGTGGGAAGGACCTTCTCCGACGCGGCCCTCGGCGAACTCGTGGACCGGGTCCTGTGGGAGTCGCCACCGATCACCAACTACCCGGCCCTCTATCCCCGCCGGGACGTGCCGCTCGGAGGCGGTCGGACGATCGAGGCGGGGACCCCGGTCCTGCTGGGCTTCGCCGCCGCGAACCACTTCTACCGCAGGGAGAACGCCGAGCGGTTGGACGGCGTGCCCAACCGCGCCCACCTCGCCTGGGGGGTGGGCCCGCACCGCTGTCCGGCCCGGGGCGAGGCGATCGCCATGGCCAGCGTCGCGCTGCGCACACTCCTGGACCGGCTGCCCGAACTGCGCCTGGCGGTCCCACCCGAGCAGTTGCGGTGGGTCATCAAGAACATGGCCTGCACACCGGTGAGCCTGCCCGTCCGCTTCACCCCGCAGGCCCCCCTGGCGCCGCTCGCAGGGCAGGAGGCCGAGGCGGCCCCGCCGGAGTCCGGCCGCGCCGGGGACGGACGCGGGAGTGTCCTCCTCAAGCGGCTGTCCCCGGGCATCCTGGCCCGCTTCCTGGGCAGGCTGCTGCGGAGTCAGTGACCACTCGTGCCCCGGGCACAACCGCCCGGGGCACGGGGGCCTCGCTTTCGCTCGTCACCTAACGTTAGGGTGTCCGCACGCGTCGACGACACCCAGCACCCCGAGGCCCCCGTGACATCCTGCCCCTTCGGCACATTCCAGCAGAGCGAACTGCACCCCGACCCCTACGCCGTGTACGCGGACCTCAGGGACGAGTACGGCACGGTCATCCCCATCGAGCTGGAGCCCGGTGTCAGGGCGTGGATCGTCACCGACTACGAGCTGATCATCTCCTGGTCCCGGGACACCGCGACCTTCACGCACGACCCCCGCAACTGGGAGGACTTCCGCGAGGGGCGGATCGCTCCGGACTCCCGGCTCACGGCGCTGATGGCGCCGCGGCCCAGCGCGCTGTTCACCGACGGCGCCGAGCACCAGCGCTACCGGGGGGCGATCGCCGAGGCCCTGGACGCGGCCCAGGAGGGGGACGTGCGTGCCGCGACCCGGCGCTACGCCGACGGCCTCATCGACACCTTCTGTGAGCGCGGCAGTGCCGACCTGTACTTCGAGTACGCGCGACTGCTGCCGCTCCTGGTGGTCAACGAGCTCTTCGGGCTCACCGAGGACCAGGGACTGCGTTTCGGGCAGGCCATCAACGACCTGTGGACCGGCGGCGACCCCGAGCGGTCCGTGGAGGAGTCCAACCAGACCCTGTCCGAGGCGATCGCGGCCAAGCGGGTCGAGCCCGGCGACGACCTCATCTCGCGGCTGCTCCAGCACCGGTCGGCGCTCACGGACGAGGAGGTGATCCTGCAACTCCGCGTCGTCATCACCATCGCCCTCCACACGACCACCGACCTGATCTTCAGCTCCACACGGCTGCTCCTCAGCGACTCCCCCTCCTACGCGGGGCGCGCCCTCTCCGACGCCGCCCTCGGTGAGCTCCTCGACCGGGTCCTGTGGGAGTCGCCGCCGATCACCAACTACCCCGTCCTCTATCCGCGCACGGATGTGCCGCTCAGCGGCGGCCGGACGATCGAGGCGGGGACGCCGATCCTGTTGGGCTTCGCCGCGGCCAACCACTTCTACCGCCTGGAGAACGCCGAGTTGTTGGAGGAGACGCACAGCAGGGCCCATCTGGCCTGGGGGGTGGGTCCGCACCGGTGCCCGGCCCGCGACCAGGCGCTAGTCATCGCCACCGTCGCCGTGCGCACCGTGTTGGACCGGCTGCCCGACTTGGCCCTGGCCTCCCGGCCCGAGGACCTGCGATGGCTCGTGACCAACGTGTTCTGCCTGCCCATGGGCCTTCCTGTCCGGTTCACCGAGCGGGAACCGGCGGCACGGCCCGACCGGGAGCCCGACGCCTCCTCGCCCGACACGCCGCCGACCGCCGGCGACGGGAGCGTCCTCCTCAAGCGGCTGCCCTCGGGCCTCCTGGCCCGTTTCCTGGGCAGGCTGCTCCGGCGCCCGTGAGCGCGTTCGCGCGGGCGGCCTGAAGCCTCGTCTCAGGCGGGCCGAAACGCTAGTGTGTGTGCCCTGCCACAGTGTTCGCGTGCGACCCACACGGTGTACACGTGCCGGACACGGAAGGGTCGGATCCCCGCCGGAGTCCGGCATACCCCGATCACCCCCACCCCGAGCCGAGGTTCCCGTGACGTCTGGATGCCCCTTCGCCACGTTCCAGCAGAGCGAGCCCCACCCCGACCCGTACGCCGTGTACGAGAAGCTGAGGGCCGAGTACGGTCCGCTCATCCCGATCGAGCTCGAACCGGGGGTGAACGCGTGGATCGTCACCGACTACCAGACCCTGGTCGCGTGGTCGCGGGACACGTCGAACTTCTCCTACGACTCCCGGAACTGGAAGGACTTCCGCGAGGGCCGGGTCGCCCCGGACTCCCCGCTCCTACCGATGATGGCCCCGCGTCCCAACGCCCTGTACGTGGACGGGGTCGAGCACCAGCGCTACCGGCGAGCGATCTCGGACAGCCTCGGGGCCGTCCGGGAGGCGTACCTGAGCGAGATCACCGAGCGCTACGCCGGAGGGCTGATCGACAGCTTCTGCGAACAGGGCACGGCGGACCTGGTCGACCAGTACGCGCGGCTCCTGCCGATCCTGGTCATGAACGAGCTCTTCGGTTTCGACGAGGACCAGGGGTTGCGGTTCGCCGGGGCCATGCGCAAGGTCGTGGTGGGTGTGGACGCCGAACGCGCCAACGCCGAGGCGGAACGGGCCCTGTCGGAGGTGATCGCCGCCAAGCACGCGAACCCGGGCGAGGACCTCACGTCCCGGCTGATCGGGCACCGGTCCGCGCTGACCGACGAGGAGGTGATCCACCAGATGCTCCTCATGGTCACGTGGGGGGTCGAGACCGTCCTCGCGCTCACCTGTGCCTCCGCCCGAGCGGCCCTCAGCGGTTCCGTCCTCCCCCCGGGGCGGGCGCCGTCCCGGACCGTCCTCGTCGAGCTCGTCGACCGGATCCTGTGGGAGGTGCCGCCGATCACGAACTTCCCGGCCGTCTACCCGCGTGTGGACATCCCGGTCGGCGGGGGCCGCGTGATCGAGGCCGGGACCCCGATCCTCCTGGGCCTGGCCGCCGCGAACCACTTCTACCGGCTGGAGAACGCCGAGCGGCTGGAGGAGGCGCCCAACCGCGCCCATCTCGCCTGGGGGGCCGGACCGCACCGCTGCCCCGCACGCGACGAGGCCACCGTCATCACGATCGTCGCGCTGCGCACGCTGTTCGAGCGGTTGCCCGACCTGAGTCTGGCCGTCCCGTCCCAGGAACTGCGCTGGTACGTCACCAATCTGGCCTCCGTCCCCGTCGACCTTCCAGTCCGGTTCACGCCGACGAACCGCCGTTCACCGGAGGAGACCAAGGCGCCGCCGCCGTCCGAGGGAGGCCGGCCCTCGTCCGTTCTGTCGAGCCTGTCCGACTTCCTGGTGAGGCTGCTGCGCGGTTCCTGAGGGAGTGCGGGGGCACGTCGGGGCGACACGCCCGGGGGACACCTCTGCGAAAGGGATGTTCTCCGCTGTTTTCAGCGGGTCTCCCCATGTCATGGGCATGGTGTCCGGTATCGGGCTGCCTCTGGTGCCGATCCGGGGCGTGCCATGGGACGCCCCGATTCCCTACACTCATGAGCGGCCCCGCGTCCCCGCCCCCTTCCCCCCTCAGAGGAAACCGCATCAGAGATGAGAAGCCCCGAATCCGAAACCGGCCGTGAGCTGGTCGGCCGGTACCGCTTGGACGAAGTCATCGGTGCGGGCGGCATGGGCCGGGTGTGGCGGGGGACCGACCTCCTCCTGGACCGCCCCGTCGCCGTCAAGGAACTGACCACGCCGCCCAACCTCCCCGAACGCGAGGTCGAGGTGCTCAGGACCCGGATGCTCCGGGAGGCGCGCAGCGCCGCGCAGTTGAGCCACCCCTCCATCATCACGGTATTCGACGTCGTGGAGGTGGACGGCCGTCCGTGGATCGTCATGGAGCTGGTCCGCGGCCCCTCCCTGGGCGACCTCGTCCGCCAGGAGGAGCGCCTCTCCGTGCGCAGGACCGCCGACATCGGCGAGCAGATGTGCGCGGGCCTGTCCGAGGCGCACGGCCGGGGCATCGTGCACCGCGACATCAAACCCGGCAACGTGCTCATCGCTGGGAACGACCGCGCGGTGGTCACCGACTTCGGTATCGCCCACGTCGACGGCTCCACCCATCTGACCAGCACCGGCCTGCTCATCGGGTCGCCCCGCTACCTGGCACCGGAGGTCGCCGAGGGGTACCCGGCCACCGCGGCCTCGGACGCGTGGGCCCTGGGCGTCACCCTCTACCAGTCGGTGGAGGGCTCCCTTCCGTTCGACCGGCCCACCCCCATGGGGACGCTGACGGCGATCGTCACCCAGGACCTGCCCGAATCGGTCCACGCGGGGGCGCTCCGCCCGATCCTGGAAGGGTTGTGCGAGAAGCGGGCGGAGAACCGCCCATCGATCGGTGAAGTGCGCACTCGCCTGCGCGAGCTCCGCGACGCCGACGCGCCGACCGCCGTGGTCCCGGCCCCGGCTCCCGACCCGGCCCCCGCCACAGAGGTGTTCGAGGCCCCCGAGGAGCCCGAGACCGCCGCGCACGGCACGACGTCGGAGACGTTCGCCGAGCCGGCGCCCGCGGAGCCCGAACCCGTGGCGGCCGTGGCCGAGTCGGCGCCCGCCGAGCCCGCGTCCGAAGCGGACGAGACCCCCGTGGTGCCCTGGTCGGACCGGGGCGAGGAGCCCGCCCCGGGCAACGCGGCCCGCAGACTGCTGGTCGCCGCGGCCGTACTCGTGGTCCTCGCCGCCACCGCGACGGCGGTCTACATGGTCAGCGCGAACCGGCCCGGTGACGGGGCCGCCGCCGACCTCGTGGAGGGCTCCGTCGAGGGCTCGCAGCCCGTGGCGGGGTCCGCCTCGGACGCGCCGCCTCCGGAGGAGCCTGCCACCGATACGCCGCCGCCCCCGGAGGAGACGGACGAGTGGGACTTCCTCGTCCGCCATGAGGACCCCAGCGGGTTCGCCGTCGACGTCCCCGAGGACTGGACGGAGGAGCGCGACGGGCACATGGTGTACTTCCGGGGGCCGGACGGCGCCTACCTGCTCGTCGACCAGGGCGACGACCCGGGCCCCGACGCCGCCGCCGACTGGCGCGACTACGAACCGCAGGCGCGCGGGAGTTTCGGCGGCGGGTACGAGCTCATCGGCATCGAGGAGATCCGGGGCGGCTGGGCCGACGACTACCTCACCGCCGCCGACTGGGAGTTCACCTTCACCAGCGGCGGCCGGGAGATGCACGCCATCAACCGGGGCTTCCACACCGAGACCAAGGGCTACGCGCTCTTCCTGGTGACCCCGGACGACCCGGGGGCCAACCACGCGCTGATCGACCGGATGGCGCGGACCTTCGAACCCGCCTCCTGACCCGGCCGCTGCGGGAGGGCCGCCCCTCCCGCAGCGGATTTCACCCGCCCCCTTCCAGAAACCGGGCGTCGTGTACGAGCAGGGCGATCTGGACCCGGTTGTTCAGGTCGAGTTTGGTGAGGATGCTGGACACGTGCGTCTTGACCGTCGGCACGCTCAGGAACAGGCGGGCGGCGATGTCGGCGTTGGACCGGCCCTCGCCCACGGCCACCGCCACGTCCCGTTCGCGGGCGTTGAGCGCCGACAGCCGCTCCCGGGCCCGCGCGGTGCGCTCGCCGTGGTCGTCGGCGGCCACCCGGTCGATCAGGCGGCGCGTCACCTCGGGGGAGAGGACCGGCAACCCGCGGGCCACCTGGCGGACGGACTCCACGATCTGCGCTGGCGGGGTGTCCTTGAGCAGGAACCCGGCGGCGCCCGCACGCAGGGCGCGCAGGACGTGCTCGTCGGCGTCGAAGGTGGTGAGCACGAGCACCTCCGGCGGGTCGGGCAGGGCGCGCAGCCGCTCGGTGGCGGTCAGGCCGTCCACCGTCGGCATGCGGATGTCCATCAGCACCACGTCGGGGGAGTACCGGCCGACCAGGTCGAGCACCGCGCCGCCGTCCTCGGCCTCGGCGAGGACCGTGATGTCGGGTGCGCCGCCCATCATCATCACCAGCCCCACACGTACCAGCGCGTCGTCATCGACGAGGACCACGCCGATCTCCGGGGCTCCCGCTCGCGTCTCGTTCATGGGGCCACGGTAGCCACACGGACAGGCACCAGCCACCGGCGCCGGTGGGGCCGTGCTCCAGGCGCCCCGAGGCCAGCGACACCCGTTCGGCCAACCCGACCAGCCCCTGGCCGGTCCCCGTGACCGCCACGGGCGTGTCGGGGGAGGCCGCAGGGCCGTTGCGCACCTCCAGTGTCAGCCCCTCCCCGGGGCCACCCGCGACCCGGACCCGGGTATCGGCCCCCGGCGCGTGCTTGCGGACGTTGGTCAGGGCCTCCTGCACGGCCCGGTAGGCGGTACGGCCCACCCGCTCGGGCACCGTTCCCGTATACTCGCGCACCAGTTCGACCCGTCCCGCGACGTCGTCCACTTCCGCCACGAGCTGGGGCAGGTCGGCGATGGTGGGCTGGGGGAGCTCGCCCACGGGGGCGCGCAGGACCCCGATCACCTCCCGCAGGTCCTGGAGGGCCTGGTGCGCGCTCTCGCGGATCACCCCGGCCGAGCGGGCGATCTCCTCGGGGGAGGCGTCCGGCCGGTACTCCAGGGCGCCCGCGTGGACGCTGAGCATGGACAGCCGGTGGCCCAGCACGTCGTGGATCTCCCGGGCGATCGACTCCCGCACCTGGTGCTGGGCCCGCTCCGCCCGGAGCCGGGCCTCGGTCTCGGCGTGCACGGCGCGGTCGCGCAGCGACTCCACGAGTCGTCGCCGGTGGTGGACGGTCAGCCCCCAGCAGGTGGCGGCGGCCTGGAGGGTCACCCCCATGATGAGGAAGACCAGCATGGAGACCACGGGGTCCGGCCAGATCAGCACGTTGACGTAGGCCGCCGGTACGGACAGCGCGAAGACGGTCAGGCTGACCTTCGGGGGGCGGTGGACCGCCACGGAGAAGAGGGCGATGAGCATCGCCCCGGCCACGAGCGAGGAGAGGGCGGAGAGCACCACCAGGACGACGGCCAGCTCCACCGGCCACCGGCGCCGCCACCACAGCGCCGTGCAGCCCGCGAGGGCGACGAGCTGTTCGGTGGCGGACAGCCACACGGGCAGTTCGGGCCCGGTCTCGGGTGCCTGCACCGCGTGCCGCGGTCCGCTCAGGTCCATGGCCTCCATCAGCCCGAACCCGACGGCGAGCAGGAACATGGCCAGGTCCACGACCCAGTCGCGCGCGCCGCGCCGCCATCGCCGTCCGGGGGCCGTGGAAGTGTCCATCGCCTCGGAGTCTACGGTTCGTCCACGTGGTGCGGCGCCGAGCGCGGCGGCTTTCGGTCCGAGGTCGCACCGGCCGATACTTTGGTCGCTCGGACGGGCGGCGAACCGGTGCTCGCGCGGGGGCGGATGTGGACCGGTGGCCGATGCGGCGGGGCGCCGCAGGTGATGGGCTTCGGAACATGCGGAAAATCATCGAGGGTACCGGGGTGCTCGTCTTCCTCGTCGGGGTCAGCGGCACCATCGACCACCTGTGGTACCAGCCGTTCCTCGGGGTCGTCCTCAACTCCTTCAACCGCTTCGTCGTGCCGAACGTGGGCCCCCTCCAGGAACACGCCCTGTTCGCCAACCTCGCGGTGGCGGTGCTCGGCGCGGCCCTCGTGCTGGCCGCCGGGGCGCTGGCCACCAGGCGCCGCTGAGCCACTCCCCGGTCTCGGAGCCGTCACGCGCGGTGCCGGGCGGTCGGTAGCGTGGGGGCTCGCGGGGCGCCGTAACACCGGGGGAGGCGCTTCCCGGAGCGCAACGACCGTGGGGGACCTGCCCGATGAGCACACTCGTCACCGGAGCCACCGGCTGCGTGGGCCGACTCGTCCTGACCGCGCTGCACAGCCGCGGTCTGTCCGTGACGGGGGCCTCACGGACCTCGGGGGTGCACCTGGACTGGACGGACACCTCCGACTGGGACGTCGCACTCAAGGGGGCGGAGCGCGTCTTCGTCGTGGTTCCGGTGGGCCTGGGCAGCAGGGTGGTCGGCTTTCTGGAGCGGGCAGCCGGGGCGGGGGTGGGCCGGGCCGTCCTCGTGTCCGCGATGGGCGGGCTCTCCGCGGACCCCGAGTACGCGCGGGCCGAGAGCAGGGCCGCGGAGCTGTTCGACACGTGGACCGTGCTGCGCCCCAACTGGCTGGACCAGGACTTCACCGAGGGCGTCTTCGCCCGGTTGGCGCGGGGGCGCGGCGGCAAGCTCGAACTCCCCGTCAGGAAGGGGACGGCGGTCAGCTTCGTCGACGCCAGGGACGTGGCCTCCGTGGCGGTGGCCGCGCTCCTGGAGGAGGGGCACCACGGGCGGGAGTACGAGCTCACCGGCCCGCAGGCGCTCACGTTCAAGCAGGTGGTGCGCATGACCCGGGGCACCGAGAGCCCGGTGTGGCGGTTCAAGCCGGTGGACGAGGCGGGGTTCTACTTCCGGGCCACCGACCGGGGCTGGGGTGAGCGCTACGTCGACGCACTCAACGAGCGGTTCGCCGCCGCCGTCGCGGGCCGCGCCGCGGAGGTCACCGGGGACGTGCGCGCCGCGCTGGGCCGCGACCCGATCCCGGTGGCGCGGTTCGTCCGCGAGTGCACGCTCTGAGGGCTGTGAACACCCAAGCCCAGGGGAAGAGCAACGCGATCGACGTCTTGCGGTGACGGGACAGCCGATAGGATCCCGGCGTGTCCGAGCAACAGCATGCACAGAAGCCGCTCGCGGGATGCTCGTACTCCACCAGCAGGCTCTCGTGGCTGGAGGGCTGCGGTGACCTCTGACATCGTCCGCTTCGACGAACTCTCAGCGCCAACGCTGCCGACCTGACATGGTCGATGACCAATCTGTACGGATTGCTCTTCCACTATCTCGGCAACCAGGGACCCCCGGGTCTCTCTGCCGGATTTCGCGGGCTGCGATACGGGTGGCGCAATGACATGGCTAGCCGTTATCAACCCCCGGATCAACTCCTTGTGGACGGTCAGACCCAGAAGGAGGAGTTCACCAGGATCGCTGGCCCCTACATGGGGGCGAACTATCGCAAGGGCCATACCTACCGCCGGGATGGGCGCCTGGATCTACCGGATGTGTACAGGATCGCTTTCTCCATTGGGCGCAAGGGCGGTGTGCCGAAGGTCAAGGCACCCTGAAGGAACCCTGCACGCTCTGACGGGATCCCGGTCCGGTGGTGCCCGGTTCGGTCAGACTGGGGCCATGGAGCGCACACCGCACGTCAACGCCACAGTCGTTCCGGACACCGGACTGGGCGGTTACGTGGCCAGAGCCGTCGAAGTCGGGGCCGCCTCCCAGGGGAGACGGTGGAGGAGGCCGTCGCCAACCTTCGTGAGGCCCTTGAGCTGTACTTCGAGGACGAGGAGACCTCCGGGCTTTCGGCGCTGACCGTGCTCGCCGACGTCCGCGCACCCGCCTGACGGAGCACGGAGAGGCGGACCCCCGGGCGCACGTCTCCCGGGGGTCCTGCTCCCCGCTCCGGCACCGGCGCGTGCGGGAACCCGGGAGCCTACTTGAGGAGCTGGCGGGCCATGACCATGCGCTGGATCTGGTTGGTGCCCTCGTAGATCTGGGTGATCTTGGCGTCGCGCATCATGCGCTCCAGCGGGAAGTCCTTCACGTAGCCGGCACCGCCCAGCAACTGCACGGCGTCGGTGGTGATCTCCATGGCCGCGTCGGAGGCGTAGCACTTGGCCGCGGCGCCGTAGAAGGGCAGGTCGTCGTCGCCGCGCTCGGACTTGGCCGCGGCGACGTAGACCATCTGGCGGGCGGTCTCCAGCTTCATGGCCATGTCGGCGAGCATGAACTGCACGCCCTGGAAGTCGGCGACGGCCCTGCCGAACTGCTTGCGTTCCTTGACGTAGGCCACGGCCTGGTCCAGGGCGCCCTGGGCGATGCCGACGGCCTGGGCGCCGATGGTGACCCGGGTGTGGTCGAGGGTGCGCAGGGCGAGCTTGAGGCCCTCGCCGGGCGCGCCGACGATGCGGTCCCCGGGCACGCGCACGTCGTCGAAGAACAGTTCGCGCGTGGGGGAGCCCTTGATGCCGAGCTTGCGCTCGGGCTCGCCGAACGTGAAGCCCGCGTCGTCCTTGTGCAGGACGAACGCGGAGATGTTGCCGCCGCGCTTGCCGCCGGGGTCGGTCACGGCCAGCACCGTGTAGTACTCGCTGACGCCGGCGTTGGTGATCCACGACTTCTGGCCGTTGATGATCCAGTCGTCGCCGTCGGCCACCGCCTGGGTGCGCATGCTGGCGGTGTCGGAGCCGGCCTCGCGCTCGGACAGGCCGTAGGAGAACATCGCCGCGCCGCTGGCGACCTCGGGCAGGTAGCGCCGCTTGACCTCCTCGGAGGCGCCGAGGATCACCGGCATGGTGCCGAGCTTGTTGACCGCGGGGATCAGTGAGGAGGAGGCGCACACGCGGGCCACCTCCTCGATGACGATGCAGGTGGCCAGCGCGTCGGCGCCCGCGCCGCCGTACTCCTCCCCGATGTGGGGGGCGTGGAAGTCCGTGGCGACCAGGGCGTCGTGGGCGGACTGTGGGAAGGCGGAGGCCTCGTCGACCTCGGCGGCGTGCGGCGCGATCTTGTCCTCGGCGACGGCGCGCACGGCCTCGCGCAGCTCCTCGTGCTCGTCGCTGGTCCTGAACAGGTCGAAGTCGCTCATGTCGCTTCCCTCTCCGCGGTGTCTGCCGCCCCGGTGCGTGGCACTGCGTGCCCTAGTATGGCATCCAGTGTCAGAGTAGGCGGTGGAGCGTCCGAAGTACACCGGGGGGCCGGTAGCTTCGGGTCACCGAGTGGGGCACCTGGTCCCACCGCGCGTGGCGGAGGGGGACCCGATGGCCGGAACGGACACACGCGGGGTCGTGCTCGCGGCGGTACGGCTGTTCACGGAGGCCGGGTTCGAGGCGACCACCATGGAGGGCATCGCCGCGGCCACGGGGGTCAGCCGCCGCAGCCTCTTCCGCCGGTTCGGTTCGAAGGAGGACATCCTCTTCGCCGAGCACGACGAACTCTTCGCGACCGTGGCCCGCTTTCTGGAGGCCTCCCCCGACGCACCCCTGGACGCGGCGTGCTCGGCCGCCCGCCTGGTCCTCCAGGGCTACCTGCGCGACCCGGAGATCACCGTCCCCCGGTACCGCCTGGTCCGCGCCCACACGCGGCTGCGCGACCGGGAGGTGGCCATGACCGCCCGCTACCAGGCGGCGTTCACCCGCCACCTGGCGGCGGGGACCGGCGAGGAGCACTCCCTGGAGGCCGGTATGGTCGCCGCCTCGCTCATCGCCGCGCACAACCACGTGCTCAGGTCCTGGCTCCGCGGCCCCGGGCAGGAGCCCGAAGCGGTGTGGGAGCGCTTCGACGCCGCGGTGGACCTCGTGCGCCGCACGGCGGGGCCCCTGCTGACGGCCTCCGAGCCCGGGGAGGGGGCCGCCGGGAACGTGGTCGTCGCCGTCTACCCGGGCGGCACCGGCCGTGCGGAGCTGCTGCGCCGTGTCGGCGACGCGGTGTTCGGCGCGCGCGGGCGCGCGTAGGCTGGACCCGTCGGTGAACAGGCGGCGACGGGGATGCGAGGAAGCGGCGGATGAGCGTGGACCAGGAGGCCGGGACGCGGCAGGGGGTCGAGGTCGCTCGGGAGGCGGGGCGCCGCCGTACGTTCGCGGTCATCTCCCACCCCGACGCCGGCAAGTCGACGCTGACCGAGGCGCTGGCCCTGCACGCGTCGGCGATCTCCTCGGCCGGAGCGGTCCACGGCAAGGGCGACCGCAAGGGCGTCACCTCCGACTGGATGCAGATGGAGCAGGAGCGCGGGATCTCCATCACCTCCGCCGCGCTGCGCATCGACTACGACGACCGCGTCCTCAACCTGCTGGACACCCCCGGCCACGCCGACTTCTCCGAGGACACCTACCGGGTGCTCTCCGCTGTGGACTGCGCGATCATGCTGCTGGACTCGGCCAAGGGCCTGGAGCCGCAGACGCTCAAGCTGTTCGACGTGTGCCGCGCGCGGCGGATGCCCGTCATCACCTTCGTCAACAAGTGGGACCGGCCCGGGCGCGAGCCGCTGGAGCTGCTGGACGAGATCGAACAGCGGATCGGGCTGCGGCCCACGCCGCTGAACTGGCCCGTGGGCATCGCGGGCGACTTCCGGGGCCTGATCGACCGCGCGAGCGGCGCCTACACCAAGATGACCCGTACCCCGGGCGGTGCCAGCAAGGCCGTGGAGCAGGCGCTCTCGGACGAGGAGGCCGCCCGGGTCGAGGGGGACGAGTGGGAGCGGGCGGTCGAGGAGATCGAACTGCTGGAGGCGCTGGGCGCCGACTACGACGAGGCCTCGTTCCTGGCTGGGGAGTCCTCTCCGGTGCTGTTCGGTGCCGCGCTGCCCAACTTCGGGGTGGGCCACCTGCTGGAGACCGTGGTCGGGCTCGCCCCCGCACCCGCGGCCAAGGCCGACGAGAAGGACGAGCCGCGCCCGGTGGCCGCCCCGTTCTCCGGGCAGGTGTTCAAGATGCAGGCCAACATGGACAAGAACCACCGGGACCGGATGGCGTTCGTGCGCATCTCATCGGGCCGGTTCGACCGGGGGATGGTGCTCACCCACGCGGCCACGGGGCGCCCGTTCGCGACCAAGTACACCCAGGCGGTCTTCGGAGCGGACCGCTCCACCATCGACGCCGCCTACCCCGGCGACGTGATCGCGCTGGTCAACGCCCAGGCCCTGGCGGTGGGGGACACGCTCTACGACGGTCCCAAGGTCGTCTTCCCGGCGATCCCGAGCTTCGCTCCGGAGCACTTCGTGGTGGCGCGGGCCCTGGACGCGGGCAAGTACAAGCAGTTCCAGCGGGGGATCGCCCAGTTGGACGCCGAGGGCGTGGTGCAGGTGCTGTCCTCGGATGTGCGGGGTGAGCAGGCCCCGGTGCTGGCCGCGGTGGGCCCGCTCCAGTTCGACGTGGTCAGGGCCCGGATGGAGCAGGAGTTCCGGTCGCCGATCGAGACCTCCCCGCTGGACTACTCGGTGGCGCGGCGCACCGACGCCGAGTCCGCGCCCGCGCTGCACGCGCTGTCGGGGGCCGAGGTGCTGAAGCGGCGCGGTGATGGTGAACTCCTGGTGCTGGTGCACAACAAGTGGCGGCTGCGCGTGATCGAGCGGGACCACCCCGAACTGTTCATGGAACCACTCCTGGCCGGCGGGGTCGACGAGGGATAGTGCGCTTTCCGAACACGGTGTGGCCGTGTTCGGCCCCATTCGTATGGGCGGCGGTTCCTGCCCCCGTGGACGGGTTCCGCTGCCGGTCCGGAGCCGCACGGCCCGCTTCCTCCCGCTCCCTTTTCCTCCCCGCGCCCGTGTCCACGTGGGCTGGGCCGCGCCGTGTGGGCCCGGTGGGGCGCGGGTATTGATTTGAGGTACGGAAGATCACCGGCTCCGGTGACCCCGCCTCAACCCCTGTGATCAGGGCGAAGGTACTCTGGGAGGGGCCGCTAGAGCGCGTGCGTGCACGCCGGCGCAGCGGACCGCGCGGCATTCGTACACGTGCGTGGGGTGTCCGCGGCCCCGTCTCCGCGCCGGGTGCCGGGGCGCTCGGGGGACCGCTAGGAGAGGTCGCGCGGCACGGGTGACCCCGGTGCCGTCGATCCCGTCCCAGGGAGATCACGGAGTAATCGGCGTTCGGCAAAGTTTGTAAATCTTCACCTTGCGGTAATTCTTATCACGTCCTGGGTATGTGTTGCATGTCACCTGTTCGTGAATCGGTGAAACTTATATGATTTTGCTTAACCGCCGTTTAACAAAACAGAACACCAACGAGTGAACACGGTCACGGTGGCCACCGCCCCGTGCCGTGCACCTCACGTATCCCCCGCCTGGAAAGGTTGACCTCGGGCATGAGCGAAGACGACAAAGAGCGCACGGTAGAGCTCCACTACGAGGGCGGAACGCTGACACTTCCGGTGTTCACCGGTACCGAGGGTGAGCGCACCATCGAGCTGAAGACCCTGCTGGGCTCGACTGGTATGACCACCCTGGACCCGGGGTTCGGCAACACCGCTTCGTGCAGCTCGAAGATCACCTACATCGACGGAGCCGCCGGCATCCTGCGCTACCGCGGGTATCCCATCGAGGACCTCGCCGTGGGCAGCAGCTTCCTTGAGGTCGCCTACCTGGTGATCTACGGTGAACTGCCGGAGCCGGGCGCGCTCAAGGAGTTCTCCGACAAGCTGCGTGAGAACGCCGACATCCCGGCGGAGATGAACACCCTCATCGACGCGATGCCCCGCCAGGGCCACCCCATGTCGCTGCTGGCCGCCGCGGTGAACACGCTCGCCGCCTACTATGCCGACAGCGCCGACCCGTCCGACGAGAACCAGGTGGAGACCGCCACGATCCGGCTGTTGGCCAAGCTGCCGACGATCGCGGCCCGCATCTACCGCAACTCCATCGGCGAGAAGCCGATCGAGCCGAACGACTCCCTCAACTACGTCGAGAACTTCATCCGGATGACCTTCGGCGACAAGGCCGCCGACGGTGAGCTGGGCGACCTGTTCGGCAAGGCCGTCGACCTGCTGCTCATCCTGCACGCCGACCACGAGCTGAACTGCTCCACCGCCACCGTGCGCGTGGTCGGTTCCTCGCAGGCCGACATCTACGCGAGCATCGCCTCGGGTGTCAACGCCCTGTCCGGCCCGTCCCACGGCGGGGCCAACCAGGCCGTGCTGGAGATGCTGGAGGAGATCCGTGACTCCGGTACCAGCATCGACGACTTCCTGGAGCGGGTGAAGGCCCGCGAGGTCCGCCTGATGGGCTTCGGACACCGCGTCTACAAGAACTTCGACCCGCGAAGCAAGGAGATCAAGGGTCTGGCCAGCCAGATCCTCGACCGCGACGAGAACCCCGACGAGCTGTTCTCCCTGGCTCTCAAGCTTGAGGCCGCCGCGCTCGCCGACCCCTACTTCACCGATCGCAAGCTCTACCCGAACGTCGACTTCTACACCGGCGTCATCTACCGCACCATGGGCTTCCCGACCAACATGTTCACCGTGTTGTTCGCGCTGGGCCGCCTGCCCGGCTGGATCGCCCACTTCCGCGAGCAACTGCACGACCCGGCCTTCCGGATCGCGCGTCCGCGTCAGCACTACATCGGGTCCGGCGAGCGCCGCTACCCCGGCCAGGGCTGACCGCCCGCCGCCTACGCCCGCTCCCGGCTCCGGGAGCGGGCGTTCGCCGTTCCGGGACCGGGCGGGTTCGGCGCATACCGTCCTTTGGCCCTGCCTTGGTGCCCTGTCGGCCGTCGGTGTGCGACCTTGGGGTCAGCGCACACCGTAGTCCCGTGATCACGGGACCACGAAGTCGGGGTGCGGGGAGGCTGAGAGATGGTCCGGTACGTGCTCGCCGGTGACCTGTTCGCGCAGACGAGCCGGAACTGGTGGCTGATGGTCCTGCGCGGGACCGCCGCCGTGCTCTTCGGCCTGCTCGCGATCCTGTGGCCCGGCCCGACCCTGGTGGCGCTGGCCGTGGTCTTCGGCGCCTTCGCGCTGGTCGACGGCTGCTTCCTGGCCGCGGCGGCCCTCCGCGCACCCCGCGGGTCCCGTGCGGGAACGGCCGTGCGAGCGGCGCTCGGCATCGTCCTGGGCCTGGTAGCGCTCCTCTGGCCGCTAGCGGCGCTGGTCGCCCTGGTGTTCGTCATCGGCTTCTGGGCCGTCCTCACCGGCGTCTTCGAGATCATCACCGCGGTGCGGCTGCGCGCCCACATCAGCTCCGAGTGGCTGCTGGTCTTCGTCGGCGCCCTGTCCGTCGTGTTCGGCCTGCTGCTGTGGTTCTGGCCCCTGGTGGGGGCCGAGGTCCTTCTCCTGGCGGTGGGGGTCTACGCGGTCATCCTCGGCGCGGTGCTCGTGGTGGCCGGTCTGCGGCTCCGCGGCGCCTCCGGCCAGGGGGCCGGTACCCGGGAACGGGCCGCCGACACCGGGACCGCCGACACGGGAACCGGCGGCGCCGAGGAGCGGCAGTCCGGAGGAGGGGGCCGACACCGCGCGCCGGGACGGCGGGCGCGTCCCCCCGAAGAGTTTCCCGAGGACCCGGCCTGACAGGTCGGCCACCCGCACGGACCGTTTTCCGGACACGCTACGCCTCACAGCGCTCATGACGGCAACTCCGGCATTCCCTTGTGGTTCGGGGGCGCTCCCGCCAGACTCGTCCTAGCGGATATCGGATCACCGGTCGTCGGCGAGCGGCGCGGACACGGGTGTGCGACAGGGGGAGTGCGGGGAAGGTGGGCGGCGCACCCGGGGCGGAGAGCACCCCGATGAGCTGGGAGGGCATCGACCACGCGCTCAACCGGGTGCGCGGTGAGGCCGACCGGATCACCCTCGACCTCGCGGACCTGGACCGCCGTATCGTCCACCGGATGCCCAAGGCCACGGACCTGGCCGGACGCACCCGCGAGCGCTGGGAGTCCGTGGAGGAGCACGTCCACGGCCTGCGGGACCTCACCTCCGCCCTCCGGGACGTCGTCGACCGCGCCACCGGACTGCGTGCCACCGCGGACCCCGCGAGCCGGACCGAGATCGGCCGCCTCCTCGACGGGCCGTCCGTGGCGGCACCGCTGGGTCCGATCACCTCCGCCGAGGCCGTCGCCCGGATCTGTGCCCACTACTCGGTGGTCACCGAGACCGTCTCCGCCGTGGAGACCGCCTGGGACGCCCTCGGCCCCCGGATCACCGAGCTCGACGCCGTGTGGAACGACATCGGCACCCTCGCCGACATGGTCGGACTCGACAGAACCGAGTACGACCCGCTCGGGGCCGCCGTCTTCCACCAGGCCGAGGTGGTGCGGTTCGACCCCCTCGCCCTCGTGGACGACGGGCGTGTGGACACCTCCGCCTTGGAGCGCCTGCGCGGACGGCTCGAACGCACCCGCGGGGAACTGCGCGACGCCCTGCGCATGCGCGACTCCTACGACGAGAACGTCACCCGCCTGCGCTACGCGGTCGACGACGTGGCGGCGGTCCTGAGCCGGGCCCGCAGCCTGCGGGCCACGGTCGTGGCGAGGATCTCCCGCCCCGCTGCGCCCGACGTCCCCGATCCCGTGCCCGACCTGCGCGCGGCCGTCGCGGACCTGGACCGCCTGCGCGACGCCGGGCGCTGGCGCGACCTCGGTACCCGGCTGGGAGAACTCCAGCGGGACATCCACGAGGCGACGGACACCGCCCGCGAACGGGAGGCCGCCCTCACCGGTCTGCTGGAGAGCAGGGCGCGGCTCCGCGGCCGCCTGGACGCCTACCGCTCCCGCGCCGTCCGTGCCGGGTGCGCCGAGGACGGCCGTCTCGCCGGGCTGCACGGCGAGGCGCACTGGGAGCTGTGGAGCACACCGTGCGACCTGCCTGCGGCCACCGAGACCCTGTCCTCGTACCTGCGCAGGCTCCGGGAACTGGTGGAAACCACCTCTTCCGAAGGCAGAACCATCCTCGGTCCGGCGGCATCGGACGATGAAAGCGATGGCGGTGGTGTGATCAGATGACGACGTGCACTGCGCCGGGCTGCGGTGGCCCGGTCGAGGACGGGATCTGCGGTGTGTGCGGACGTCCCGCCGTCGGCCTCCCCCCTCCCGGGGGCCGTGGGCGCTCCGCCCCCGACACCGTCGTCGAGCAGTGGCTCTCCTCCGGCCCCGCCGGGCCCGACCCCGTCCGCTCCCACCCGATCTCCTCCGGCGACGTCCGGATCTCCGGCCGGTCGGGCCCCGGCGCGCCGACCGGGAACGGCGGGGCCCGGGGCGGGGTCTCCTTCACGGGCCGGTCCCTCCCGCGCCCCATCCGCGGCATGCTCGGCCTGGGGATGGTCGAGATGCCGGCCGTCCCCTACCGGGAGCCCTCCGAGGCGGTCCTGTCCGAGCCCGTGGTCGCGGAGAGGAACCGGTTCTGCGGCAACTGCGGGGAGAGGGTGGGCCGGTCGCGGGGCGACCGCCCGGGACGGGCCGAGGGCTACTGCACCGCCTGCGGGACCCCCTTCTCCTTCACCCCCAGGCTCGCCCCCGGGGACATGGTCGGCGGACAGTACGAGGTGCTCGGCTGCCTGGCACACGGCGGACTCGGCTGGATCTACCTGGCGAGGGACCGCAACGTCAACGACCGGTGGGTGGTGCTCAAGGGCCTGCTCAACGTCGGTGACGCCGAGGCGCACAAGGCAGCCGCCGCCGAGCGTGCGTTCCTGTCCGAGGTCGAGCACCCCAACATCGTCAAGATCATCAACTTCTCCCAGTACCCCGATCCGCGCACCGGCGTCCCCGTCGGCCACATCGTCATGGAGTACGTCGGCGGGAGGTCGCTGCGCCAGTTGCTGACCGAACCCGGGGAGGCCGCCGCCGGCCGGGGGGTCCTCCCCCTCGACCAGGTCATCGCCTACGGCCTGGAGAGCCTGCGGGCCCTGGGCTACCTGCACTCCAAGGGGCTGCTCTACTGCGACTTCAAGCCGGACAACGTCATCCAGGGCGAGGAGCAGATCACGCTCATCGACCTGGGCGGCGTGCGCCGGGTGGACGACACCGGGAGCCCGGTGTACACCACGCCCGGATACCGCGTCCCGGAGGAGGAGCTGCGCGGCCCCGGCCCCTCCGTCAGCTCCGACCTGTACTCGGTGGGACGGACCCTGGCCGTGCTCGCCTTCCGGTTCGACGCCGTGCGCACGTACCAGTACGCCCTTCCGCCCCGATCGTCCGTGCCGCTGCTCCAGCGCCACGAGTCCTTCGACCGGCTGCTGCGCCGGAGCACCCACATCGAACCCGAACTGCGCTTCCACGACGCGGGCGACATGGCCGACCAGCTCACCGGAGTCCTGCGCGAGGTGCTGTCCGAGATCAGGGGCACGCCCCACCCCGCCCCCTCGACGCTCTTCGGCGGGGAGAACCACACCGTGGGCACGAGCGCCCGCGACGCCGACCTCATGCTCGTCCCGCCCTCGCCCACCGAGGCGGCCGCGCTCCTGCCCACCCCGCTGATCGACCCCGGGGACCCGGCCGCCCAGCACCTGCGCGGCTTCTCAGCGCTGTCCTCGGACGAGTTGGTCCACACCCTGCTGGGGATGGCCTCCCCGACCCCCGAGACCCTGCTCGCGCTGTGCCGGGCCCTGATCACCGCGGGCCGCTTCGGCGAGGCCATGGACGCCCTCCAGCGGTTCAGCGAGCGGGTCCCCGGCGACTGGCGCACCATGTGGTACCTCGCCGTCGCCGAACTCGGCACCGGCCGCTTCCACGAGGCGGGCGACCACTTCGACCGGCTCTACGACCACCTGCCCGGGGAGAGCGCCCCCAAGCTCGGCCTGGCCATCGCCGCGGAGCGGACCGGAGACCACAGGACCGCCGCCGACCAGTACCGGACCGTGTGGGGCACCGACCACTCCTTCGTCAGCGCCGCGTTCGGACTGGCGCGCATCCGCCTCGCGCAGGGCGACCGGGCCGCCGCGATCGCCGTCCTGGACACGGTGCCCGAACTGTCCAGCATGTACATTCACGCCCAGACGGCACTCGTATCCGTCCTCGCCGCCCGGCACCCCGCCACGGAGGTCGGGGACTTCCTGGAAGCAGGCCGACGGCTGGAACGGCTCGGACTGGACGCCGAGACCTCCGACCGCCTGGGCGTCAGGGTGCTGGAGAGCCTCCTCTCCTGGCTCGGCCCGGACGGCCGGGCACCGGGGGGCGAGGAGATCCTGGGCGCCCCACCGACCGAGGACGGGGTACGTAGCAACCTGGAGCGCCGCTACCGGGCCCTGGCGCACCGTGCCGAGACGGTACGGGAGCGCCACGAGCTCATAGACAAGGCCAACTCCCTACGCCCCGTGACACTGCTGTGAGGAACGAGGGAACCGCGATGACCAAGGTGCGCACCTGCCCCGCGTGCTCCGACAGGGTGGCCGCTGGTGACGCCTTCTGCGAAGGGTGCGGACGCACCCTTCCGGGCGAGATCAGGGACGCCCCCGCCGAGAGCCCCGGCGCGGCGATCACCGCACCGCAGGTGAGCCTGTCGGGCTCGGTCGGCGACGCCGCGGGGGACCGTCCGGGGCTGGCGCCGGACGAGGGCGCCCCCACCGCACCGCAGGTGAGCCTGGCCGGTGGGGCCTCCGTCCGGGACGAGGACGCCACGGTGACCCGTGACCTCTGGCGCGGCCCCGCGGACGGCGCCCCCGCCGCCTCGGCAGACCCCGCCGTGTGCGTGTGGTGTCCGGGCCGGGTGCGGGACGGCTACTGCGACGCCTGCGAGCGCCTCCAACCCACCGGACGCGACCACGTCGCCGTGCGTGTCCCCGGCGCGGTCGGCGTCAGCGACCGGGGGCTGCGGCACAAGCGCAACGAGGACGCCATGGCGGTCCGGGTGCTGGACACCGGCGCCCCCGGCACGGTGGTCGCCGTGGTCTGCGACGGGGTGTCCAGCTCCCCCCGGCCCGACGAGGCGTCCAGGGTGACCGCCGAGACGGGCGCCGAGGTCCTCGCCGAACGCGTCCGCCGGGGAGAGGACCCGCGGGAGGCGACCGGCGCGGCGATGGTCGAGGCCGCCCAGGCCGTCGCCGCGATCGCGGAGTCACCCGGTTCCGCGCCCGCCTGCACCTTCGTCTCGGCGGTGGTGCGCCCCGATACCGGAGAGGTCACGGTCGGATGGGTCGGTGACAGCCGCGCCTACTGGGTCTCCGACGGTCCCGGCTCCAGCGCCTCCGCACTGCTCACCAAGGACGACTCCTGGAGCGAGGCCATGGTGGAGGCCGGGGTGCTCTCCCGGGAGGAGGCGATGCGCTCGGCCAACGCCCACGCCCTCGTCGCCTGGATGGGTGCCGACTCCGGCAAGGTCGACGCGCACATCTCCACCGTCACGCCCTCCGGCCCCGGTGCCGTGGTCCTGTGCAGCGACGGCCTGTGGAACTACTACCCCGAGGCCGAGAAGCTGGCTGCCGCCGCGCCCGGAGCGGCCACCGCGCCCGAGGCCACCGCCCGCCGGTACGTCGATCTCGCCCTCGCGGCCGGTGGCAAGGACAACATCACCGTCGTGGTCGTCCCCGTCCCCGAGGGGTGGGGCAGACCCGGCGGCAGAGAACACTGAATGCTTCCCGGGCCCCGGGGCGGTCGCGCACGGCGCCGCTTCGGGGCCCTCGGGTAGGAGTGACCCCCCATGCCCAGTTGCCCCTCAGGGCACGTGTCCGCCGCCCCCGACCTCTGCGACGTCTGCGGCCTCCGCCTCCAGGAGGCCACACCGCCCCCTCCGGCCCCGCGGCCCTGGAACGGTCCGTCGACGGCTCCGCCGCACACCGAGTCGCAGGCGGCTTCGCAGCCGTGCGCCGACGGGCCCCGGGGCGGCCCCTGCCCGGACTGCGGTACGTCCCGGGCCGGCCGGTTCTGCGAGGAGTGCGGTTTCGACTTCGCCTCGCAGTCCGAGGACCGGTACCCGCGCCGCCCCGGCCCGGACGGGGCCCTCGCCGATGTGCGCTGGCGGGCGATCGTGTCGCCCGACCCGGCCTACTACCAGTACATGGTCGACCGGGGCATGATCGACCCCGCGCAGATCGCCTATCCCGTACAGCGTGCGCAGCGTAGGCTCACTCTCCGGGGTGAACGGGTACATATCGGTCGGCGTAGCAAGTCGCGCGGTCTCACCCCCGAGATCGACCTGGGGGGCCCTGAGGGCGATCCCGCGGTCTCCCACGAACACGCGGTCCTGCTGCCCCGGCTCGGAGGGACCTGGTCCCTGCTCGACGCCGGTTCGACCAACGGCACCACCATCAACGGAACCACCGACCCCATCCCCCGCAACGTGGAGGTTCCCCTGTATGACAGCGACAGGATCTACGTCGGAGCGTGGACAGTCATCACCATCCAGAGGGGATGAGCGCCGGTGACCCGTCCCGGCGCCGGAGAGCGCGTACCGGTGCGCCGCCGGGCCTCGACCCCGCTCCGGGTGTGGACCCTGACCGGAGTGTGCGTCGCCGCGATCGCCGGACTCTTCTCGTCGTCGGCCCTGGCTCTGGGGCAGGCACGCGACGGGCTGTACGTCCTGGGCCGTGACGCCGGGCCCCGGGCGATGGCCACCACCGACCTCTACCTGGCCCTGGCCGACATGGACGCCCGGGTGGCGGACGTACTCCTCATGGGGACCGACCACGACCTGGGCTCCGGCCGCGAGGACGCCCTGGAGCGCTACGGGTCCAGCCGCGACCGCGCCAACGAGGCGCTGCTCCAGGCGGCCTCGCTCACCGAGGGCGACAGCGTGGAGGAGCGCAACGTCCAGGAGGTCCTCGACGGGATGGGGGACTACGAGCGCCTCGCCACCCAGGCGCGCCTGTTCAACGACCAGGCGGAGGCGCCCCCGGGGGAGGTGGACGCGGTGGCGCTGGCGGAGTACCGCCGCGCGACCAGGCTGATGCACACCGAACTGCTGCCCAAGGCGTTCAACCTGGGGCTGGACTCCTCGGCCATCGTGCGGCGCAACCACGGGGACGGACAGCGCTCCGTCGCTCTGGGCCTGGTGTGGGTCTGCGGGTCCGGCACGGCGGCCCTCGCGTCGCTGGCGGGGCTCCAGCTCTACTTCCGCGCGCGGTTCCGGCGCCGGTTCAACCCGCCGCTCCTGGCGGCGACGGCCGGGACGGTCGCCCTCACCGTCGGGGTGGTCCTCGTCCTGAACGCGGGCAGCGGGCACCAGCATGACGCCAAGGAGGAGGGGCTGGACGCCGCCATGGCGCTGGCGCGGGCCGGCGCGCTCGCCACCGACATGCAGGCGGATCAGAGCCGCTACCTCGCCGACCCCGGACAGGCCGACGCCTACCAGCAGGTGTACCTGGAACGGGCCCAGCAGATCCTGTTCCGTCCCGCGGAGAACCTCGACGCCTACTACGCGCGGGTGGACGAGGTGGCCGCCGCCTACCCGGACCTGCCGGGAGGACGGGAGGAGGGCGGTGACCCGGGCACGCTGGGCTACCTCGGGGAGCGCGCACAGGAGGCGATCCTGCCGGGACAGGAGCACGAGGACGCGCTGGCCGAGGTCCTGGAGTGCTACGACCGGCTCCAGGAACAGGACGGTGCGCTCAGGGAGGCCGCCCGTGAGGGCGACACGGACACGGCGATCGCGGTGCGGATGGCGATCGCCGACTCCGGGAACGGCACCTTCCCGGACTGCCAGAGCGCGTTGGATGGGCTGACCGAACTGCACGTGGAGGCGTTCCACGAGGGGATCGAGAGGGGAGAGGCGGTGCTGTCGCTGTGGGCGTGGCTGCCGACGGCCGGATCCCTGGCCCTGCTCGGCCTGGTCCTGCTGGGGGTCCGGCCCCGGCTCGCGGAGTACCGGTGAGGCCGGGAACGCCGATCCGTCCGAGAGAGGGGAGAGGAGTATGGGAGTGCGATGCGGACGCGGGGCGGCGGCCTCGGCGATGGTACTGGCGCTGGGGGCGTCGGCCTGCTCGGCACTGGTCGCGGAGCCGCCGTCGGTCCTGGACGGGGCGACGCTCACCGTGGGGGTCAAGTACGACCAGCCCGGCCTGGGACTGGAGGGGCCAGACGGTGAGCTCACCGGCTTCGACGTGGATGTCGCCCACTACCTCGCGGAGCGGATGGGCTTCCCCCCGGAACGGGTGGAACTGACCGGGGTCACCTCCGCTGAGCGG
Source organism: Nocardiopsis sp. LOL_012 (assembly GCF_048060475.1). Lineage (NCBI taxonomy): Bacteria > Bacillati > Actinomycetota > Actinomycetes > Streptosporangiales > Nocardiopsidaceae > Nocardiopsis > Nocardiopsis sp. LOL_012. Next base: position 51,550 of record NZ_JBHMIV010000003.1, on the reverse strand, counting down.
GAGAAGGTGCTCGTCGGCGGTGAGGTGGACATGGTGGTGGCGACCTACTCCATCACTCAGGCGCGCAAGACCGAGGTGACGTTCGGCGGTCCCTACTACGTGGCCCAGCAGGACCTGATGGTGGCCGCCGACGACACCGGCATCCAGGGTGTGCACGACCTGGAGGGGCGCAGGCTCTGCCAGGCCCGGGGGTCGTACTCGCCGACACGGGTCACCGAGGGGCTCGGTATCGGTGCCGAACTCGTGGAGGCGCCGAGCTACAGCGCGTGCGTCGACGCGCTGCGGGAGGGCGAGGTGGACGCGGTGTCCACCGACGACCTGATCCTCGCGGGTTTCCTCGCGCGGGAGCCCGAGGCTTTCCGCCTGGTCAACAGCCCGTTCACGCAGGAGAAGTACGGTGTCGGACTGCCCCACGGGGACGTGCGGGCCTGCGAAGCGGTCAACAAGGCGATCACCGAGATGTACCAGGACGGCACCGCCGAGGGGCTGCTGGAGACCTGGTTCGGCGACAGCGACCTGGAGGTCCTCACGAGCGTTCCCCAGTTCGAGGGGTGCGTCTGACCCGGCGCGTGGCCCGATGCGGGCCTATCACAGATACTAAACCGAACGCATGAGGACAGTGTGGACAGGAGGGGAGCCGTCCGTTGACGATCGTGGAGTTCCTGAACGCTCGGCTGGACGAGGACGAGCGTGCGTCCAAGGCCGTTCCCGAGGGGTCCCGGGGACGGGACCGGGCGCTGGCCGAGGTGGCGGCCAAGCGCAGGATCGTCCAGGGGTACACCCGGGCGCACTCTCAGAGCATGCGCAGCATCGACCCCTCCTCACGGCCCTCTCCCGGCGACGGGGACCCGTGGGCGGAACTGCTCGCCTGGCGGCTGGCCCTCAAGTACCTGGCCTCCGTGTACAGGGGCCACCCCCGGTTCGACCCCTCCTGGGAGGAGTAGCGGGCCCAGCCATCGCGGTCCCCGGGTGCGCGTAGGGTTCCTCTTGGCCCCGCCCAGGGGCGCACGAGGACAGCGGTGGAGCCAGCGGTGACGGAAACGACGACGGAGACGGCGGGGATCGACCCGGAGCACCTGAGGGTGTGCCTGGAGGTGCTCCAGCGCGCGGAGGGGCTGCCGAGCCGGCATCCGGACTCACTCGCCCTGCAACGGGCCACCGCCAAGCTCTTCAAGAGCCTCAAGGCCAACCGGCGCCGGGAGCGCAGGGCGGCGGAGAAGGCGCACGACGACGCCGTCCTGGCGGCCACCGCCACCGCGGCGCCGGACCGGATCGACGACGAGACCAACGGCCGCGCCCTCACCGGTACCGCGACCGGAGCGCTGGCCGGAGTCCTGCGCAGGCCCCGGCCCTGCTACGTCTGCAAGCAGAAGTACACCGAGGTCGACGCCTTCTACCACCAGATGTGCCCGCCGTGCGCGGACCTCAACAGGCGGCGCCGCGCCGCGCGCACCGACCTGACCGGCCGTCGGGCCCTGCTCACCGGCGGCCGCGCCAAGATCGGGATGTACATCGCCCTGCGGCTGCTCCGCGACGGCGCGCACACCACGGTCACCACCCGCTTCCCCAAGGACGCCGTGCGCCGGTTCGCGGCCATGCCCGACAGCGACCGGTGGCTGCACCGCCTCCGGGTGGTCGGCATCGATCTGCGCGACCCCGCCCAGGTGCTCCGGCTGGCCGACTCCGTGGCCGAGCAGGGGCACCTGGACATCCTGATCAACAACGCCGCGCAGACCGTCAAGCGCGCGCCGGGCTCCTACGGGCCGCTGGTGGCGGCCGAGGCGCTGCCGCTCACCGGTGAGGGCCTGCCCCGGCCGCTGGTCCTGGGCGGGGTGCGGCCCCACGCCCTGGAGGGGGCCGACGGGGAGGGGACGGTGCCGGGCGGTGCGCGCTTCACCCCGGAGATGCTCGCCTCGCTGGCGCTGACCACCGGCTCCGCCTCCATGGAGCGGGTGCGGCAGGGTACGGCCATCGACGCGGGCGGGCTGGTGCCGGACCTGGCCCCCGTCAACAGTTGGACGCGCAAGGTCGGCGAGGTCGACCCGGTGGAGATGCTGGAGGTGCAGCTCTGCAACGTCAGCGCGCCGTTCCTGCTCGTGGACCGGCTGCGCCCGGCGCTGGCCGCCTCCCCGGCCCGGCGCACCTACGTCGTCAACGTGTCGGCGATGGAGGGCGTGTTCGGCCGCGGCTACAAGGGGCCGGGCCACCCCCACACCAACATGGCCAAGGCCGCGCTGAACATGCTCACCCGCACCGGCTCCCAGGAGATGCTGGAGACCGACGGCATCCTCATGACCAGTGTGGACACGGGCTGGATCACCGACGAGCGCCCGCACCCGGACAAGGAGCGCATCGCCGGGGAGGGCTTCCACGCGCCGCTGGACCTGGAGGACGGCGCGGCGCGCGTGTACGACCCGATCGTCCGCGGTGAGCTGGGCGAGGACCTGCACGGCTGCTTCCTGAAGGACTACGCCCCCGCCCAGTGGTAGGGCCCGGTCTCACCCCCCGGCGACCGACGGCAGTAGCCGTACGTCGGTGCCGTCGGGGACCTCGGCGTCCAGGCCGCCGAGGCCCCGGCACTCGTCGTCGCCCACGAACACGTTCACGTAGCGGCGCAGTGCCCCCTGCTCGTCGCGGATCCTCCGGTCCAGGCCGGGGTGCCGGGCGGCCAGGGCGTCGAGGACCCCGCGCAGCGCGGTTCCGTCGTCGACGTCGAGGGGCACGTGCGCGGCTCCGCCCGCGTCGGCGCGCAGCAGTCCTGGGAGGTGGACCGTCACCCTCATGCCGCGCACCCCGCCGCGCGGACGCACAGGACATCGGGAAGGTGGGCGGCCACCTGGTGCCAGCGCATCGCGCCGTCACCGGTGTCGACCGCGGCGAACACGTCGCCGGTGCGGGTGCCGAAGTAGAACCCGGGCTCCTCCGCGCCGTCGGTGCACGCGCCGTCGCGGAGCACGATCCCGTAGTAGGGGTCCTGGGGCAGGCCGTCCGTGGCCGGCCGCCACAGGTCGCCGGCGTCGTCGGTGCGGTACACGCTCAGACGGTCGCCGGGAGGGAAGTGGACCTCCTGGCTGACCACGGGGAAGGTGAGCGCTGACCCCGGGCGCCGGGGGTGCGGGACCAGCGCGAACCCGAAGTCGGTGGGCAGGCCCTCCTCCACGGCGGTCCAGCCCTGGCCGGCGGGGTCGTCGCTGCGGTAGACACCGTGGTGGTTCTGGGCGTAGAGCAGGCCGTCGGGGGCGGCGGCGACCTTGTGGACGCACTGCCCGTACTCGGGCTCCTCTCCCGGTATGAAGCCCGCGGAGATCCCCCGGTTGGCCGGGCCCCAACTGGCCCCGCCGTCCCGGGTCTGGTAGACGCCCCCGGTGGACATGGCGACCGTGATGGCGTCGGAGGAGCGCCGATCGCGGCCCAGGAGGCCCGGCAGGATGGTGTGGACGGCTCCGCCGCCCGCGCCGGGGAACCAGTCGGCCCGGTGCGGGTGGTCCCAGAGTGCGCGCACGAGTTCGAAACTCAGACCGCCGTCCGTGGACCGGAAGAGGGCGTGCGGTTCCACACCCGCGTACACGGTGCCCGGTTCGGGGCCGAAGGCGAACTGCCAGACCCGGGTGCAGGAGGCCCCGGTGTCCTCGGGGAAGGCGATGGGCGCCGAGGCGGGTTCCTTCCACGTGGCGGCACCGTCGTCGCTATACCAGAGGCTCGGTCCGTAGTGCCAGTGCTCCACCCCGGCGAGGACCCGGCCGGAGTGCGGATCGATCCCGACCGCGTACACCGGGCCCGTGCCGGTGCGCTCGTCCGCGTCGAGGTGGTGCGGACCGCTCACGTCCCAGGATCGGCGGTCTCGGGACCGGGCGGTGAACAGCCCCTTGCGTGTGCCGATGACCAGGAGGTACGCCATGGAATTCTCCAATGTGTGTGACTGGCCACCACTGTGGCACGAGTGTGTGACGTTCTGGGGTAGCAGCGAGGTGTGGGGTTTCCGGGGCTCGGGGTAGGATTTGCCAGACGCTGTCGGTCGGCGGAATCCACCGGGCGGGAAAAGGAGCACCGTTCGGCGGCATAACCCCGCCAGGGAGGCGATACACGCGTAGAGCGCCGTCCTTCGCCGTGGAGCCGGTTGCCATCGCTCGGCGGTCCTGCAATACAATTCCGCCTCAACACGTAGCACGGGCGCTTCGAGCCCTTGGCCGTGCTCGAAGCCCGTGCCCTCTGGCGTTCACGGCCACAGACTTCCCGCTGCCCGGCTTCCTGCGAAGCGTTTTGGGACTAGGGTCCTGATGGTCCCACGTCTCACAGAGAGTCGGGTTTCCACTCGATAGGGTCGCCCATGCACCACCCCCCGGATACACTCCATGCCCGTAAACGGCGCAAGGCCAGGGCCGCGATCGTCTCGGCCGCCTTCCGGCTTTTCGCTGAGCACGGGTTCGACAACGTCACTGTCGCGGCGATCGCCGAACACGCCGAAGTTGGGCGAACCACCTTCTTTCGGTACTTTGGCGACAAACAACAGGTGGTGTTCGCCGACGCCGCGGACGAGGTGGACCGCGTGTGCGCCCACATCCGCGAGAAGCCGCCGCTCCCGGTCGGCGACGACCTGTCAGCCGCCCTCTCCCTGTTGAGGGAGGCCGGCGCGGCGGTCCGGCCCCCCGCCGACCAGCCCTACACCCACGCGGCCGTGCTGTCCCGGCTGATGAGGGAGAGTCCCGAACTGCGGTCGCGCCACCTGCTCCTCCAGCAGCGCCGGGCGGACAGGATGGCCGACGCGCTGATGGAGAGGGGCGTCGTCGAGGCGGTCGCGGTGGTCGCCGCCCAGACCGCCACGGCCTGCGAGCTCGCCGCCATGCGGCTCTCCGGCGGACCGGAGGACGTCTCCGCCCGCCTGGAGGAGGCCTACGAACTGCTGGGGCCCCTCCTCGGCTGAACCTGGTAGCGGGACCACCCGCACCGGCGGTTCGCCGTGCCCGGGACGAGTGAGAGGGGCGAGCGTGCCCGACACCGACCTGAGTTCCTACACCCGAGACAACGACGGTTCTCCGAGACTGCGCGGATACACGGCCCGGCCGGAGGGCGAGGGCCCCTGGCCGGGCGTCGTGGTCGCCCACGAGGTCTTCGGGGTCGACGCCCAGATGAGGCTCCACGCCGACCGCCTGGCCCGGCTCGGCTACCTCACGATCGTCCCCGACCTGTACAGCCAGGGCGGGAAGTGGCGGTGCGTGGCCGGGGTGATGCGTGCCATGTCGCGTGGGCGCGGACGCGCCGTCACCGACATCGAGGCGGGCCGGCGCTGGCTGCTGGACCGGCCCGACTGCACGGGCCGGATCGGGGTCGTCGGCTTCTGCATGGGCGGCGGCTTCGCGATCGTGACCGCGCCCCGCTTCGACGCCGCCGCGCCCAACTACGGGGTCCTCTGCAACGACCTGTCGGAGGCGGTCCGCGGCGCGTGTCCGATGGTCGCCAGCTACGGGTCGAAGGACTGGCAGACCCCCGGCGCCGCGGCGAGACTGGAGGCCGCCCTGACGGCGGAGGGGGTGGCGCACGACGTGAAGGAGTACCCCGGCGCCGGCCACTCCTTCATGAACGAGGGGCCCAACGGCCCCGCGCTCCTCCGACCGCTGGCGAGGGTGACCGGGATCGGCCCGCACCCCGAGGCGGCCGCCGACGCGTGGCGGCGCATCGACGCCTTCTTCACCGAGCACCTGGGGAGACCCGCCCAACACTGACCGGGGCGGGCACACCGCCGGGCCTCAGGTCCGGCGGTGTGCGGCGATGAAGTCCTCCACCGGGTAGCGCGCCACCCAGTCGCCCACCACGTCCAGGGCCACGCCGTCCAGATCGCGGAACCGGACACACGACTTCCCCATGTCCGGCCTCTTCCCGGCGGCCTCCGACTGCTCGGCGAACTCGTCCTGGCGCTGCTCGCAGTACACGCTCATGAGGTACAGGGAGAAGTGCCGCTTCTGGGCCGCGATACCGGCGTACGTCAGCGGCTGCCCGTTGTAGGTGTCGGGGAAGCGCTCCAGCGGGACGGTGTAGCAGACCATCCCGTAGTGCATGCCCTCCTCATAGCCGGGGGCAGCCGGTCCAGGACGGCCCTGCGGAGCGCACGCAGCGTCTCCGCCCGGTCCTCGGGCAGTTCGGACAGGTACGCCTCGACCGTGGCCGCCCGACCGGAAACCATGGCGCCACCCTAGCCACGGGCACCGACGGGTCCGGGGCGGAGCACCGGCCGCAGGCGGGGAGTTCAGCCGCGGGCGCCCAGCAGGTGGTCCATGGCCAGTTGGTCGAGGCGCTCGAAGGCCATACCGCGCTCGGCGGCCGTGTCCGCGTCGAAGTCCTCGAAGGAGGAGCGGTCGTCGAGCAGGGACCGCAGGCCGTCCTCGGCCGTCGGCGCGGCCAGTTCGTCCAGTCCGGAGATCCGCAGCGCCTCCCGGACCTCCGGGTCGGCGCGGAAGGCCAGGGCGCGCTCCTTGAGGATCAGGTAGTTGCGCATGTTCCCCGCGGCGGAGGCCCACACACCCTCGGAGTCCTCCGTCCGGGGCGGTTTGAAGTCGAAGTGCCTCGGGCCCGTGTAGTCCGAGCTCTCCAGCAGGTCCACCAGCCAGAAGGCCTGGCGCAGGTCGCCGGCGCCGAACCGCAGGTCCTGGTCGTACTTGATGCTGGACTGGCCGTTGAGGTCGATGTGGAAGAGCTTGCCCGACCACAGGGCCTGGGCGATGCCGTGCGGGAAGTTCAGCCCCGCCATCTGCTCGTGGCCGACCTCCGGGTTGAGGCCGACCATGTCCGGGCGCTCCAGGCGGTCGATGAACGCCAGGGCGTGGCCGATGGTGGGGAGCAGGATGTCGCCGCGCGGTTCGTTCGGCTTGGGCTCGATGGCCAGACGCAGGTCGTAGCCCTGGGAGACCACGTACTCGCACAGCAGGTCGAAGGCCTCCTTCATCCGGTCCAGAGCGGCGCGCACGTCCTTGGCGGCGCCGGACTCGGAGCCCTCGCGCCCGCCCCAGGCGACGTAGGTCGTGGCGCCCAGTTCGGCCGCCAGGTCCATGTTGCGCATGGCCTTGCGCAGGGCGTAGCGGCGCACGCCGCGGTCGTTGGCGGTGAAGGCGCCGTCCTTGAACACCGGGTGGGAGAAGAGGTTGGTGGTGGCCATCGGCACCTTCATGCCGGTGGCGTCGAGGGCGGTGCGCAGGCGCGCGATGATCGCGTCGCGTTCGGTGGCGGAGGAGCCGAAGGGGACGAGGTCGTCGTCGTGGAAGGTCACCCCGTGGGCGCCGAGCGCGGCGAGGCGGTGCACCGCCTCGACCGGGTCGAGGGCGGGGCGGGTGGCGTCGCCGAACGGGTCCGCGCCCCGCCAGCCGACGGTCCACAGACCGAAGGTGAACCTGTCCTCGGGGGTGGGTGTGTAGCTCATAGCGGGCTCCTCACGGGCTCGGCTATTTTGTCATGGCCGTTGACAAATTATTATGCGGTGCAGCGCGGTGCGCGGGCAACCCCGTGGCGGGACCCGCCCACCGCCGGGACACCGCGGGACCGGTCCGCGGCCCCCGGAACACGAAGGAGGACACATGTCGTCGCGAGGTCCGTTCGCCATCGGGGTGGACTCCTCCACCCAGTCCACCAAGGCCCTGGTGGTCGACACCGCCGACGGGAGCGTCGTGGCCGAGGGCCGGGCGCCCCACAACGTCACGCCGGGCGGGATCCGCGAGAGCGACCCGCAGCAGTGGTGGGACGCCCTGTGCGAGGCGCTGCGCCAGTGCGGGGACGCGGCGCGCCGGGCAGGTGCGGTCTCGATCGCGGGACAGCAGCACGGCCTGGTCACCCTGGACTCCGGGGGCAGGCCGGTCCGTCCCGCGCTGCTGTGGAACGACGTGCGCTCGGCGCCGCAGGCACGGCGGCTGACTGAGGAGTTCGGCGGCCCGGCGGGCTGGGCGGAGCGCACCGGCAGTGTGCCCGGCGCCTCCTTCACCGTGACGAAGTGGGCGTGGCTGGCGGAGCACGAACCGGAGTCCCTCGCCCGCGTCGCCGCGGTCCGCCTCCCGCACGACTACCTCACCGAGCGGCTCACCGGCCTGGGCACCACCGACCGCGGGGACGCCTCCGGCACCGGCTGGTGGTCCCCGGCCACCGAGGCCTACGACGGGGAGATCCTCGACCGGATCGGTCTCGACCCGGACCTGCTCCCCCGCGTGGTCCGCCCCGGCCAGGCGGCCGGCACGGTCGGCGACGGCCTGCCGCTCGCCCCCGGGACCCGGGTCGCCGCCGGCACGGGCGACAACGCCGCCGCGGCCCTGGGCCTGGGACTGCTCCCCGGCACCCCGGTGATGAGCCTGGGCACCTCCGGCACCGTGTACACGGTCACCGGGCGCCGTCCCGCCGACCCCACGGGCACGGTGGCGGGGTTCGCCGACGCCGTCGGCGGCTGGCTCCCCCTCGCCTGCACCCTCAACTGCACCCTGGCCGTGGACCGGGTGGCCCGGCTGATCGGGCTCGACCGCGAGGCCGTCGAGCCCGGCGCGGACGTGACGGTGCTCCCCTACCTGGACGGCGAACGGACCCCGGACCTGCCCCGCGCCTCCGGGCTGGTCCACGGCCTGACCCACGACACCACCCCCGGCCAGCTCCTCCAGGCCGCCTACGACGGTGCCGTGCACGCCCTGCTCGGCGCCCTCGACCTGGTCCTGGACGAGGACGCCGACCCCAGCGCCCCGCTGCTGCTCATCGGTGGCGGGGCGCGCGGCACCGCCTGGCGGGAGACCGTGCTCCGGCTCAGCGGCCGAGCGGTGCGGGTACCCGAGGCCGAGGAGCTTGTCGCGCTCGGCGCTGCCGCGCAGGCCGCGGGCCTGCTGACCGGCGAGGACCCGGTCGCGGTCGCCCGCCGCTGGAACACCGCCCGCGGCCCGGTGTTCGGCCCCGTCGGGCGCGACGAGGCCGCACTCGACCGGATCACCGGTATCCTCGACGCCTCCACCCCACTGCTGGACCGCCGATGACACCGCCACCGAGCCGCTCCGCCGACGGCCTCCGAGGCCTGCCCGACACGCAGCGGAGCATGCGCCGTCGCAACCTCGCCCGGGTCATGCACGCGGTCAGCGCCGAGGGCCCGCTCTCCCGGGCCGCCGTCGCCGCGAGCACCGGCCTGACCCGGGCCGCCGTCTCCACCCTGGTCGACGACCTCGTCCGCTGGGACCTGCTGGAGGAGTACGGCCCGGGGCGGCCCCCCGCCGCGGGCCGGGGCCGCCCCGGTTCCGCGCTCGCCGTCAGCGACCGCGGCCCGGTGGGGATCGGTGCCGAGATCGGCGTCGACCACCTCGCCGTGTGCGCCGTCGACCTGCGCGGCACGGTCAGGGCCCGGGCCGAGCTGCGCGGCGCCAACCGCGGCCGCCCGCCGGAGACGGTCCTGGCCGACCTCGCACTGCGGGTGCGCCGGGTCGTCGAGGAGTGCGGTGGCCGGGGGCTGTGGCCGGCGGGGCTCGCGGTCGCCGTCCCCGGCCTGGTGGCCAGGGACAGCAGGATCCTGGACCGCGCCCCCAACCTCGGCTGGCCCCGGACCGATCTCGGGGCGCTCCTGCCCGGGGCTCCGCCGCTGTCGGTCGACAACGAGGCCAACTACGGCGGCCTCGCCGAGCTCTGGCTCGACCCCGGTGCACCGCGTGACTTCCTGCACGTCTCGGCCGAGATCGGCATCGGTGCGGCGCTGGTCGTGGACGGGAGGCTGCTGCGCGGCACCCACGGGTTCGCGGGCGAGCTCGGACACGTCCCGGTCCACCCCGACGGTCCCGCCTGCCGGTGCGGCGGCAGCGGCTGCCTGGAGCGGTACGCCGGGGAGGACGCTGTGCTGCGCGCGGCCGGGCTGGACCCGGGGGAGGGGCGCAGCAGCCTCCTCGCCGAACGCGCCGCCCGCGGGGACCGGACCGCGCTCCGAGCCCTGCGCGGCGCCGGGACCGCCCTCGGTATCGCGCTCGCGGGGGCGGTGAACCTGCTGGACCCACGGGCGGTGGTCGTGGGCGGTGAGCTCGCGGCCCTGGCCCCCTGGGTACTGCCCCCACTGGAGGAGGAGCTCTCCCGCCGAACCGGAGGCCGGGACTGCCCGGTCTCGGCCTCCCGGCTCGGCAAGGAGGGCCCGCTGCTCGGCGCCGCCCACTCGGTGGTCCGCGCCGTGCTCGACGATCCGGCGTGCGTGACCGAGCGGAGCTGAGCGCGGCGGGCCGGATCAGACCTCCAGCGTCTCCTCGATGCCCTTGAGGCGGTGGCGGGCCAGGGCGAGGTTGCTCCGGGACCGGTCCAGCGCCAGGTACAGGAACAGTCCCTGCCCCTTGCGGTCGGTGAGGGGGCGGATGACGTGGTACTGGCCGGAGAGGGTGATGAGGATGTCCTCAAGGGTCTCGTTGATCCCCAGTTGGTCCATGGTCCTCATCTTGGCCCTGACCACTTCCGTGTTCCCGGCCGCGGCCACGTTGAGGTCGAGTGAGCTCGTGGCGCTGAGGGTTCCCAGAGCCATTCCGCTGCCGTAGTCGACGACGGCGGCTCCGAGAGCCCCTTCGATCGACATCATGTCCTTCAAACCGGTTTCGATATTCGGCATGTCCTTCTCCCTATTCGGTGTGGTTCGGCGCAGGGCGGGCCGCTGCGCCATCCAGCGGCGCACGGTCGGCCGCAAGTGGAACCGGCGACCGCTCACGCGATCACCGCTCCGGTCCTCGGCCTGTCGACCGAGAGCGACCTGAGGCCCACCAGTACGCGTTCGAGCAGCGCCCGGTCCACGGTGGTCGCGGGGCGCGCCGCGGGGCGGCCGCGGTCGCGGCGGGGTGGCGGCAGGCGGGCCGTGCCCGCCAACCCGCGCAGTTGTCGCAGAGCGAAGCCGAGGTGCCCCCGACCGCGCTCCATCCGTACCTGAACACAGAGGTCAGAGCCCTTCAGAACGGCGAGCAGCAGATAGTGGCCGCCGTCGGTGACGACCAGGTCCTCCACTGCCTCAGCGTCGTAGAGAGGACCGTTGTCGATGGCTCGGAGGAGTGATACCGAGTCCGTGGTCCGGTCCTCGGCCCCGGCGCGGGCCACGGTGTCGCCCGTCCGCCAGTCGACGAGACAGACACTGCACACTCCAGGGGTCTGGAGCATCTCCTGCATCTCCTGGTCGATGGTGAGCACCTCGGCTCCTCAAAGGAAGAAACGAGCGACTGGCGTCGGCCCGCGGGTGAACGGTTCCGGCCCACAAACGGCCTCTACGGATGCCATGAACCCTAGGCGGAAGGCATGGGTAATCGCAGAGATTTCATGACTTTTCGTTTTTTCTAACAAAAAACACGGGGGTTTCATTGAAGAATGGGGTGATTGATGGATGAATGTGTATTCAGGTGTGCAGAGAAAGGATTTCGTGCGTTAGAAGGGTCATCGTCGCCCTCTCCGGCGGTCCGGGGTCTTCGCGTGCCGACCGTCCCGAAGCCCGGGTCGGGACGGTCGGCCCGGTCCGCGGCCTCCCCGGTCCCGAACCGGTCACCGTGTCGGGTGCGGTGCCCGCCCCACCACGCCGTCGAGGTTCGCCCCAGGACGAAGATCAGCGCCGAGGTTCGCCCCAGAGCGAACCTCGACTACACGACAACGCACCTCGACCCCGCGCGCCCGGGAGGCTTCCAGGGGTCCCGGGCGCGCGGAGACTAGGCGTCCCTGCGGCACCTGTGGGCGAGCCGGGCGCGCAGCGCGGCCGTATCCGGGGCGGTGATCTCCTCGAAGGCATCGCCGGGGCCGGACCAGCCGGGTGGGCGGTGGGCCACGTAGGTCACGGTGCCGTCGGGTGCGGTGCGGGTGGTGAGCACCCACGCTCCGCGCTGGACCTGGTCCAGGGCGTGTTCCAGCCCGGTCACGTCGCCCTCTCCAGACGCTCCAGGGGTGAGGTCCACACCAGCGGCGGCCGGTGCGGGTCGGGCCGGTCGGTGACCGCCACCCGGGTCAGGTGGCCCCGGGTCGCGGCGTAGACCGCGCGGCCCTGGAGGTCGGGGCCGAGGTAGCGCAGGGCGGCCCCGTGCCCGCGCGCCCACGCGGCGAGGTCGGCCAGCGAGCGCAGTTCGGCGATGTCGCACACGTGGTTCATGTCAGACCACCCGCCGGATGGAGCGCGCCCGCTCGGGCTGTGGCCCGGTGGCGTAGGAGACGGGCAGGCGCGAGAGCGCTCCCTCCACCATGTCCACCGCGCCCACCAGGTCCCCCGAATCGGCGGCGTAGGCGAGCGCCCGACGCGCCGCCGCGCCCCGGTCGCGGACCAGCTCCAGATAGGGCAGGTGGCCGTCCGCTCCGCCGGGCGGGGGCACGTCCAGGACGTCGCGGACGGCCGCGAACAGGTCCGAGGTGGTGATGTCGATCATGCGGCCGCCCCCTGGAGGGTGAGCAGGCGGGCGAGGGCCTGGGCGAGCGGTGCGAGGTCTCCGGCCGGGTGGGCGTAGAAGCGCACGCGGCGGGCGCGGCGCGGGCGGCGCGGGGGCGGGACGGTGGATGCGAGCCGCCGCACGGGGCGGAGTTCGTCGTGTCGCAGGTAGCGCAAAGCGCACACCTCCAGGGGTCGTGCCGGATGGGAGGTCCGGCGGCTTCTGGTGACACCATCGTCGCTGACTGCGCATCAGATCGCAAGATGCATTACAAGATCGCATGAAACAATCTCAGTAGATACTGACTCATGCTGTCGAAGGATGCGACAAATGTCTGAAGATGCGACACGGAGCGTAGGGTCGAAGCACCAACACAGTTCAGCCCGGATCACGAGGAGCGAGGATTTGGCCGCCAGTCCAACCCTTCGACGCCGACGACTGGCCCGTCAGCTACTCCGTCTGCGTGAGGACACAGGGCTGACCGCGAAACAGGCTGCTGCCGAAGCGAAGAAGCGGGCTCCGGACAAGAGCTGGTTCGAGGCCAAGATCACCCGGATCGAGACCCGCAAGCAGCGCGTGCGCGACGCCGACCTCCAGATCCTTCTGGACATCTACGGCGTCATGGACCCAGACGAGCGGGAGGCCTACCGCAGGCTTGCCCGCGAGGCTTCCAAATCGGGATGGTGGTTCGGATACCGGGACATCCTCGGCGCCGGAACCTACATCGACCTTGAGACCGAAGCCTCGCGGATACGCACGTACCAGGTCCAACACCTTCCCGGCCTGCTCCAGACCGAGGGCTACGCCCGCACGATGATCCGAGCCGGTGGCGTCACCGATGAAGACGAGGTGGAACGCCGCGTCGAAGTGCGTATGGTCCGTCAGCACATTCTCAGTCGTGCGGACGCACCACGCCTGTGGGCGATCATCGACGAAACCGCTTTCCGCAAGACCCCACCCGAGATCGCCGCCGAACAACTCCGCCACCTGCTCGACGTGCAACGGCCGACACTGCGGGTCCAGGTCCTGCCCGACTCCGTGGGGCCGCACGCCGGGATGGACGGCTCCTTCGTCATCCTGGATTTCCCCCATGACCCGTCAGCGGTCTACGCCGAGCAGACCGGCGGGTCCGGCTTGCTGATGGAGGATTCGGAGCAGATTACGCTCTACGAGACGGTGCTTGACCACGTCCAGGCGGCCGCGCTCAGCGTGGAGGAATCCCGTGCCTGGATAGAGCGCCGACTCAACCAGCTCGACTAGAGGACACCGACGATGTTCACCAGCGAATCCCACCTTCAGTTCCGCAAGTCCTCCTACTCCTCCGCGAAGGGGCAGGACTGCGTGGAGGTCGCCGACTTCCCCGGCGGATCCGCCGTCCGCGACACCCAGAACCGCGAGGCGGGACACCTGGCTTTCGGTTCCGCCGAGTGGGACGCCCTGCTCAAGGCCGCTGCTCGCTCTTGAAGCGGGCAAGACGAAGGCCCCGGTCCGATGACGGCCGGGGCCTTGTCCATGCTCACCAGAAGCATGATCCCGCGCCGAGTCTATCGCCGGGCCGCCCCGCCGACCAGACGGCGAGCCCGCAGGGCTGCGTGTACGTGTCCAGGGCGATACGGTTGAGGACAGGCCGCGCAAGCGATGTTACAAGAGGATAAAGCGCTGCGTTGTCCCAGGTCATTTAGGGTGAGCCCCGCGCACGCGGGGATGGACCCCGGGGCGGGGCGCTTGCCCCGAAGCCGCTTTCGTGAGCCCCGCGCACGCGGGGATGGACCCTTGAACTCCGAGATCGACGACCTCGCCAAGGAGTGAGCCCCGCGCACGCGGGGATGGACCCACCTTCAGGCAGATCGGGTCGAGGGCGTCGTGGTGAGCCCCGCGCACGCGGGGATGGACCCTGTTGGTGCCCGGCGACGTCAAGGGCGAGTACGTGAGCCCCGCGCACGCGGGGATGGACCGGGTCCCGAGTTCCCCGGATGCTTTGGGGAGTCGTGAGCCCCGCGCACGCGGGGATGCTCAGGACTGCTCGTCGCTGCGCCGCCGCTCCAGGTGCTCGGCGAGTTCGTCGGTGACCAGCAGGTCCTCCCGGATCCGCCCCGAACGGTAGGCCACCCGGGCCGCGATGTGGCCGGCGACGGGCACCGTCATGATCTGGAACAGGCCCACCAGGAGCAGGGTGCCCACGTTGAACACCCCGGTCTCCACCGGAGCGATGCGCAGACCGATCCCCACCAGGACGAGGAGCAGCCCGAGTACCTGGGGCTTGGCGGCGGTGTGCATCCGGGAGAGCAGGTCGGGGAAGCGCACCAGGCCCACCCCCGCGACCAGGGACAGCAGCGCCCCCGCCACCAGGCACAGCACCGCGATCCAGTCCAGCACCGCGATCATCTGACCGCTCACGGTGCCCTCCCCTCGTCGTCGCCACCGGTTCCGGTCGCCTCCGGGTGCCCGTCGAGGTGGCGGCGGACCACGAACATCGAGACGGCGATCGAGCTGACGAAGCCGACGAGGGACAGCACCAGGAGGATCGGCAGCACCGACGGGTCGCGGTTGAACGCGGCGTAGGCGCCGATCCCGGTGAGGGAGGAGGCCATCAGCACGTCGACCGACAGAGCACGGTCGAGGATGCTGGGCCCCAGCATGAGCCGGGCCGTACCGAGCAGGGCGGCGACCCCGAGCAGTACGGCGATGGTCGTCCACAGGGCGCTCACGGGCCCTCCCCCCGGGTCGCGGCCTCCAGGTCGGCGATGTCGCGGCGCGTGCCGATGGCCCGCACGATCCGCTCCTCCAGGTTCAGTGCGATCCTGCGGGCCCGCTCGGTCCCCTCGCGGTCGACCGCGCCCAGCACGTGCAGGTAGAGCACCCGTTCCGGGTGCCCGACCTCGATCACCACGCTCCCGGGGATCACCGACAGCAGGACCGAGGTGCACACCAGCATCAGATCGGAGTCGCTGCGCAGGTGCACCGCGATCACCGAGCTGCGCACGGGCGGCCCCGGGGTGAACACCTGGCGGCTCACCTGGAGGCTCGCCCTGACCAGGTCCGCGCAGAAGCGGCCGACCAGGCGCAGCGTGTTCCACGGCCGCAGCCGGAGCCCGGAGGCGACCGGCGGCAGGGGGAACAGCACCATGATCAGTACCGACACCAGAACCCCCAGCACCAGGAGGCCCAGGGACTCCTCGCGCGGCCGGAAGCCGTTGAACAGCAGCATCCACACGAGTGCCATGCCCGCCACCGAGACCGGTTCGACCTTGCCCAGGCGGCGGCGCAGCGACCGCAGCCGCTCGGGGCCGCGCGAGGCTGTGCGTCTCCAGGTCACCGCTCACCTCCGAGAACCGCGTGGATGTAGGGGGTGCGGGCCGTCAGGTCGGCGGCGGCCTCGGACGAGTAGGCGATGAGCGGCCCCGCGAACACCGTCAGCGAGAGCCCCATGGCGACCAGGGCCATGGTGGCGCCGGTCATGCTCCGGGGCAGGACCACGGAGGTGACCACGCGCGCGCCCGCCTCCGTCTCCGCGCCGCCCAGCCGGGAGGTGGGGCCGACCGCCTCCTCCGGGCCGAAGGCGGACGTGGAGGTCTCCTCCGAATCGTCCTCGCTCTCCTCCAGCACCGTCCCGGGCTCGGCGACCATGCCCTCGGCCGGGGCCCGCCAGAACGCGTAGTTCCACACCCGCGCGATGACGTAGAGCGTGAGCAGGCTCGTGACCATCGACGCCACGACCAGCGTGTAGGCCATCGGCGTCCCCTCCTGCACACCTGCCTGGACGAGGCCGAGCTTGCCGAGGAAACCGGACAGCGGCGGGATGCCGCCCAGGCTCATCGCCGGGATGAAGAACAGCACGGCCAGTACCGGTGCGATCCGCCCCAGCCCGCCGAGGTCGTCCAGCGAGGTGGACCCGCCGCGCCGCTCGATCAGCCCCGTGATGAGGAACAGCGTGGTCTGGACGGTGATGTGGTGCGCGACGTAGAACACCGCCCCGGCCAACCCCAGCTCGGTGCCCAGCGCGACCCCGAACAGCATGTACCCGATGTGGCTGACCAGGGTGAAGGACAGCAGCCGCTTGATGTCCTTCTGCGCCACGGCCCCCAGCGCGCCCATGACCATCGTGGCCAGCGCCACCCACAGCAGCAGCGTGGTGATGTGTGTGATGGGGAACAGCAGTGTCTCGGTGCGGATGATCGCGTACACGCCCACCTTGGTCAGCAGGCCGGCGAACACCGCCGTGACCGGGACCGGTGCGGTCGGGTAGGAGTCCGGCAGCCACGCCGACAGCGGGAACACCGCAGCCTTGACCGCGAACGCGATGACCAGCAGGACCTCCAGCACGAGCCGCAGTTCGGCGGGGATGTGCCACAGCCGCTCGGCCAGCAGCGCCATGTTCACGGTTCCCGTCGCCCCGTAGACGAGCCCGATCGAGATGAGGAACAGTACGGAGGAGAGCAGCGACACCACCACGTAGACCGCGCCCGCCCGCATCCGCGACTGGGTCCCGCCCAGGGTCAGCAGCACGTAGCTGGCGGTCAGCAGGATCTCGAAGCCCACGTACAGGTTGAACAGGTCTCCGGCCAGGAAGGCGTTGGAGACGCCGGCCACCAGGATCAGGTAGGTGGGCTGGTACACCGACAGGGGCGCCACCTCGGCCTTGCCCGCCATGCCCTGCCCGATGGAGTACACGAGCACGGCCAGGGTGATGGCCGCCGACACCGTCACGAACAGGGCGGAGAGCCGGTCTGCCACCACGGTGATCCCGAGCGGCGCCTCGAAGCCGCCCAACTGCACGGCCAGCGGACCGAAGGTGTCGGCCCCGCGCATGAGCAGGACGCCGATGGCCAGGACCGCTGTGAGCGTGGCGACGCTGATCCACCGTTGCAGGCGCGGCCTGCGGACGCCGAGCGCCAGTTTCACCCCCGCGGCGAACAGCGGCAGGACCACCGGCAGCGGGACGAGGTGGTGGACGAGGGCGGAGAAGAGGGGTCCGTCGAGCATCAGTCGTTCCCTAGCAGTTCGCTGTCCTCGGCGCGTGCCAGGCGTTCCCGCTCGGCCCTCATGCTCCGGCGCACCTCCCGCCGCTGGGCGCGCACCCGGCGGCGCAGCTCCCGCCACAGCTCGCGTTCGGCGGCGCGGTCGGCGCGGCGGTGCTCCCGCAGCCGCCTGCGCCCCTGACGGATGCGCCTGCGCAGCTCCGCCACCTGTTCGACCATGTCCTGCGTGCGGTCGGTCAGACGGCGCACCGTCTCCTCGGAGCGCTCGTCGGCCCCCCGTTCCTCAGTGTCCGCCTCGATCCGGGCGAGCTCGGCCTGGGCCGCGGCGATCTCGGCCCTGATCCGGGCCTGCTCCGCCAACTCCTGGGCGTCGGCGGCGGCGATGGTCGCCTGGAGTTCGGCCCGTTGGGCGCGGATGTCGGCCTGCAACCGGTGGCGTTCGCGCCGGTAGCGCCTGCGGACGGCCTGGGCGCCCTCGCCCCGGACTATGCGCAGGTCCTCGGCGTCGTCCTGCACCTCGTCGTTACCCTCCAACTGCCAGTTCCGGTAGGCCATGGCGAGCAGGAACGCGGTGACGCCGAGGGTGATGACGATAGCGGTGAGGATCATCACCTGGGGCAGGGTGTCGTACATCCGGTCCGGTTCGGTCAGCCACAGGATCGGCGGCCCTCCGGCCTCGCCGCCCACGGCCAGGATCATCAGGTTGACGCCGTTGCTCAGCACGACGAACCCCAGGAGCACGCGGGTCAGGCTGCGCTCCAGCAGGAGCACCACGCCGACCGCGACCATGACGCCGACGACGAGGACCAGGACCAGGCTCGGGGTGTCGTTCACGGTGTGACCTCCTCCGCCGTCTCCGCGCCCCGGTCCCGCCCGGCGGCGTGCGTGGCGTCCCGCTCCACCTGTTCGTCGATACGGGCGCCCAGGCTGCGCAGGATGTCCAGGACCAGTCCGATCACCAGCAGGTAGACCCCCAGGTCGAAGACCAGGCCGGAGGTCAGGTGCAGGTGTCCCATGAGCGGGATGTGCAGGTCCAGCGCCGCGCCGGACAGGATCTCCTCGCCGAGGAACGGTCCGGCCAGGGCCGTTCCGGTGGACAGGGCCAGGCCGGTGCCGATGAGGGCGCCGGGTTGGAGCCAGGCCGCCGCGTAGAGCTCGAACCGGCCCCCCGCGAGGTAGCGGACCGTGAGGGCGAGCCCGGCCAGGAGCCCCCCGGCGAACCCGCCGCCGACCGCGGAGTGCCCGGTCAGCAGCAGGTACACCGAGATCACCATGACCACGGGGAAGAGGAAGCGGGAGACGACCTCGAAGATCAGGGAGCGCCGCTCCGTGGGCAGGGCACCGGCGCTGGGCAGCCACTTGCGTCCGGGAACGGGCCTGAGGTGCATCGAGCGCGGTGCCGTCCGGAGGCCGCCGAGGTCGATCCCCCCGCCGCTCGGGGCCGGGGGAGGGGTGGTGTGGGACAGCGGCCGGGTCCTGCGGTTCACCCGCGGCTGGGAGCGGCGCCGCACGAACATCAGGCTGGCGACGCCCGCCGCCGCGGCGGCGAGGACGGAGATCTCCCCCATGGTGTCCCACACGCGGACGTCGATCAGCAGGACGGCCACGATGTTCTCCCCGCCCACCTCCTCGGCCAGGTGCGCGAAGCCGCCGGAGACGGTCTCGTCCCGGCGCCCGGCGAGCGTGAAGTAGGTCATGCTGGCGACGAGTGCCCCGGTGGCCACACCGATCAGCAGGTTCCACATGCGGCGCCCGCGCAGCGCCGGGGTGGAGAAGCGGGCGGGCAGGCGGCGCAGGACCAGGACGAAGACGAGGATGCTCACCGTCTCCACGAGGAACTGGGTGAGCGCGAGGTCCGGCGCGCCCTGGAGGAAGAACAGCACCGCACACCCGTAGCCGGTCATGCCCACCAGGACGACCGCGAACAGGCGGCGCCGTACGAACAGGGCGGACAGGCAGGTGAGGACGATGATGGCCGCCGGAATGAGCTGTACCGGGGTGTCCATCGCGCGCACGGGCGGTGCGGGCAGCTCCCACAGGCGGCCGCTGATGATCGGCCACCCCGACACGGCCACGACGCTGACCAGGATCGTGCCGAGGTAGACCGGCAGCGAACCGCGCTGTGTGCGGCCGGTGACCTGGAGGGCGAGGTCGTCCAGGCCCGCGAGCATCCGGCGGTAGACGCGGTCGGGGTCGACGAGGGCCGTGCGCGCGCTCAGCCACACCACGCGGTGGCGCGCGGCATGCATCGCGTACCCCAGGAGCAGGCACAGTGCGGACAGCAGCAGCGGTGCCCCGAACCCGTGCCACAGCGTGAGGTGGGTCGCGTGGGCCCCCGGTGCCAGGGGGACGGTGTCGGCGTACACGGCCAGGAGCGGGTCCATGAGCCCCGAGCACACCCCGCCCAGGAGGCCGAGCGCGGCCAGGACCGCCGCGGGGGACAGGAACAGCGCACCGGCGGGGTGCACGGGGGTCTCGGGAACGCCCTCCTTCACCGCGAAGGCGCCCCACAGGAAGCGCAGGCTGTAGGCGACGGTGAGGATCGAGCCGGCGACCAGGCCGACCAGGACGGCGGTGTCCGCGGTGCCCCCGCCGGTGAACGCTCCGAAGGCCAGCTCCTTGGCGGCGAAGCCGAGGAAGGGCGGCAGGCCCGCCATCGACGCCAGCGCCGCGACGGAGATCCACAGGACGGTGGGGGAGGAGGTGCGCAGTCCGGACAGCTCGCGCAGGTCCCGGGTGCCTGTCGTGTGGTCGATCACGCCGACCACGAGGAACAGGGCGGACTTGAACAGGGAGTGGGCGAGCAGGGCCGCGATCCCGGCGAGCGCGGCCGCGCGCGTCCCGGCGCCCATCAGCACCACGAGGAAGCCGAGCTGGCTGATGGTGCCGTAGGCCAGGACGAGCTTGAGGTCGAACTGGCGCAGGGCCTTCCAGCCGCCGAGCACCATCGTGGCCAGCCCGAAAACCACGGCCGTCCACTGCCAGGCGGGGACGTCGTGGAAGGCGGGGGTGAGGCGGGCGACCAGGTAGACCCCGGCCTTGACCATCGCGGCGGCGTGCAGGTAGGCGGAGACCGGGGTGGGGGCGCGCATGGCGGCGGGGAGCCACAGGCTGAATGGGAACAGCGCCGACTTGGACATGGCGCCGACCATCACGAGCACCAGCGCGATGTTCACCGCCGTGCCGCCGGGCGGTGAGGCGACGAGTTCGGAGAGCACGAAGGTGCCCGCGGACAGCCCCAGGACGACGATGCCGACGAACATGGTGAGGCCGCCGGCGGTGGTGACCGTCAGAGCGGTCATGGCGGCGCGGCGGCTCTCCTTCTGCTCCGTGCTGTGCCCGATGAGCAGGTAGGAGAAGACCGTGGTCAGCTCCCAGTAGACGAAGAGCTGGATGAGGTCGTCGGCCAGGACCAGGCCGAGCATGGTCGCGGCGAAGGCGGTGAACACCCCGGCGAACCGCCCCAGCCCGGGTTCGGCGTCGGTGAAGTAGCGCGCGCAGTAGGCGAGGACGAGTGCGCCGACACCGGTGGCGACGAGGGTCATCACCAGCCCGAGCGCGTCCATGTGCAGGCCCAGCCGCAGGGAGAACTGCGGCGCCCACGCGGTGGAGACCGTGAACGTCCCACCGCGTGCGACGGAGGGGACGAGCGAGAGCGCCCAGAGCGCGGTGGCGCCCGGAACGAGGGCCAGCGCGAGGAAGGCGTTCCGGCCCCATCGGCGCACGAGCAGGGGCGCCAGTGCCGCGGCGGCGAAGTGCGCGATCAGGGCGATGGTCAAGACGCTCCTCCCCGACGGGGCGGTGACGGCTGTGGCCGGAGCGCGCCGTGAGTCCCGGGCACGGGCTCCGCGTGCGGCGTGGGCCGGGTGCGGGGCGCCACTGCTGAAGGCTCGGCGGGGGGCGCGAAAATAATTACCTAGGCTATTTAATAGCTAGACTACATAACAGTCAAATCACCGCGCGGCCACGGTGCGCGGCGCACACCGAGTCAGCGAGGATTGTTTCGTGCCTGACGAGACAACCGACCCCCAAGCGGTGCCGCCGGTCCCCCCTCCCCACGACGCCGAGCTCACGGAGTTCCGGCGGGCGTGGACCGAGCTGATCAACGCGGCGATACACGCACGCACCCGCAGCGGCCAGTCCCACGGGGAGCTCACCCTCACACAGGTGCTCCTCATGGAGGCCGTGCGCGGACTCGTCGAACCGAGCGTCGGCTCCGTGGCCCGGTGTGTCGGCGTCTCCTCCCCCTCCGCCACACGCATGATCCAACAGCTCGAACGCAAGGGCATGGTGGCGCGCCGACGGTCCGCGCGCGACGAGCGCAGCACGGTCGTGGGAATCACCGAGGAGGGGGAGCGGGTCCTCGCCGTGCGCCGCCGCGCCCTGGAGGCCAGGCAGCGCAGGATGTACGACGCCATCCGGCCGTCGCTGCGGCCCATGGTGATCGACATCCTGCACGACCTGCGCGAGGCCATGGACGACACCTGAGCGCGTGGCGGCGTCAGCGCGTGCGGTCCAGCAGACGTCCGAGCCGTTCCTCGCACCGGCCCCGGGCCGGGGCGGCCGAGCCCGCCCCCGCACCACCATCCGTTCACCAAGGCCTCACCAAGAGTCGGCTCCGGGCGGCGTGTCGGCCGTGTCCGTTCCGGGAACCACGGGAACGAGGCAGAGAGGCCGATCGTAGGGAGGAACCCGTGGAGATCACCGGAATCATCAGTGCGCTCGTCATCGGTCTGATCATCGGAGCCCTGGGCCGTCTCGTCGTCCCGGGCAAGCAGCACCTGCCGATCTGGCTGACCCTTCTGCTGGGTATCGTCGCCGCCTTCGTCGGCGGATTCCTCGCCAGCCTCATCTCGTCCGCGTGGTGGTGGGTGGTCATCGTCCAGGTACTCGTCGCGGCGGCCATCGTCTACGTGGCCGACGGCGTGTACTCCAAGAAGGGCAAGACGCCCTGAGGCGGTCGCGGGTTCAGGCCGCGGGTCCGGTGCGGGCCACGCGCACGGCCCGGCCGGTACGCACGGACCGTTCCGCGGCCTCCAGCACCGCGACCACGTCCCGGCCGAACCGCACGTCGCACGGGTCGCCGGGGCCGTGGGCGACCTGGTCCAGCAGGCGGTCGACCGCGGCCCCGAACGCCTCGACCGGCGTGCGGTCCCCGTCGGGAAGGGACCGCCAGCCCCGCTCCCCGTGGAGGACCACCTCGAAGGTCTGCGCGTCGTCCGGGGCGTCCAGGGTCATCGCGAGCGATCCGACGGCACCGCCGCGGTGCCGGGTGAGCGCGTGCACGGTGTCCCTGGGGCCCTGGACCGCCGTCACCTCCTCCACCTCACCGAGCACGGGGACGACGACCGACAACAGGTGCGGGCCCACGTCCCACAGGCCGCCCTTCTCCTTGCGCCACGGGGAGGCGCCGAAGGGGTTGCCGGGTTGGAAGATCGAACCGAACAGCGTCGCGCGGGCCCCGTGCCAGCCGCCCTCGGCCGCGGCACCGCGCACGAAGGCGTCGATGCCGTCGGAGAACCGGTTGGTGAAGAAGACCACCGAGGCCAGGCCCCGTGCGTCCGTCTCCCGGACCAGGTCGTCGGCGACCGCGGTGGACAGGGACACCGGCTTGTCCAGCAGCAGGTGCTTGCCCGCCCGGGCCGCGCGCAGCGCCAGGTTCCCCTGGATGTGGGGTGGCAGGGCGATCGCCACGGCGTCCACGTCGGCCAGCAGCGCGTCGACGTCGTCGTGGGCGCGTGTGCCGTAGCGGTCGGCGAGCGCCGCCGCCTTGGCGGGGTCGCGCCCCCACACCCCGGCGAGGACCGCCTCGGGGTGCTCGGCCAGGGCGGCGGCCTGTGTCTCCTTCGCCCAGTAGCCCGTGCCCAGCAGTCCGAACCTGAGACCCATGGTGTTTCACTCCTTCGTGTCCGTGGCCCTGCCATTGTCCATGGAAGCGCTCCCACAGCCGGAGTCGGGAGCGCTTCACCGGGGGAGCGGCTCAGGTCGGCGGCCGGACGCGGTGCGTCCCACCGGGGGAGCGGTGGCCGGAACGCCGCTTCGGCGGGTCCGGGGCCGCGAACTGGGCCAGTACCACCGCGGCCACCGCGAGCAGGGCACCGCAGGCCTGGACCGGGGAGAGCCCCTGGCCCAGGACCGCCCACCCGAGGAACACCGCGGCCAGGGGGCTGCCGAAGGCCAGGAAGGACACGGTCGGGGCGGGCAGGCGCTCGACACCGCGGAACCACAGGGCATAGGAGACCAGGGTGCCGATCACGCCGAGGTAGGCGAACCCCGCGAGGTTGGCCCCGGTGACCCGGTCGGGGAGCCCTTCCACCGCCAGGGCTGCCGGGGCGAGCATCAGACCCGCCACGGTCAACTGCCATCCGGTCATCGTCAGCAGACCCACCCCGTCCGGGCGCCCCCAGCGCTTGGTGAGGACGATCCCGCCTGCCATGCAGGCCGCGGCGGCGAGCCCGGCCAGGACACCCGCCGGGTTCAGCGCGGCCTCCGGTCCCGTGACGAGCAGGCCCACGCCCGTGGCGCCCAGCGCGCAGGCCGCCACGTGGGCCGGCCGGATCCTGCTGCCTAGGACGAGTGCGGCGAGCACCAGGACGAACATCGGCTGGACCGACATGACGAGGGCCGCGATCCCGCCGGGCAGCAGGTAGGCGGCGACGAAGAGCAGGTAGAAGAAGGCGCCCATGTTGAGGGTGCCCAGGACCAGGGCGCGCCACCACCACACTCCGCGCGGCAGGACCCGGCAGAAGGCGAGGAGGACCAGCCCGGTGGGCAGGGAGCGCACGGCGGCCGCCAGCAGGGGGCGGTCGGGCGGCAGGAGTTCGGTGGTGACGATGTAGGTGCTGCCCCACACGACCGGTGCGACGAGGGTGATCAGGGGGTCGAGGACGGCTCGGCCGCGGTTCATCGTGGCCGTCCAGGGGCCGGGGAGCGCGGGGAGGCCTCGGGGCGGGCGGTCATTTCGATGCCTAATCTTTCGATGTCGAATTGTTCGATATCGAAAGGTTAAGGTGCGGGGCTCCGTCCGGTCAAGGGCGCGGCACTATCATCGGTCGGGTGAACGACGTCGTCGACCTTCTCCTCAGCCAGTGGGAACGCCAGCGCCCCGATCTGGACGTGTCCTCGATGGGGGTCGTCGGGCGGCTCAGCCGGGCGTCCCGGGTGGTCGGCCGCGCCGTCGAGGGCGGCCTCGCCGAAGAGGGCCTGGAGGCCTGGGAGTTCGACGTGCTGGCCACCCTGCGCCGGTCCGGGGAGCCCTACTCCCTGACGCCCAAGGAACTGGTCGGCATGATGATGGTGGGTTCGGCGGCGATGACCCACCGCGTGGACCGACTGGTCTCGCGGGGGCTGGTCACCCGTGAGACCGATCCGGCCAACCGGCGGCGGACCCTGGTGACCCTCGCACCGGAGGGGCTGGAGCTCATCGACCGGGCCGTGGTCCACCACGTGGCCAACCAGCGCGGCCTCCTCGCCGGGCTCGACGAGAAGGAGCGCGAACAGCTCGCCGACCTGCTGCGCAAACTCCTGCTGTCGCTGGGCGACACGGTCTGAGGGAGGGCGCGCCCCGCCGCCCTCCCCCAGGCACCTCCGCGGGCGGTGGCGGGCGGAGCCGGCGAAGGTGCAACAGCCCATCTAGGGGGCCAGGGGCACCACCGAGGCGAACGGGGCGCGGGTGACCAGCCGTGCGGAGATGCCGGCGCGGACCATCTCCTTGGCCCTGGCCACCGCCTCGCCCACACCTCCGCCCTTGGCCAGTTCCGCGGTGATCGCCGCCGCGAACGTGCAGCCCGCGCCGCTCACCCGCTCCTCGCCGATCTTCGGTGAGCGCAGGACGGTGGCCTCCTCGCCGTCGAAGTACACGTCCACCGCGTCCGGTCCGGGCAGTTCCACGCCGCCCTTGGCCACGACGTGCCGCGGCCCGAGCGCGTGGATGCGCCTGGCGGCCTCCACGAGGTCCTCGACCGTGTCGATGGACTCCATTCCCGAGAGCGTCCGGGACTCGAAGTGGTTGGGCGTGATGACCGTGGCCAGGGGGATGACCTTCTCGGTGAGCGCCTTGTCGGTGTCCAGGGCGGCGCCGGGCTCCTGGCCCTTGCAGATCAGGACCGGGTCGAGGACCACGTGGCGCCACGGCCGGGCGGCCAGCGCCCCGGCGACCACGTCGATGGTGTCGGGCGTGCCGAGCATGCCGATCTTCACCACGTCGACGTCGTGGCAGGAGGTCGCCGCCTCGATCTGGTCGGCGATGACGCCCGGGTCGACCGGGACGAAGCGGTGCCCCCAGTCGTTGTTCGGGTCGAAGGAGACGATGCACGTGATCGTCCCCATCCCGTAGACGCCCAGTTCCTGGAAGGCCTTGAGGTCGGCCTGGATACCGGCGCCGCCGGTGGCCTCCGATCCTGCGATCACGTACGCGCGGTCGGTCATCGGCGCCTCCTGTCTCGATCTGTTCCGTCACTGTCACGGAAAGCCCGCCGAGGGGCCCACCGGTCAAGACACAGTGGATCACAGCGGGCGGGGCGGCGCCGTCAGCGCCATCCGTCCCGTTCCAGTAGCAGGTCGGTGGCGTCGTAGCCGTGGTCGTAGGCCCCGTCGACGGTGTTCTCACCCGTGGTCGCCTCGCCGACGAAGCGCACGGCCCCGTCCACGGACGCGGCGAGCGCGGTCGGCGCGTCGTGGGCCCCGGGCGGAACGTGGAGGTAGGCGCCCCGGCTGCAGGGATCGGTGGACCAGTCGTGGGTGGCCCGGCGCACGGGCGAGAGGCCGCGCTCGCCGACCGCCCGGCCCAGCAGACGCAGCCCCTCCGCGAACCTCCGCCTCCGGTCCAGCGAGAGCAGCGCGCGGGCGCTCGCTCCCGCGGCCCACACCGTGACGACCTCCGGCCCGCCGGGCTCCGCGCCGCCGACGCCGGAGAAGGCCATGTCGGCCCTCCCCGAGGCGGGGACGGTCGCGCCAGAGAGCACGGGGTGGTCGAACGCGTAGAGGAGTTTGGCCACGTCGGCGCTGTCGAGGGCGTCGACCGCGTCCCGGTGGGACCGCGGCAGGGCGGGCTCGAACCGGACCGTCCCCGCCTTCAGCACCCCGATCGGCAGGGCCACGACGCAGGTCCGGGCGTGCACGGTCCAGCGGGCCGCCGGGGTCTCCACCAGCAGCTCCACGCCCGGGCGCGAGCGGCGCACCACGCGGACCGGGCTGCGGAGCGCGACGGGCACCCCATCGGAGATCGGGGGGAGGAGCCTGTCGTAGCCGCCCACGACCCGGAAGTCCCGGCGGGGCGAGGCCCACCAGTCGAAGTGTCCCCGCTCATACATCCAGGTGGCGCTCCACCGGTGCAGGGGCTCGCTGTCGGAGGCCACCGGAGGCCAGTCCCGTTCGGGAACGCCCAGTCGCCGCAGGTAGGCGGCGGCGCTCTCGTACGGGTGCGGTGCGGAGCCCAGGACGAGTGTCGTGCCCGCCGTGCCCTCCCGGGGGACGGGCACGGTGTCCGCCCCGGTGAGCGCGACCAGTTCCCAAGTCGAGGCGTCCCTGCCGTGGATGAGCCCGGCGCCCAGCTCCACCGGGACCGACCCGAAGACGCGGTGGTCGGTGTACAACTGGCCGCCGATCCGGTCGCGTGCCTCCAGGACGACCACGCGCAGGCCGTGGTCCATGAGGTTGCGCGCCGCTGAGAGCCCCGACACCCCGGCGCCGACCACCGCGGCGTCCCACACGGTGAGGGGCGCGGACGCCCCTGGAAGCACCCCGGCCAGGATTCCGCCCCCGACGAGGAGGGCGGCGCGGCGGGTGATCGGGGCTTCCGGCATGGCGGCTCCTCGGCGACTGGGTGGCTCAACGGTAGGAGACGCGTCCAGGCCGCGTGCCGGTTCCCCCGAAACGGTGGAGACGGTGCGCCGACGGCGGTCCGCCGGTCCGGGACACCGGTGGAGGAAGCGGGAGTGAGGAGCGGCACGCTGAAACCCGTGCAAATATACCCCTCAAGGGTATGTTGGCCTCATGGTCACGCACTCGGAGCACGCAGGCCGCACCCGCGACTCGGATCACGACGGTCATGTCGCCCGCTTCCGCCGCCTCTTCTGGACCATGCTGGTCCTTGCGGTGCCGACGGTTCTGGCGAACGGGATGTTCGCCGCCCTGCTCGGCTACTCCGTGCCCGACCTGCCCGGAGCGGAGTGGATCTCCCCCGTGGCCGGCACCGTGATGTACCTCTGGGGCGGGTGGCCCTTCCTCTCCGGTGCGGTCGGCGAACTCCGTTCGCTCCAGCCCGGCATGATGCTGCTGGTCGCGCTCGCCATCACCGTCGCCTTCCTGTCCTCCTTGGGGGCGAGCCTCGGCGTCCTGCCCCACGACCTCGACTTCTGGTGGGAGCTGGCGCTCCTCGTCGTGATCATGCTCCTCGGGCACTGGATCGAGATGCGCTCTCTGGCGAGGACCTCCTCCGCACTGGACTCCCTGGCCGCACTGCTGCCCGACGAGGCGGAGAAGGTGGTCGGGGACGGTACCGCCTCCGTGTCGCCGGCCGACCTCGCCGTCGGCGACACCGTCGTCGTCCGGCCCGGAGAGCGTGTCCCCGCCGACGGTACGGTCGAGGAGGGTACCGCCGACGTCGACGAGTCGATGGTCACAGGGGAGTCGCGCCCCGTCCCCAGAGGCCCCGGTGACCACGTCGTCGCGGGGACCGTCGCCACCGACACCGCCCTGCGCGTCGAGGTCACCGCCATCGGCGACGACACCGCGCTCGCCGGTATCCGGCGCCTGGTCGACGAGGCCCAGAACTCCTCGTCCCGGGCGCAGCGCCTGGCCGACCGTGCCGCCGCCTGGCTCTTCTGGTTCGCCGTGGCGGCCGCCACGGCGACGGTCGCGATGTGGTCCGTCCTCGCCGGCCCCGGTGACGCGCTGGTCCGCGCGATCACCGTGCTCGTCATCGCCTGCCCGCACGCCCTCGGGCTCGCGATCCCCCTCGTGGTGTCCATCGCCACCGAGCGCGCCGCCGGGGCCGGGATCCTCGTCAAGGACAGGCTGGCACTGGAGGGGATGCGGACGGTGGACACGGTCCTCTTCGATAAGACCGGAACCCTGACCAAGGGCGAGCCCGTGGTCACGGGCGTCGTGGCGGCGGACCCTGGAGAGGACGGTCTGCTCGCCCTGGCCGCCGCGGCCGAGGCAGACAGCGAGCACCCCCTCGCGCGCGCCATCGTGGCGGAGGCGCGTGAACGTGGTCTCGACGTCCCGTCCGCCTCGGGCTTCCGGTCGTCGGCGGGGGTGGGTGTGTCCGCCGAGGTGGACGGTACCCGGGTCGGGGTCGGCGGCCCCCGGATGCTCCGCGAACACGGGGCCGACGAGCCCGAGGGCGCCGTGCGGTGGCGGGAGGGGGGAGCGACCGTCCTGTACGTCCTGGCCGACGGGGAGACCGCCGGGGCACTGGCCCTGGCCGACGAGGTCCGCGAGGAGTCCCGCCAGGCCGTGCGGGCACTCCGGGATCGCGGTACCGGGGTCGTGATGGTCACCGGGGACGCCGAACCCGTGGCCCGCGCGGTCGCCGAGGACCTGGGGATCGACGAGGTGTTCTCCGGGGTCCGCCCCGAGGACAAGGGCGCGAAGGTGGCCGGGCTGCAGGACGAGGGGCGCCGCGTGGCGATGGTGGGCGACGGCGTCAACGACGCCCCGGCGCTCGCGCGGGCCGACGTCGGACTGGCGATCGGCGCGGGAACCGACGTGGCGATCGCCTCGGCCGGGGTGGTCCTGGCCGGCGACGATCCCCGGGCGGTGCTGTCGGTACTCCGGCTCTCCCGGGCCGCCTACCGGAAGATGAAGCAGAACCTGTGGTGGGCGGCCGGGTACAACCTGGTCGCGGTGCCGTTGGCCGCCGGTGTGCTCGCCCCGGTCGGCTTCGTCCTGCCGATGGCGGTCGGTGCGGCGGCGATGTCGCTGTCGACGGTCGTCGTCGCGCTCAACGCGCAGACGCTGCGCGGGCTGGACCTGAGCCCGGAGGCCGCGGCCGCTCCCTGAGTGGTGGCCTCAGTCGAGGTCCGGGTAGCGGCTGGACTGGCTGGAGGGCGCCTGGAGCATCCCGGCGATGGCGTCGCAGAGGAAGAGGCCGACGGAGCGCCAGGGCGGGGCGGTGTTGTTGCTCTCGGCCATGCGCTCCACGTCGGCGCAGGAGTGCAGCACCATCTGCGTCATCAGGGTGAGCCGTCCCTTGGCGATCGCCGGGTCGAGGTGGTCGAGCCGGCGCAGGAGCGAGGCGCCGATCGCGCGGGCCACCGGGCTGACGTCCACGCTCTCACGTGTGAGTCCGGAGGCGATGGGGTTGTGGAAGGCCCGGGCGAGGAAGCGCGCCCTGTAGGTGGGCAAGGGCAGGGACGCGAGGTCGTCGGTGAGGGGGAGGACGAGGCTGCGCACGTCGTCGAGCAGGGAGTCGGACGCTTCGAAGAGGGCTTGGCGCTCGGGATCCAGGGAGGAGGTCTGCCGCTCGATGAGGGCGCGCAGCAGCCCTTCCCGGTTGCGGAAGTAGTAGGCGACCGCGGAGTGGTTGCGCTGTCCCGCCTCCTCCGCCACCTTGCGGTCGGACACGGCGGTGATCCCCTGCTCAGCGAAGAGGCGTTCGGCGGTGTCGAGGAGCGTGGTGCGAGGGGTGTCCGATCGGAGCGTCGGCATGCGGCCTCCCGAAGGCGGTGATGGTGGGACCGGTGGGACGTGGATCATATCCGGCCCGCCCCGCGTTAAGTCATATGACTTAACATGGAACGGGTTGATGGGGTCGCACGACGCCGCCCGCCCCACCCGGACCCGGGGGACCGCGAGGAGGGGCCTACTCCAGCTCGGCCGCCCGCTTGATCTGGTGGAACTGCTCGCTCATGGCACTGGCCAGGGCGGTGGCGGCCGACAGGGGGCGTACGGTGATCTCGAAGTCGTCGATGAGCCCCTCGTCGTTGAAGTGCAGGATGTCGACCCCGTGCGTCTGGACACCGTTCACCTTGGTCGTGAAGGTCAGGACCAGGTCGCGGCCGTCGGCGCTGACGATCTCGCGCACGTAGCGGAGCTCCTTGAAGGTCTGCGGGACGTGGCGCAGGATCGCCGCGGTGATCTTCCTGCCCACGTAGGGGCGCAGCACGACGGGCGTGTGGAGGTGCACGCCCTTGGCGAGCATCGCCTTGATCGTGATCATGTCATCGGCCTCGGCCGCCCTGCGGAACGGATGCACTGACGCTCCTAAGCGAGATCTGCGTTGAGTCCGACCGACATTAACCAGGGCGGATAGCGCTGTCCATGGCCTTGATGTGACCGTAGTCATACCGTTGGGGGCTGCGGGGCGGCCCCGGCGCGGACCGCCGTACGGGCGGGTCAGGGGGAGGCCGGTACGCCGCTCGGCTCGGACACCCCGTGGGAGGGGTGGTCGCGTACCGCGTCGAGGTACTTCGGAGACCGCGTCCCGGTTGTTGGTGAGGTACTCGATGCGGTGGGTCACGCGGTCCCGCTCCCGCTCCAGGCTGGCGAGCATCTCGGGTGCGGCGTCGGAGAAGTGGATCGTCCGGGGCTTGTCCAGACAGGGGAGGATCTGTTTGATGATCCTGGTGGGCAGCCCGGCATGGCGGGGTTCGCCCTCGCCAACAGTGTGACGGCCTTCTCCGGCGACGACATCCTGATCATGGCGGCCCGGTTCGTCGCCGGGGTGGCGGTCTCTCGCTCGGGCGACGCTTGTCGGACACGCGCGCCGTATGACGTCCGAGCACCTTTAGAGCGGGGCGATCGCGATCGTCGTGCCGGGTATCCCGGCTGCCTTGTCCCTGGCTGTGCCGGTGGGGACCTCACCGGCGAGTTCTTGGACTGGCGCGTCACCTGCCCTGTCACCGGAGTCGGCAGGGGCCAACGCCGCCGCCCTCTTGGCCGCTGACCTGGCAGACCGGATGGTTGACGCAGGCACAGGGCAGTCGCCCCGGCGTGGTCGCCCCGGGTGGGGCGGCCCCTGGCATGGCACCCGGCTGAGGGGGCGCAGTCCCTCCGCGACAGCGTCGGCACGGCTTCGGGTCGCAGCCCGCCATTCGTCCTCGATGGTGCTGAACACCAGGGAGTCCCGCCATCCGTCTCGGATCAAGGCCGTGTGCCGGTGGTATCTCTCGTACGTCATGCCGAGTTTCGTCAGCACCCGGGCGGATCCCCGGTTCCGGGGGCGCACGTAACGCGAATCCTGTGGAGCCCCCACCCGTCGAAGCCCAGCGAGAGCAGCGAGCGGCCGATTTCCGTGCCGATTCCCCGGCCCCACAGCCTCGGATGCACGATGTAGGAGATTTCACCCTGGCGTTGTGTGTGACTGCGGACGTGCAGCTCACCCATGCCGACAACGGCGTTCCCGGCGCGTGCCGCATGGGTCAGCCTCCGGGGTGGTTCCTGCTCCCAGGCTTCGACCGCCGCTCTCACGAAATCGCGGGTCTGGTCCTCGGTATTCGGCCCCCAGGACTGGAAGCGGCAGACATCGGGCAGGCTGGCCCACGAGTGGACCGACTGCCAGTCGGCGAACACTGTCCTGTGCAAGGTCACCGGGCATGGGCTGATGGGCTGATGGGCTCAGCCAGAGCCAAGGGGATGCACGGTTTCGCGGGCGCACCTTTCATCGCAGGACGTCTCCGGTCGTCAGGAAGGTCTCCAGTTCGCCGCGGGTCGGCAACAGTTCGCAGTCGCCGGGAACGGACACGGCGTAGGCACCCATGGCGCAGGCTGTCCGGAGCCGTTGGAGGATGTCGGCTCCCCGTAGACGTTCTGACAGGTACCCGGCCACGAACGCGTCGCCGGCACCGACGGTGTCGACGACAGGGACGGACAGCGCTGGTTGTTTGTGGATCGCGCCGTCGATGCGGGCGGTGCACCCCTGGGCTCCGGTCTTTATGACGGCCTCGTCTGGCCCCGTCGCCGTCAGGCCCGCGGCCAGGGAATCGGGAGCGTCCTCCTCTGAGTCGAGGACGAGTTGGGCTTCCTCAATCCCGGCGAAGACGATGTCCGCCTCCGCGACGAGCCGTCGCAACTCGCACCGGGCCGTGGTTCTGTCCCAGAGCTTGCTGCGGTAGTTCACGTCGATACTGACGAGTACACCGTGCGCCTTCGCCGTGACGACCGCGTCCCAGGCGGCCTGGAGGGCGGAGGCACTGAGGGCCGGGGTGATGCCGGTGAGATGCAGGATCGCGGCCCGTCGGATCGTGTCGACCGGGATGTCGCGCGATGTGAGGCGGGAACCGGCCGATCCGGCGCGGTGGTAGTCGACATGGACCACGGCGGCAGCGCGGCGGTGGCGGACCATGAGGCCGGTGAAGGAGGTGTCCCGGACCACCATGGTGTGGATGCCTTCGGCCCTCAGACGGCGTCCGACGAGATCTCCGGCCGCGTCGTCTCCCACGCGGCCGATCCAGGTAACCGGGGCTCCCAGGCGCGCGGCACCGATGGCCACGTTGCTCTCGGCACCGCCGATACCGAAGGTGAAGTCACGCGCGTACTCCAGAGTGCCGACCGTGTGCGCGGTGATCAGGCCCATGGTCTCGCCGAAGGTGATGAGGCCGTCGTTGGCCCGCGGCGCGGGTGTGTCTCGGGAGTGTGTCACCGCGCGGCCCTGCCTTCGGAGACAGCCGCGAGGGCTTGGCGGCAGCGGGCCGCGAGGCGGCCGTCGGCGCCCTCCGTCGCCGCCGCGCCGACCAGGGGCGTGCCCAGGCCCACGGCGGCGACCCCGGCCGCGGTCCATGCCGGAACTTCGGTCAGGGAGATGCCGCCGGTGGGGATGAGGGGGATACCGGGAAGCGGACCGCGCAGGTCCGAGACGTACCGGGGCGAGACGGACGAGGCGGGGAAGAGTTTCACGGCGGGTGCGCCGGTATGGTCGGCGGCGTTGATCTCGGTGGGTGTGAGCGCGCCCGGGTAGGCGGCTACGCCCGCGGCGCGGGCCGTTCGGGCGACCTCGGGCGCCGACACCGGCGAGACGAGGAACCGGGCACCGGCATCGATGCAGGTCTGCGCTTGGTCGGCGGTCATGACTGTCCCCGCTCCGATGACCGCCTCTTGGCCGTAGGCGGTCGTGAGCTCACGAATGCACCGCAGGGCTCCGTGAGTGGTGAGGGTGATCTCGATGGCGTGGATCCCGGCGGCGAGCAACGTGTCGGCGATCACGGGGAAGTGCTCGGCGGTGGGGGCGCGCAGGATCGCGATCAGCCCACGGGAGGTGATCTCCGTGGTGATCGGGCATTCCGGCCGCGCGGGCGCCGGGTCGTCAGCTCGGGTCATTTCCGCTTCATGTCCTGTTCTGAGGCAGATGCTTTGCTTTGGGCGCCGGCCCTCGTACGGGCGGTGTGTACCGGGGAGAGGCGGGATCGGTGACCCCGCGCCTCCCGCGCCCCGAGGGCGGCGCGGGAGGTCGGTTCAGCCCGTTGTACTCTGCTGAGAGGTGCCGGGCCTCCTGGTCCGAGGCCCGACACCCCCTTTCATCAGGAGTGGGTGACCTTCAGGGCGTAGACGCTCACCTGGCCGTAGTTGGAGCTGCTGCACGGCGAGGAGTTGCCGCAGTTGGCCTGGGTGTAGGCGCCGACCTTGAAGTAGTTGCCGGACCCGGTGTGTGAGATGGTCGTCTGGAGGACGCCGTTGTAGTAGACCTTGATCTGGCCGTTGCTGACGACGTACTTGCCCTCGAAGACCGTGTGCAGGTTGTAGTTGCTGGTCACGAGCTTGTGGTGGGTGTCGTTGCCCTTGGTGATGTAGAGGTTGGAGCCTTCCAGGCGGAAAGCCGTGATGTCGTCGTCGGAGCCGTGGATCTGCGCGCCGACGACGTGCGGCTTGGTGTTGGGGAGCTTGTTGAACGCCTCCCTAAAGGTGAGGGTGTGGGTCCCCGAGGTGGCCGACCAGGACGCTCTCTCTGTGCCGTTGTTGGTCATCTCGCGCAGTTCGGAGCGCGCGTAGCTGGAGTTCGGCGTGGTCACGCCGTTGACGGGGGAGCGGAACTGCACGCCGGTGCACCTGTCATTCACCCTGAACCAGGGGTCCGAGGAGTACGTGGCGAGCGCGGGCTGCTTGATCTCGGTCGGCGAGCCGGAGGGCCCGGTCGGCAGGGTCTCCTTCCAGTTGGTGAGGTTGAGCTGCTGGGCGGGGTAGTCGCACGGGGCAGCCGCGGCCGCGGCGTCGGGGGCGACGATGGGCGCGGTCAGTGCCGTGAGGGTGGAGAGTGCGGCCACGGCGGCCATGGTGAGCGTGCGCTTGCGTGTGAGGCGCATGTCAGCTGTTTCCTTACTGTTGGTTGTGTCGGGTGTTGTGGGGGGTTGGGTCATGAGGTGTGCGACGGGGCGCAACCGTGTCCACAGGTTCCTGTCGCGTCACCGTCGGTGTTGCCTGCCAGGGTGCTGTCGCGCACCTGGCTCTGCGGGGTGGCTTCGAACTTGACGCCCCTGCAGAGTTGAAGGGGAGGGCGTTGCCCTCGGTGTCGTTGCGGATGCCTCCATCGGGGATGTCGCCGTCCACTCGGACCTCGGCGCCGAGGTTTTCGTGGGAGTGGTCGGCACGGAAGGGGGTGCCGCTGATGTGTGTGCCGGGGTCGCGCCGCCCCGTGCAGTCGTTGCTCTCCACCAGGTTCGCGGCGGAGTTCTCCTTGGTGTCCACGCACTCGTCGCCCCGGGTGTTGACCAGGTTGTGGTGGAACCAGTTGTCGTGGCTGGTGCCGGAGCCCTGGGCGACGGCGGACGCGGCGGGAACCGCCGCCGCCAGTAAGGCGCCCAACGCAGCGCCGCGGTGGGTGACTCTCATACCGGTCTCCTCGAAGCCGCAGGTGTGAGCAGGGAGAGGGCCAGGAGCAGGGGAAGGGTGGGGCCGAACAACAGAGGTCCCAGGGGGATCGGCAGCACGGCGAACGGAGCGAGTACGGCGACGAGCAACAGGACGACGGTTCGCCGCGGCGAACCGAAGGCCAGGACGGCCGCCCTGCGGCGTGGATCTTCATCCGTGCCGACCGCGCTGACGGCGGCCAGCGACAGGGTGTACACCGCCGTCGCGGCCATCAGTCCCACCTGGACGGGGAACAGCAACAGGCCCGTCGCACTTCGCGTGTCCAGGAGAAAGAGGCAGTTCAGGGCGAGGACGGCGAGCACGGCGGTGGCGATGAGACTCTCTCGCCACAGGGCGCGCCAGAGCCGGGGGAAGGCACGCAGCGTTCCGGTGAAGGGACGTCCGCCCCCTTCGCTCCGCCAGTCCTGCAACGCGCTTCCAGCGGCTGCCAGCGCCGGGAGCCAGGTGAGGATTCCCAGGGCCAGCAGGCAGAACGCGGCGCCTGCCAGCGCTGGCTGTGCGACGAACTCCATCGCCCGCAGTGCACCGCGTTCCCAGCCCTTCATGACGTACTCCCGGTTCTCAGTCGGTCAGATACTCAGCAGGCCCGTGAAAGGCTGGTCGGCCCGCAGCCTGTTACTGCCGTCGAGCTCGATGCTGCGCGCCCGTACGGTCGCGATCTGTGTTCCGGAGAGGAGAACCGCCGCCGCGTCGGCGTGTACGCGCTCCGTCTCGATGGCCCCCGTGCTCGGGGCGAGGAGCACGAGCTCGCTCTCGGCGCCCTCACCGACGGACACTGCGTGCCCCTGGTCCGAGGGCAGGAGAACAGCGGGGCCGGGCTGTGGGTCGAGCGCCCCCGTGCTCTCGAGGACGGTCAGGAACCTGGCATTGCGGGTCCTGGCGGTGGTGAGCCGCAGGGTATGCATCGTCTTGCTGACCTTGAGGCTCGGGGTGCTGGATGTGGGGTTCGCCTCCACATCGGTGCGCTCCTGAGCCGCATCGGCGTCCGTGGGTAGAAGCCGGGTGAGCCGCGCGCTTGCGGGCCCCGACTCCAACCGCCAGCCGTCCGGGTCCAGCTGGGAGGCGGGCCAGTCGGTGTGCAGCAGGTAGGTCCACTCGCGCGGGGAGTCGGCCTCGAGCTCGTCGAGGATGACGACACGCCCGCGCGGAGTCACCACCAGAGTACGGTCGAGGCGTCGCACCCCCAGCCGTTCGGAGAACATCGCTGCGGATTCCGACGTGGCATGGGCGAATCCGCCCTCCGCGAGCACGTCCCGTACGCTTGCCCGTCGCTCGTACGGCAGGCCTTCGTACACGTGGTAACGGCCCTCGTCCGCCCACCCCTGGCCGTCTACCAGGATCAGGTTGTGGTGCGCGGCACGCTTCTGGTTGCTGTATCCCTCGTCGACCGCGAGGAAGGAGCCGTGCGAGTGCAGGACGAAGGCTCCGGCGTCGGGGTGGTGGTGGCCCGCGCTCATGGCGTCCCACCCGCCTGCGGCTTTCAGCCGGTGTCCCTCCTCCCAGGCGCGGTGGCCGCCACCGGGCGCGGCTTTGAAGCTGACACAGGTGGCAGCGCTGTCCCAGCCCGTACGCGCCGTGATCTGCCCGAGGTCTGGGAAGTACGCGGTGAGGGGTTCCTGGTGGGGGGCGACGGGCACGACCCCCGGGTCGTACCAGAGCAGTTCGAGGAAGGCTTCGGGCATGACACCGGGGCGCACACCCGACTCGTACGCCTCGCGCCAGAAGTGGCGTTCCGCGACCAGGTCGCCCAGCCACTGCGCCGTGCTGTCGCGGTAGGCAGAGGCCAAGCGGTAGTAGAGGGCGACGCTGTGCCCGCTGCGCCGGTCGTGGCAGTCGCCGTGGTCGATGTTCTCCCCGAAACCCGGCGCGCTCTGGTGCAGGCGCCAGTGCGTGGTGTTGCGCAGGAAGCCGCCCACCGACCAGAGGTCGGCCCCCTCCTGCCGCTGCACGAGGTCGGTGTGGATGGCGAGCCACGGCACACCGTACCGCCAGTAGACGACCCCCTCCGAGTCCGAACCGTCCTCGGGCAGCATCCTCAGGACCGTCTCCAGATTCGCCCGGGCCGCTTTGGTCCACTCGGAACGCCCTAGTGCGTAGCCCGCTGTGGCGATACCGGTCCAGCAGATCCAGTTGTGGTTCTGCCAGTAGGCGCTCGACCACCAGCTGCCGGTGGTTTCCTCCGCGTACGAGTGGAGCCGCTCTCCCTGGAGTTCCAGTTTGGCCCGCAGGGTGTCTCGCCGTTCCGGCTCCAGGTCCTCACCCAGCCAGGAGTAGGCGAGCGAGAGGCCGTGCAGCAGCCATCCCGCGTCCAGGTCGTGGTCCGGCATGTGGGCTCGGCCCCAGTGGGGGAAGGCGACGCAGGTCGAGATCCAGCGCCATGCCTCCTCCAGATAGCCGCGCTGTCCGGTGAGCC
Organism: Nocardiopsis sp. LOL_012; assembly: GCF_048060475.1. Taxonomy (NCBI): domain Bacteria; kingdom Bacillati; phylum Actinomycetota; class Actinomycetes; order Streptosporangiales; family Nocardiopsidaceae; genus Nocardiopsis; species Nocardiopsis sp. LOL_012. The sequence goes on along the minus strand of NZ_JBHMIV010000003.1, from coordinate 13,997 downwards.
GATAGGCGAGTGCCAGGTTGGCGGCGGCGGGCCCGAAGTAGGTGATGCTCGCCTCGGGGTGCTCCGTGGGCGGCGACTGTCGGCGGTACCAGTCGCACTGTTCGTACAGTCGGCGCCACTGGGCGGCGAGCGTCCCGTTCAGCTCACCGCGGAGCGGTTCGAGTCGCCCTTCGAGAAGCAGCATGTGCGGACTCACCTTCCGATGGAGTGGGTGGCGACGGTTCCGTCGGCCAGATCGATATGGACGGTTCGTTCGGACAGGCTCACCCGGCGGACGGGTGGTGTCGCTTCGGCGGACTGGTAGACGGAGGCGAACACCGCGCGCCGGCCGGTGGTCGACCAGTCGACCCCCCGGCATGTTCGCGCCGGGTCATCGGCGGGGCCCGGGTGTGCGACGACGGTGAACTCGGCAGGCGGACGCGATACGTGCTGCCCAGTCATGACCGCGGTCCCGCTCCCGCCTTCGCCCCAGACGGTGTGTGAGCGACCGGGGCCCTGAGCCACGACATCGAGATCGGTACCCGGGCGTAGCTGAGCCGTGAGCAGTCGCTCGTCATCGGCTTCGAGGACGAGGATGTCGAGGAGGTAAGGGGAGCCCGTGACGACCTGCCGCATGGCGGACACACCGTCGTAGGCCCCGACACATCTGCCGGTGTCGCCGTCGAGGACTGCGTCGCAAGGCGCCTGCTCCGAATCGTCGACGCGGAAGGTCGGGTGGGCCTTCGTGCCGGCGTAGTACGTCCGATAGGTCCGGTGCGCGTAGGGGACCTGCCCTGGATCAGGCTGCCAGGCGGTACCGTCATCCGCGTAGAGGTAGAGGGACAGCTTGTCCAGGTGCCCGTGCCCTCCCCCGTGTGGTCCGGCATCCAGAAGCGCGTGTACTCCGGCTGAACGGAACACCGCGTATCCCGTATCCGAGAAGGACCGCCTCAGGGCGCGGGCGGGCAGCGACGGTCCGCTGAACCAGCCCGGGAGGTCCGCTGGCAGCTCGGTGGCCACGTCCCGGGCTGCGGCGCTGGCTACCGCAGACAACGGGGCGCCGGCGAACAACTGATCAGCGAGTGCAGCCACCTCGCATATCTCGGCGGACTGCGCTTCACGCCGGTACGGGCCGTCGTGCAAGGCCGGCAGGGTACCGGCGGGAGTCGCGATACCGGCCAGGGCTACGGTCATCGCCCCCAGCACTCCGGCGATGTCCCCGGGTAACCGCTCCGGCCTGCTGCCTCGCAGAGCGAGCAGATACGCGTGCAGGACGAAGAGGTGGTAATAGGTACTGCCCTCCCACTCCCAGCCGTCCTCGTGCACCGCCGTGCGCATGTGCTCGAACAGCCCGTAGTGGTCCGCCAGTTCCACGGTGTCGGGTTCGACACCCTCAATGGCGAGTGCGGCCGACCGGCAGCACATCTCCGCGGCGGCAAGCCATGCCGTGTAGTTGGAACGGCTCTCCCCCTTGTGCCGCAGCTCCGCGTGCGCCTCACCGGCACAGTTTCCGAGCGACCGGAGGAAGGGCAGCAGGGTACCGAGTTCGGTACGCATCCCCCGGTGCGCGGCGAGCGTCCGTGCAGCGTGGGAGACAGCCACCGCCCAGATGGCTTCGGTGAGGGCCTGATGGAAGAGGCGGCCGTGCAGCATCCAGCTGGCCGCTCCCGGGTGCTTGCTGGGAAGACTCGCGTACAGCTCCGCGTACTCCAGGAGCAGCCGCAGTGCTTCGGAGCGCTCGGCCGACCCGCCGCAGGCGAGATGCCGCAGGCGCTGGGCAGCGGCTTGATGGGCCAGTACGGTCCGCGCACCGCGCACCGCCTCCGTGTCCATCCGGCAGCCGTACCGGCATGCGGCTCCGGTGCTCGGGAAGGGATCGCCGATCAGGTCGCCGTGGTCGAGCTCGACGCCGTGGGCCGGGCACACATAGGCGTGCCACCAGCCGCCCCGCTCACGGGTGATGGTCAGCGCGGCCATACGCCACCGCCGATGTCGAGGGTGGCTCCGGTGATGTAGCCGGCCTCGTCCGAGGCGAGGTAGACGGCTGCACCGGCGACGTCCTCCACCGTGCCGCCACGGCCGATGGGAAGCTTCTCGACAATGCCCTGCTGAGCCTCGGGCGAGGTGAACGTGTCGTGGAAGGCGGTGCCGCCAATGTATCCGGGGGCGAGCGCGTTGACCGTGACGCCGTTGCCTCCGACCTCCTTGGCCAGCCCCTTGGTGAAGCCGATCACTCCGGCCTTGGCCGCGGCATAGGCGACAGCCCCGGGGCCGCCGCCGTCATGGGCCGCCTGGGAGGCCATCAGGACGAAGCGGCCCGAGGGTCCCGCCTCCTTCACGTACGGCAGTGCCGCCCGGCACGTGCGGAAGACGGAGAAGAGATTGACATCGACCACACTGCGGAAGTGCTCTTCGCTCATCTCGGTGACGGGCACCCGACCGACCAGGTGTCCCGCGTTGGCCACGACGATGTCGAGTCCTCCGAGAAGGGCGACGCCCTCGTCCACGAGTCGAGTGACCTCGTGGGGGTCGGTGACGTCAGCGGCCAGACACGCGGACTTGCGCCCCATCGCGATGATCTCGGCCACGACCCTCTCAGCGGCAGCGGCGGAGTGTCCGTGATGAACGATCACGTCCGCGCCCGCCCCCGCCAGTCCGAGCGCGACCGACGCGCCGATGCCGTGGCCTGCACCGGTGACGAGCGCTCGGCGACCTGTGAGATCAAAAGGCATGAGAATTCTCCATGGTTATTTCGGAAAAGAGGAGCGGGGCTATTTGATGCCTGATCTGGCGAATCCCTGGACGAAGTAGCGCTGGGTGAAGAGGAACAGCACCACCATCGGAATGGTGGCCAGCGTCGTGCCCGCCATCAGATAAGCCCAGGCGTTCTGGTCGGCCTGCTGGAAGGTGGAAAGACCCACCTGGATGACACGGAGATTGGTGTCGCTGGTGATGATCAACGGCCAGAGAAAGTTGTTCCAGCTGCTCTCGAAGGTGAGTAGCGCGACAGTGGCGATAGCTGGTTTGACTAGGGGCGTCATCACCCGTGCGTAGATACCGAACTCACCCATTCCGTCGATGCGGGCAGCCTCTTCCAGCTCACGCGGCAGTGAAAGGTAGAATTGTCGGAAGAGGAAGATGGCGAAGGGTGTCAGTGCGCCCGGGACGATCAGGCCCCACCAGGAGTCGAGCCAGCCGTGCCCGCCCTGTCCCAGATAGTCGTTCCCGCCGAAGAACGGGATTCCCTTGGCTATCAGGTACTGCGGGACAATCTTTGTGTACGTCGGGATCATCATGGTGGCGAGTACCCCCATGAACACCAAGGTCCGACCGCGGAAGGGCACGCGGGCCAGTGCGTACCCCGCCGTGGACGCCAGGACGAGGTTGAACGCTGTGTGTCCGAACGAGATGAGCAGGCTGTTTTTGAAGTACGTACCGAAGGGGGCGTACTCCAGGGCCTCGGAGTAGTTGTCCCAGTCCCATACCTGCGGCAGCAGGTTGGGGGGATAGGAGGCGAGGTCGGGATCGGTTTTCAGCGAGGTGATGATCATCCAGAGGAAGGGGAGCACCATCGCGAGCGATACCGTGGCGAGTGCCAGGTGTAGGACCGTCCTCCGCAACAAGCGAGCGAGCGGGAGGCGGTTCGCGGGCAGGGGCCCGCGATCCGTGTCTCCCTGGAGGAGCTTCTCAGCGGACATCCTCTTCCTTTCCGGTGAGGCGTCGACTGATCAGCATCAGCACCAGCAGGAACGCGAACAGCACCACGCTCTGCGCACAGGCAGCGCCCATGTTGAACTCCTTGAACGCCGTGCGGTAAATCTCATAGGTCATGACCGTGGTCGAGTTGCCGGGCCCACCGTCCGGTGTCAGTACGTACAGCTGGTCGAACGCCTGGAAGGAGTCGATGATCGACACCACCAGGACGAAGAACGTCGCTGGTTTCAGCAGGGGGAGCGTGATGGCGAAGAACTGCTGGATCTGCGAGGCCCCGTCGATCCGAGCCGCTTCGTACACGTCCTCCGGCATCGCCTGCAACGCGGCTAGGTAGATGAGCATCTTGATGCCGATGCCCTTCCAGATGCTGACGATGATCACTGCGGTGAGCGCCCAGTCCGGGTCGGCGAGCCAGGCCGGCCCGTCGATGCCCACCCAGCCGAGCATGGTGTTGACCACACCGAGCCGTGGTTCGAACATCCACATCCACACGAGGGCGATCGCAACCGTCGCGGTGACATGCGGCATGAAGACGGCGGTGCGGTACCAGACGGCTGCCCGCATCTTCACGTTGAGCAGGACGGCCAGGACCACCGCGATGGCCATGGCGACGGGCACGGTGAAGAAGGTGAACACCACCGTGTGCCAGATGGAGGCGTTCCACGTCTCGTCGCTGAAGATCTCCCGGAAGTTGTCCAGGCCATTGAACGCGACCGTGCCGGCGAGGATGTCGTAGTCGGTGAAGGCCAGGACGAAGGTCGCGGCTACGGGAATACCGATCCACCAGACGAGGTGGATGACTGAAGGCGCCAGCATGAGCACGGCCGCCCTGCGCCGATCATGACCGAACCTCTTCGTGCGCGGAGTGCGACCGCTCCCGGGCGGCAGCCCCGAATGCGTGGTAGAACGATGCACTGCCGACCCTTCCGCGATTGTGTCTGCGGTAGCACCGGGGGACGCCGGCATCAGGGCCCCTCGGCGATGATCGTCTCGGCCTTCCTGGCGAGTCCGTGGAGGGCCTCGGCGGGGGTGACGTTGCCGAGCAGGGCGTTTTCCAGCGCCGGCTTGAACTCCTCACGAATCTCGAGCCAGGTGGGCACCCCGCCCTCGGAGAAGGCGTGGTCGAGGTTGTCCACGGCGAAGGAGACGAGCTTGTTGTTCTGAACGTACGGGGAGTCGGCCGCGCTGAGGACCGCCGGAATGTTTCCCCGCTGCTCGGCGGCCAGGGGCGACACCTTCTCGCCCGACAGGAACTCCACCAGCTTCTTGGCCTGCTCGGGGTGGCTGGTCTCCGCCGACATGGTGGCCAGCGTGCCGCCCTGGAAGAGCGCGGGACGCTGCTGGTTCAGCATGAACCCGGCGACCTTGTCCTCGGTGATCAGCTCGGGGGCGCTCTCGGAGATCTGCCGCCACATGTCGTTGTGGCCGATCATCATGGCCGCTCGCCCCTGCACGAGGGGAGCGGCGACGGCCCCCTGCTGGGTGAACCCGTAGTCCTCGATCTTTTCCGTGCGGATGATGTCCACCATCCACTGGAGGGCGTCCACCGCTTCGTCAGAGTCGAAGACCGGGTTGCCGCCGTCGAACAGGTCGGCTCCGTGAGCCCACATCACAGGAAGATAGGTCTGGCGGAGGTCGTTGCTGAGGATGTCGACGCCGGCGCGGGTCAGCTCGCCGTTCCTGCGGATCGTCAGCTCCCTCGCCATCTCCTTCAGCTCGGTGAGGTCTTGGGGCGGAGCCTCGATGCCCGCTTCGGCGAAGATGTCCTTGCGGTAGATGCCCATCCTGGTGTCGAGCAGGATCGGGCGGGCGTAGACCTTGCCGTCGTATATACCGGGCTGGATCACCCGGGGGTTGTACATTCGAGCCAGTTCGGCCTCGGTCGTCTCCAGATCGGCCAGGACCCCCTTCTCCGCGAAGGGCGGTATCCAGCCGACGCCCATGAGCATGACGTCGTAGGGCTGGCCGCCCACGATCGAGGTGGTCAGCTTCTCGTTGAGCTTCCCGTACTCGGTGTAGTCGACCTGGACGCTGACGCCGGGGTTGTCCTTCTTGAAGTCTTCGAGCAGGGACGTGAGGAGCTCCTGCCCATCCGCTCGGTCGAAGATCGGCGTAAGTAGGCGCAGCGCGGCACTGCCACCGCCCGACTCGCCGGGGGCGGCTCCGCCGCAGGCGGTCAGTGCCGCGCTGGCGACCGCTGCGGCGCCTAGGCCAAGCAGGCTTCGTCTGGACAGGGAAGAGGGGTATGAACGCACAACTGACTCCCTACAGTGGGACGTGCACTGGGTGGGCGAGACTTGCGTTGATCGTGGTGCACCGATTTACTAGTGCATTGATGTATGAGACTAAGAACACTCTTACTTGATGTCAACATCGTGGAAACCTTGAGTTTTCAAGGCGAGCGGGGGGTGGATGTGGGTGGAATAACGATTTACCAGGTGGCGGCGGAAGCGGGGGTCTCACCTAGCACGGTCTCGAATTTGCTCAACGGCCGGACCGGCAAGATGCTCCCGGAGACCAGGGCCCGGGTCGAGTCGGCGATCCGGCGTCTGGGCTATCGGCCCAACAGGGCCGCCCAGCAGTTGCGTACCGGGCGAATCCATACGCTCGGGCTGATCGTGCCGTCGGTAGCCAACCCGTTCTGGGGCACGTTCGCACGTCACCTCGAAGCCGCAGCCCTGGCGGAGGGTTTCTACATGCTCCTGTGCAACAGCGAGCGCGACCAAGACCGTGAGCGCCACTACGTCGAGCAGCTCTGGGGGGACGGCATCGGTGGCGTGGTCCTGTGCTCCTCGCTCCCGTCGCTCGACCACGTGACGCCGATCGTCGAGGCGGGGCTCAAGCTGGTGGCCTTCGACCGCACCGCCCAACCCGGCGACCCACACAACGTGGTGAACATCGGGACGGACAACGTGCTTGGAATGCGCCTGGCCACAGAACATCTACTGGAGCTCGGACACCGGAGGCTAGCCTTCGTGTCCGGATCCATCGGCAGCATCAACAGGGCCGAACGCCACAGCGGGTTCCGACAGGCCATCGAGGCCGCCGGCCTGCCCCCGGAAGCCGGAATCGTGTGGTCGGGGGCGGACACCCTGGACTTCGACGACCGGGACACCGCCGAACTCGGACGTGTCGCCGCGCTGGAAATCCTCTCCTCCCCCCATCCGCCGACCGCGATCGTCGCCATCAACGACATGTGCGCGCTCGGTATCGTCGCGGGTGCCAGGGAAGCGGGATTCGTGGCCGGCCGCGACGTCTCCGTGACCGGCTACGACGACATCATGCTCGCGGGTATGGCCATGCCCGCACTCACCACGGTGCGGCAGCCGGTGGAGGAGATGGCCGCCACCGCGTTCGCCAAGCTGCGCCAGGCCATGGACGGGGAGGGCGGGGAGAGTGGTCATTCCATCCTGCACCGGCCCGCACTGGTGGTCCGAGACTCGACCTCAGCGCCCGTGACGTCCCCGGTCATGTAGCCGACCGCATCTTCTCCACCACAGTCGAACCCGCGGATACTCCCCGCACACGCGCCCGGCCGTTGACGGAGCCGGTCCGCCCAGGCTGTCGTCCTCGTTGGGGACGGAGCGGCACACCGGAACGAAAGCCGACGTATGAGCCGGACGACGACTAGGAGGCGAACCCGATTGAGTGCGGAACCCGGAAACGGTTCCACCCCCACACCCGACACCCGTGATTCGTTCGGAGCCCTTCCCCTCAGGGCCTCTCTACTGTCCGCGCTGAGGGTGAGGAACTACCGCCTGTTCTTCCTCGGCCAGGTCGTCTCCAACAACGGTACATGGACGCAACGCATCGCCCAGGATTGGCTGGTTCTCAGCCTCACCGGTTCCTCGACAGCAGTCGGCATCACAACCGCCCTGCAGTTCCTGCCTCTGCTGCTCTTCGGCCTGCACGGTGGCGTCCTCGTCGACCGCCTGCCCAAACGTCCCGTACTCCTCGCCACCCAGGTGGCCATGGCCCTCACAGCCCTCGCCCTCGCTGTACTCACCCTGACCGGCCACGTCCACGTCCTGCACGTGTATGCCGCCGCGTTCGCCGTGGGCCTGGCGACCGCGCTCGACAACCCCGCGCGCCAGTCCTTCATTTCCGAACTGGTCGGCCCGGAACTGCTGCGCAACGCGGTCGGCCTGAACTCTGCGAACTTCCAGTCCGCCCGGCTCATCGGTCCGGCCTTGGCGGGGTTCTTGATCATGGGCGTTGGCACGGGGTGGGCGTTCCTCTTCAACGGAGTGTCCTTCGTCGCCCCTCTGGTCTGCATGATGCTGATGCGCGGTCGCGAACTGTACGCTGTTGAGCGCGCGCCGCGCGGAAAGGGGCAACTGCGTGAGGGCCTGCGCTATGTCGCTGGCCGCCCCGACCTGCTCTGGCCCATTGTCCTGGTCGGCTTCTTCGGTACCTTCGCGCTCAACTTCCCCGTTCATCTCTCCGCCTTCGCCGACGACGTCTTCCATGCCGGTGCAGGCGCCTACAGCCTCTTCAACACCCTGGTCGCCGTGGGCTCCCTGGCAGGAGCGCTGCTCGCCGCCCGGCACGAGGCCACATGGAGACTGCCCTTCCTCGCCGCGCTGGCCTTCGGCGTACTGCAGGCCGTGGCCGCCGTGACGCCGACTCTGTGGAGCTTCGCGCTGCTCCTGGTCCCTATGGGCCTGTTCGCCATGGTCGTCAACGTCACCACCAATACCACCATGCAGACCTCCACTGCCCCGGCCATCCGCGGCCGGGTCACCGCGCTGTACATGATGGTCCTCCTCGGCGGCGCGCCTCTCGGCGCTCCGGTGGTCGGCTGGATCACCGACACCTACGGAGCCCGGACTGGCCTTGCTGCGGCCGGAGCGGTGGCGGCTGTCACCGCGACGATGACCGGCCTCCTCCTCGTCAGAGCCGGCGGTCACCGGATCGTGGTCGGCTGGAGCCGCCCCTTCCCGCGGATCCGGATCGAGCCTCGAAAGACGAGCGAGGGAGCCGACCTGCCCAAGTGACCGGCGTCCGTGACGCCCGTGCTGAGCTTCCCCCGTTTGTCCGGAGACTTCCGGGTCCGGCTCGCTCAAGGACAGATCGAGGAGGGAAGTTGGTGCGGCGGTGCCCGGGAGACACCCCGATGACCTGCGCGAGCGTGCGGTGCGCTTGTATCGCGAGTCCGACCCCAGGTCCCCTTCAGCTTCGGCCGACCGGCCGAGCGGCTGAACACGCGCCCCGAGGCACCGCGCAACTGGATCCGCCGGGACGAGGCCGATCGGTGCCAGCGCCTGAAGCAAGGGGGACGCCGGACTGTTGGAGGGCATCACCCAGATCCGCCTAGCCCGCGAGTTCGACCCGACCTACGGGGCTCCCCGCGGGTCTGGCACCATCTGCACTGCCAGGGGGTGTGCTGATCTCGCAAGCGCGTCGAGCGCCTCGTGCGTGAGAACGGTCTGGCCGGTGCGCACCCGCGCAAGGGATGGAAGCGCGGCTCCACTCGGCAGGACCCCTTCCACACCGCCGCACCGAACCTGGTGGAGCGCGACGCGGTAAGGAGCAGCGGATCGGGCGCTACAGCCGCCGATGCACTCGCCCGGTCGGCCCGAACCCCATCGTCCGGCGTCTGCGTAGAAGCGACCTGGTGGTCCCTTGTGACGCGGTGCTGTGGGAGCTCGTGTGGGCAGGGAACGCCGAAGGCCCGACGCCGAGCAATCTCGTAGAGTCGCTTGGGCCGGGCCCGTACCCCTGCATGGGGGTAATCCTGTGTCCGAGGGGGGACTTGAACCCCCACAGCCTTAACGGCCACTAGCACCTCAAGCTAGCGCGTCTACCTATTCCGCCACCCGGACCGGTGTGATGACCAGCGGAGCTCGCCGCCGGACACGACAACCATAGCAAAGGTCTGAAGTGGCACGAACCAGTTTCCCGCCGTCGGGCGGCGGTGTGACAGGCTCGGGAACGTCAGTCAGTGAGGCCACGAGGGCGAGGCCGGACGGGAGCTGGACAGATGGCAGAGCCGGAGCAGGGGTTGAGCACCGCCGAGGTCGAGGTCGTCGACCTGTGCAGGGAGCTCATCGGGATCGACACCTCCAACTACGGCGACCACTCGGGGCCCGGTGAGCGCGAGGCCGCCGAGTACGTCGCCGGAAAGCTCGACGAGGTGGGCGTCGAGTCCCGGATCTACGAGAAGCACCCGGGCCGCAGCAACGTGGTCACGCGGATCGAGGGGGAGGACTCCAGTCGCCCGCCCCTGCTCATCCACGGGCACCTGGACGTCGTCCCGGCAGCAGCCGAGGACTGGACCCACCACCCCTTCGCGGGTGAGGTCGCCGATGACTGCGTGTGGGGCCGAGGCGCCGTCGACATGAAGAACATGGACGCCATGGTGCTCGCCGTGCTGCGGCAGCGGTTGCGCGAGGGCCGCCGCCCGCCGCGCGACATCGTGCTGGCCTACCTCGCCGACGAGGAGGCCGCCGGGACGTGGGGCGCCCGCTACCTGGTCGCCGAGCACCCCGAGCTGTTCGCCGACTGCGACGCAGCGATCAGCGAGGTCGGCGGCTTCTCCTTCACGGTGAAGGACGATCGCCGCCTCTACCTGGTGGAGACCGCGGAGAAGGGCATCGCCTGGATGAAGCTGACCGCGCGCGGCACGGCCGGGCACGGTTCGATGGTCAACGGCGACAACGCGGTCACCGAACTGGCGGCGGCGGTGGCGCGCCTGGGCGAGTACCGGGCACCGGTGCGGCTCACCCCGACCGTGCGCACGTTCCTGGAGGAGATCTGCGAGGAGTTCGGGATCGCCTTCGACGAGGGCGACGTCGACGCCACGGTCGCTCGGCTCGGCCCGATCGCTAGCATGATCGGTGCCACGCTGCGCAACACCCTCAACCCCACGGTGCTGGACGGGGGATACAAGGCCAACGTCATCCCCGGTGAGGCCTCCGCGCAGGTGGACGGCCGCTTTCTCCCAGGGACCGAGCAGGAGTACTTCGAGCAGATCGACCGGCTGCTGGGCCCCAAGGTCGACCGTGAGTTCATCGCCCACCTGCCCGCCGTCGAGACCCCCTTCGAGGGCGGGCTGGTCCACGCCATGCAAGCGTCCCTTCTGGCGGAGGACCCCGGGGCCAAGGCCGTGCCCTACTGCCTCTCCGGCGGTACCGACGCCAAGAGTTTCGCCAAGCTGGGAGTGCGCAACTTCGGGTTCTCGCCGCTGAAGCTGCCTCCCGAGCTGGACTTCTCCGGCATGTTCCACGGGGTCGACGAGCGTGTCCCGATCGACGGCCTTCAGTTCGGTGTACGGGTGTTGGACCGGTTCATCGACATGATCTGACCATGTCCTGCTTTGTCGGGCCAGGACGTCCGGAGAAAGCGAGAAGTCTGCCGAAGGAGGCGCGCTTCCTCGTGCGCGATCACCCAACGTGATGTTAATGTTGCGGTCAGTCGAAGGGTGCTGAGGTGCTCCGCTCGCGTCAGAGGGCGGAAGCCGCCCGGCACCCGCACGTGAGCGCGGCGCGGCCGCACAGTGGCAGTGGGATCGAAGGGGCACCGATGGCTTTCACGGAGCGGGGGGGACCGGCCGCAGCCGGTCGCGTGCCCTTCGGTTCCCGTGGTGCCTGCCTCCGCCTGCTGCTCCTGTCGGGCCTCGCCGTCGCCGCGTGGCTCGCCGGGGTCGGTGTCGCCCACGCTGAGACCGGCCCCGAGGCCGGCGGCCTGGTCGGCACGATCGTCGGGCTCCCGGAGGAAGCGGCAGGGAACGCCGACCGCGCTCCATCCGACGACACCCGTCGTCCCATGCTCTCCGAGACCGCTTCTCGGACCGCCTCGACCACGGGGGCGCTCACCGACACCGTGCTCCGTCCGACCGCGGTGCTCTCCGCGGACGGTCTGGACACGGTCGGTACCGCCACCGCAGGTGGCGCCGACGACCTCGTCAGGGGTCTGGCCCGCACCGGACGCAGCGTCGTGGAGTCCGCCGACGGATCGCTGGGCGAAACCGCACTGGTGGACACCGTCACCACCGGGTTGACCGACCCGGCGAGTGTGACCGACGGTGTGGCCCACGTGGTCCCGATTCAGCTGCCCCCGCCCGGAACCAGTGGCTCCGCCGCGGTACCCGAAGGCGAGCAGCAGGACGGCGCCGAGACCGGTGGCGGACCGGTGGAGCCCGTGGGTACCGCCGCCGCCACGGGCGGACTCCCGTCCGAAGCCGCTCGGGAGGCGGCCCGCGACGAGGTGGCCCGGACCGCCCACGACGAGCGGTCCGACGACCGCGTGCACCCCGCTCCCGGCGCTTCGCCGCACTCGGCGGCCGCCGACGCGACCGGTTCGTCCGCTCCGTCCTTCCCCGCGCCCGGCGCGGCCGGATACCTCATGGCCAGGGACCTGTACTTCGTCCCCCAGGCCCACCGGGTCGCCCTTCCCGGCGACCCCACCCTGGTGGTCCGCGACGCCGCGGACGACCCCTCCTTCTCCCCTGACTAGCCGCGCTTTCGACCGCGGCCGGTCCGTGCGCCCCTGTGCGCGACCGCCCCACCGACTTCCGGTGGGCGCCCCCTCCTTCGCCTGATCGGGCTGGGAGCCGCCGTCCGCGGTCCACGAGCAGCAGACACCTCTTCTTTCTCGTCGACCGAAGGACATCCCATGCCCTACACGGCCTCCGCACGCCTCACCGCCCTCATGGCGGCCGGGTTCCTCACCGCTACCGCCACCGGCGTCCACGCCGACGACGTGGCCACCTCCGGGAACGGTTCCCTCCTCGGCGGTAACCAGCTCGTTCTCGACCTGGACGCCCCCGTCAACGTCTGCGGCAACGCCATCGCCGTCGTCGGTGTCACCGGGGCCGCCTGCCTGGGGGGTGAGGCCGAGACGGTCGACGGCCGGGCCTCGTCCCCGGACGGGCCGAGTGACGGAGGGGAGACCCCGGGTGACGGCTACGACGGTGGCGGCGGAGGCTCTGACGACGGCGGAGACGGCGGGGACGGTGGAGACGGCGGCGGCGATGGCGGCGATGGCGGCGGCGGAGACGGAGGCTCCGACGACAGCGGCGGCGGCGACAGCGGCGGCGGCGACAGCGGCGGCGGCGACAGCGGCGGCGGGGACGGCGGCGGCGGGGACGGCGGCGGCGGGGACAGCGGCGGCGGGGACGGACCGGGTTCCTCCGGCGGATCGGACTGGGACGGCACCCCCGAGCAGGACAGGGCCGATGGCGGCGCGCTCGCCACGACCGGCGGCTCCGGGCTGATCGGCATGGTCGCCACCGCCCTGGCCACCGCCGCGGCCGGAATGACCCTCATCGTCCTCGGAGTGCGCCGACGCGCCGGCGCCTGACCGGCTCGCCCGGGCCGCCCGCGGCCCGGGGGCTGACGTGAGTCCCGCGTATCGCTCGCGGGGTTCACGCCAGCCATCGCTCAACCAGAGCGGAGCTGATCGACGGAGCGCCGAGCGTTCGCCCCGCACCCGGCGGGGACGGAGCGCCGAGCGTTCGCCAGACCGGCAGACACACACCGCCCAGGTGTGGAGCCGACCGGACGATCCCCGGCCCCGGTCGAAGGCCCGCGCCCCATCCAGGGGTGCGGAGCGGCCTGCGGCCCGAGCACATCCCGAACACCTCGTTCTCTGAAAGGACTTCCCGCATGAGCAAGTGGGCCAGTACCTCCGCGAAGACGATGCTGCTGGCATTCGGCTTCGTGACGCTGGGCACCGGAGCGGCCTACGCCGACAGCGACGTGGCCACCTCCGGCAACGGTTCCCTCCTCGGCGGCAACCAGGCCGTGGTCGACGGGGACGTTCCCGTCAACGTCTGCGGCAACGCGATCGGCGCGGTCCTCGGCATCGCCGGGGCCTCCTGCACCGACTCGGACGCCGTCGTGAAGGAGCCGCACCGCGACATCGCCACTTCGGGCAACGGTTCGCTGCTGGGCGGCAACCAGCTGGTGGCCGAGCTGGACGTGCCGGTGAACGCGGCGGGCAACGCGGTTGGGGCGGTCGGTGGTGTCGCCGGGGCGGCGGCCACCGACTCCGACGCGATCGTCCGCGAATCCTCCGACCGCAGCCGCCACGGTGACAAGGGGGGCGACCACGGCTACCGCTCCCACCAGAGCAGCCCGGCCTTCACGGCCTCCGACGCCGAGGCCGCGATGGAGCTGCTGAACGAGGCGACCGAGAACGCCTCGGTCCTGCCCGTGGGCGAACTCTCCCGCAGCGTGGACATGGGCGTCCTGCGCCAGTCCGCCCCCGCGGAGCGCCAGCAGCAGTCGGCCCGTGTGCACCAGAGCGCGGACTACGTGGCCACTTCGGGCAACGGTTCGCTGCTGGGCGGCAACCAGCTG